>CAYSED010000027.1:0-22909 GCA_964429935.1 uncultured Hyphomonadaceae bacterium
GTTCAATTTCAGTTCATGGGTCACGCCGTCAAGCGCGGCCAGCTCGGCATCATTGCGCGCATCCCGCTCCAGCCAGAGGAGCCAGGCCACGGCGATTGCGGCGACCACAAGCAAGAGAAGCCCGCCGCTCGCGAAGGTCTGGAACGCTGCGTCCGTCATGTCTCAATCTCCACCCCGTCGGCTGGAACCTAGCAAAATGCAGGCCGAGCGTCGATAAGGGGAATGCCGTGCCAACATGAAGGAGCCCCGCAATGTGCCAGACCCGTCCATGCGCCGCCATCGCCCTCGTGCTCGCCCTTGCCGCAGCCTGCACATCCCTGCCCGCAGGCCGAACATCCGGCCCGCTCGCGACATCGGCACCGTCCGCTGCCACAACAAGCACTTTCCCCTTTGAGGAAACGTCCGCCCGGCTCGAGGCAGCCGTCGCCGCGCGAGGGCTCACCTTGTTCGCCATGATCGACCATTCGGCCAGAGCCGAGGCGGCCGGCCTCGCCCTTCCCCCGTCCCGCCTGTTCATTTTCGGCAATCCGCAGGGCGGCACGCCCCTCATGCTGGCCAATCCCGCGCTCGGGCTCGACCTGCCGCTCAAGGCCCTCGTCTACGAGAAAGACGGCGAGGTGAACGTGCTGGTGATTGACATCCGGGCTGTTACGGAGGCCGCCGGTGTCAGCGAACCCGAAGCGCTGATCGCCCGCATGGAAGGCACGCTTGCAGCCATCGCGACCGAAGCGACGGGTGCAGACTAGAGTTCACGTTCAATTGCGATACTCCAAATCACGACTTCCCTATTCCCCTACGGCGTCAGCCATCTGGGGGCCCGTCCCGGAAAATTGCCACGGGTCCAAGAGATCGGATTGCAGGAGATGGGCCCCAGACGCTTTGCCCCAGGGGTAACGCATCACTGGAACATCAGACACCACTTTGCGGCTCGAATTTGCAGAGAAGGCCTTAGAGCACCCGTCCTGCCACCGCATCGAGCTTGGCCACGAGGCCCGGGTCCCTCGCTTCCGGTGGCGTGATGATGGCAAAGTCGAGCGTCTTCTCGATGCCCTGCGGGCTCGTCGTTCTAGCCAGCGTCGCCAGCCGCCCTGCCAGCCGGAGGATCATGTCCCGCGCCGCCTCACCGTTTGCCTTCATCACACCAAGCAGGGCCTCTACAGAAACCCCTTCCTCGTCTTCGCGCCAGGAATCATAGTCCGTCACCATCGCGACCGTCGCATAAGGCAGCTCTGCCTCGCGGGCGAGCTTGGCCTCCGGCATGTTGGTCATGCCGATCACGTCGCAGCCCCAGGCGCGGTAAAGTCGGCTCTCGGCCCGGGTCGAGAATTGCGGCCCCTCCATGGCGAGATAGGTGCCGACGCGATGCACGCGCGCCCCTGCCGCCTCCGCCGCGTCACCCGCGAGCGCCGAGAGCCGGACGCAGACCGGGTCGGCCACCGAGACATGTGCCACGCACCCGGCTCCGAAGAAGCTTTTTTCCCGCGCGAACGTCCGGTCGACAAACTGGTCGACGAGGACGAAATCGCCGGGCGCATGGTCCTCCCGCAGCGATCCTACAGCCGAGACCGAGAGCACGTCCGTGCACCCTGCCCGTTTCAGCGCATCAATATTGGCCCTGTAATTCACTGCCGACGGGCTAAGCCTGTGCCCGGTGCCGTGGCGCGGCAGGAAGACAAGCTCGACCGGCCCGATCCGCCCGCGCACCAGCGGCCCCGAGGGCGGACCCCAGGGTGTTGGCATGGCCTCGGTCCGCCGGTCCTCCAGCCCGTCTATGTCGTAAAGCCCCGACCCGCCGAGAATGCCGAGCGTCCACTTGGTCATGCTTCAGTCTCCAAATACTGAAAAGCCCCGCCTTGGAAGATGCCAAAGCGGGGCTTGTCAATTCACGGTTCATGAACCGGGCAAGACCTTAGTGGTCCACTTTGCGCCAGATCTGGTGGTAGGAGAACCAAAGCAGGATCGCGAGCAAGGCGAGGAAGCCGATTGTCTTCAGGCCCGCTGACTTGCGGTTTGCCTGTTTCGGCTCGCCGGCCCATGCGAGGAAAGTTGCAACGTCCGCAGCCATCTGTTTGGTCGTCGCTTCGGTTCCGTCGATATATTGCACGGCCCCTTCGAGAAGGATCGGCGGCATTGCCAGGAAACCGCCCGGCGGCACATGCCTGGGGTCGCCGATCCATTGCGGCGTGACGTCGCCCGGCATGTAGGGATTGTAATACTGGCCGAGCGGCTGGCTGAGCTGTCCGTGCAGGTCATGGCCCGCCTCGCCATCTTCGCCGTGGCCGCCGCCAGCGCCGATCACGGTACCCGGAAAATCGAACACGCCGTCATATTCCGGGTCGTCCGGATAACCTGCGAGCAGCGAGTAGACATAGCTCGCCCCGCCTGCGCGGGCTTTGGTGATGACCGAAAGATCCGGCGGCAGCGCGCCGCCATTGGCGGCCCGGGCGGCGTTCTCGTTGGCGAAAGGCGCGCGGAACGTGTCCGCCGGAATGGCCGGGCGGTAGATCGGATCGCCAAGGTCGTCGACGCCGCCATAGACCTCGAACTGGGCGGCGAGTGCCTTGACCTGCGGATTCTCGTTGGCGGAATATTCAGGACTGTAGAAAGGCCCGCCCGGCTCGCCAAGATTGCGGTAGCTGAGAAGATCCATCGAATGGCAGGACGCGCAGACGGTCGTGTAGACCTGAAATCCGCGCTGCAGGGCCGCCTCGTCGAATTCGCCCGTGGGCCCCTCAAAACTCCAGCCGCCTTCCGGAGCGACCGGATGCTCGGCCTCGCCTGCGGCCATGGCTGTTCCGGCGACAAGCCCCAGGCTTGCAATTGCTGTCATCAGCAGTCGTACAGGTCTCATCTCGTCGGCTCCTACTCGGCAGGCACGGCTTCGGGCGACTTGCGCGCGCCGGCGGAGGACTTCAGCACAGCCTTGTGGATGGACTCCGGCTCGTCCTTCGGACGTTCCGTCAGGCCGAGCCAGGGCAAGATCAGGACAAAATAGGCGAAGTAGTAAAGCGTCATCAGTTGCGCGAGGTGAATGAACCGGATCGCCGGGCCTTTCTTGACGCCGATGCTTGCGCCGGCCGATTCCGGCAGTCCCTGGACATAGGCTGTCGCCTCATCGTATTCGGCAAAGGCCGCCGTCGCCGCAAGCCCCTGCGGATCGGTATATTCGACGACAAGCTGGTCGGCTCCGAGCGTCAGGAAGGGCAAGGGATCGTCAGGATTCTTTGCTCCGCACCAGCCGAGCAGGAGGCAGCAGGCAACGAAAGCGAAGAAGAACTGGCGCGCAACCGGGCGATAACGCATGGACTTCACCTTGGACGTATCCACCCACGGCAGGACGAACAGGACCGCAATGGAGCCGAACATGGCGAGCACGCCGAGAAGCTTTGCATCGATCGGCCCGATATCGAAGGTGATTGCCCGCAGGATCGCGTAGAATGGCAGAAGGTACCATTCCGGCACGATGTGGGCCGGGGTCACTAGTGGGTTTGCCTTGATGTAGTTGTCGGCATGGCCGAGGGCGTTCGGCATGTAGAAGACGAACGCTGCAAAGATAATCATGAACACGACGATCGCGAACCCGTCCTTCACGGTGTAGTAAGGGTGGAATGGAACGGTGTCCTTCTTGACATCCTTCACTTCGACTCCGGTCGGGTTGTTGTTGCCGGGCACGTGCAGCGCCCAGACGTGCAGGATGACGACGCCGGCTATCATGAACGGCAAGAGATAGTGCAGGGAGAAGAAGCGCTGCAGCGTCTGGTTGCCGATCGACGGCCCGCCCATCAGCCAGGTCTGCACCGGCTCACCGATGAGCGGCAGGGCCCCGATCAGGCCGGTGATGACGTTCGCGCCATGGAAGGACATCTGGCCCCAGGGCAGCATGTAGCCGAGGAATGCGGTCGCCATCATAAGCAGGAAGATGACGCAGCCGAGGAGCCAGAGGACCTCACGCGGCTCCTTGTAGGACCCATAATAGAGCCCCCGAAACATGTGGATATAGACCGCCAGGAAGAACATGGATGCGCCGTTCGCGTGGATGTAGCGCAGGAGCCAGCCGTAGGGCACGTCGCGCATGATCCGCTCAACGGAAGAAAATGCGCTTTCGACCGTCGGCGTGTAGTGCATGGCCAGCACGACGCCGGTCGCAATCTGCGTCACGAGGCAGAAGGCCAGAATGCCGCCGAACGTGTACCAGTAGTTCAGGTTCTTCGGAGTCGGGAAATCGACGAAACTGTCATAGGCGAGACGCACGACCGGGAGGCGGCGGTCTAGCCATTTCTCGAAACCGGTCTGCGGATTGTAGGTCGACTGGTGGCCGCTCATGCGCCTTCTCCCTTACAATGAAATGCGAACAACGGATGCCGAGACATACTCGTAGTCTGGCACGGGCAGGTTCTTCGGAGCCGGACCCTTCCGGATTCGGCCGGACGTATCGTAGTGCGAGCCATGGCATGGGCAGTACCAGCCGCCGAAATCACCCGTATTGCCCTGGCTCGGGCCAACCGGAACGCAGCCCAGATGGGTGCACGAGCCGGAGGTCACGAGGATTTCAGGCTTGACCGTGCCGTCGGCCATCGGGCGCAGGCGTTCCTCGTCCGTCTGCGGGTCCGGCAGGGCGCGCAGGTTGACGCCTTTGGCAGCAGCGATTTCTCCCGCAGTTCGGTGGCGGATGAAGAAAGGCTTGCCCCCGATGAGGACGCGTATCTCGCCGCCAACCGGCACTTTCGAGACATCCACCTCGAGGCTTGAGGCCGCCTGTGTGTCGGCGGCAGGGTTCATCTGATCGACGAACATCCAGCCGACCATGACCGCGCCGCCGCCGGCCACCATGCCGCTCGCAATATGAATGAAATCACGACGCTCTTCGTCAACTTGCTCGTTCGCGTGTTCGGTCATGTCAGTCACGTCAGAAACGGTCCTTCCGGCCTTGTCGTAACGCTAAATATATCAATTCGGCTTCCTGCCCATTGCGGCTGAACGCCGCAAACTTTCCCGAGAGCTGGGCCTCGCCTTAGCGAGACACCCCGGACAAGGCAAGTCGCCTCTTGCGCGACCCGGTTCGCCGGGCCAGTAAGCACCCTATGACGGACATGACCCTAGACGCCAAAAAGGCGAGCGCGCGCGCCTGGTTTGAACGCCTGCAGGGCGACATTATCGCCCGGCTCGAAGCCCTCGAAGATGCTGCGCCTGCCAGCCTTTACGGCGAACAGCCCGGGCGCTTCGAGCGCACGGCCTGGACGCGCGGCGACGGCACCGAAGACCTGGGCGGCGGCCGCATGGTGATGATGAAGGGCCGGCTGTTCGAGAAGGTCGGCGTGCACACGTCCACCGTCTACGGCACGTTCTCCGAGGAGTTCCGCAAGCAGATCCCCGGTGCAGAGGAAAACGATGGCGGCTTCTGGGCGTCCGGCATTTCCCTGATCGCCCACCTCGCCAATCCGCGCGTGCCCGCCGTGCACATGAACACGCGCATGATCTCGACCTCGAAGGCCTGGTTCGGCGGCGGGGCAGACCTGACCCCCCTCCTCGCCTGGCAGCGCCGGCAGGATGCCCCTGACGCCGTCCGCTTCCACGCCGCCATGAAGGCCGCCTGCGAGCCTCATCCCGGCGCGGACTATCCGCGCTTCAAGGCCTGGTGCGACGAGTATTTCCACCTCGCCCATCGCGACGAACCGCGCGGCACCGGTGGCATCTTCTACGATCGCCACGATACCGGCGACTGGGCCGCCGATTTCGCCTTCACGCAAGATGTCGGACGTGCCTTCGCCGAGGTGTATCCCGCCATTGTCGCCGAGCACATGGCCGAACCCTGGACCGAGGAGGAGCGCGAGGAACAGCTTGTCATGCGCGGACGCTATGTCGAGTTCAACCTGCTTTACGACCGGGGCACGACCTTTGGCCTGAAGACCGGCGGCAATGTCGCGAGCATCCTCTCCTCGATGCCGCCCGTCGTGAAATGGCCGTGAACGCTAAGCCCAACGCGTACAAGAGATTCCGGCAGACACAGGTCGGACTTCAAATTCTCCAAATAGTTATTCAGCTTGGCGCAATCTGGTTGACCTTTTTGTTCTGGCTGGTTGCTCCAACAGCTCTCGAAAGAAATCTAGGCTGGGTGTTGGCTATTCTGGCCGCTCCAACTTTATCGGTAGCCTTGATTAGCTTTTGGCACTGGAAGCGGCATTCGGGCAGTAAATGCATCCAGTGCGGAGCGGCGACTTGGAAATGGAATGTTCCTTGGAAGCCGCACCCCTTTCACGAAGTGTTGGCCTTCTTCGATACTTGCCCTCAATGCGGTCATAACAATCTCGATGGCTCGTGATTGCTTCGTCGCCATTCAGCATAACCACTGGACCTAGAGCGATATTCTAGACCGTCTCGCAATGCTCCCGCAGCCACGCCGCATAGGCCGCATCATCCATGTCCCCTGCCGCGAGAAGGAGGGTCTTCAATGCCGCCTCTGCCGGATCAACATCCAGCCGGAATCCATTGATCGACAGGAACAGCACAGCCGCCATGAACCCCGCCCGCTTGTTGCCGTCCGCGAAGGGATGATTGCGCACGAGGGCAAAGGCATAGGCCGCGGCGAGGTCGAACAGGTCAGGCTCGCCATCAGCCAGCAGGTTCTCCGGCCGGGCCATGGCGCTTTCCAGCAAGCCCCGGTCGCGCAGGCCGCTCAGCCCGCCATGCTCGGCGATCTGTTCGTCATGCAGGATTTCCAGTGCCGCAATCGAGACCCAGCGGGGCTCTTTCACTTGGAGAGCTCCCGGAACGTGTCGCGATAGCGCCGGGCAATCTCGCGGCCTTGCTCGACCTGTTCGGCAACCTCCGGATCATAGACATCGAGCCGGTAGCCATCGGGCGTCTGGGACAGGATGAGAACGTCCCCTTCTGCGATATTCCGCTTGGCCAGCACGTCCTTCGGCAGCACGATGCCGAGCGAATTGCCGATCTTGCGCACTTTCACCTTGGTCATGACGAGGACTCCTTCTGTCGCTCGCGTTATAACACATGTTATAACGCCTCCGCCAGCCTCGCCTCAGTCCACCAGATAGGGCCGCGAACAGGTTGCCCGCAGCACGCGCACGTCCGCCTCGGCCAGATGCAGCCCGGTCGCCTCGAGCGCCCGGTCGACCGCGCGCACAAGAGGCCGCAACAGGAGCGCTGTCCGGTTGACATTGACGCCGAGCCCCGAGCGGCCGGTTTTCAGGGTCCGATCGCTTATTTCGGCCGGGCTGAACGACACCGTGAACGGCTCGCCCGACGACAGGTCCAGTTCGACAGGGCCAAGCCCGAGCGCCCGCACGGAGGCTCCGGCCGGGCTCGTCACCACCGAGACGCCGACCCGCTCGACCTGCCGCCCTGCCGAGCACTGCACTGTCACCTCCGACACTTCGGCGCTTGCAAGCGAAACCTGCGCCTCGGCCGCAGACGGCAGCCCGCCAGACTGCAGGAATGACAGGTCCAGCCGCACCTGGTCCGTCGAAATGCCGGGCACGCCGAGCTCCGAGAAGTCCCAGAAGCCGAGCTGCGGCAATTCCCCCATGGCGAGCTGCAGGTCCGCAAGGCCAAGCGCGCCAAGCCCGGCATCGGCCCCGAGCGCAAGCTGGTTGTCGCCATTGGCAAGCGCCGCGGAAGCGAGCACGAACTCGCCGAGCGAAGCAGTGAGCTCGGGCCGCGCGGTCAGGTCGTCCAGCCTGATCTGCCCCGCCTCGCCGAGAGCGACAAGCCCTGACAGCCGGACGCGCTCCGACAGCGCCCCGCCGGCCTCCGGCAGATCGACAAGGCTCCGGCGGGCATTCGACGCCCCGTCCGCCGCATCGATCACGCTGCCGAGCCGGAACGGCACGTCGAGCAGGTCGTCATAGGTCAGGACACTCGCATCGGTCTCGAAGCGCAAGGCATCGAGCATGGTGAACACGTCCACGTCCGCCGCCAGCATCTGTTCGTAGTCTACCGCCGTGATCCGGCCGTCATAGCCGACAAGCGCATTCAGAAGCGCCGCCGACAGCCCGCCTTCAAGCCTCAGGAGCCGCGAACCGATCTGCACGTTCGCTGTCCGGCGCACCGCCGCCGTCGCCGTCAGCTCGAACCGGTTGTCATTGGCTAGCACGTTGCCAAGCACCCGCTCGCGAATGTCGAGCCGGGCATCGATGCGGACCGCATTTCGCGGCGCGCCTCCGGGCGCAAAGCGCACCGCCGCCGGCACGGCTGAGTCCTCCCGGTAGTGCCCCCAGACGACAGCAAGATCGACGTCCTGCGGCACGACGCCCTGGAGAATGACAATTCCCAGCGCGTCACCGGCATCGCCATGCCCGGCCTCGACAAGCTGTAGAGCGGCAAGATCGATGGCCCTCTGCAGCCGCAGCTTGTCGCTATAGGCCGAGACCTGATTGGCGACCACGGCCACGACGAGGATCAGGAGCGGTATCAGCACGGCACCAAGGGTGGCGACACTCCCAGCCTCGTGACCCTCGCGCCCCCGCAGATGCATGTCCATCAGCGATACTCCGAGATGACCGAGCGTACGCGCATCGTGTCCCCCGGCATTGGCAGGATGCCCTCGAGCATCCGGATCGGGTGGTCGCGGAGGTCATAGGTCACCTCGACGACGGTTTCGCGCGTCGCCGGTTCGTAAGCGACAGAGATGCCCGCCATATCGGGATCAAGCAGGAGATAGTCCCCTGCGAACCGGGCAATATGGCCGCTCGCAAGGGATTGCTTCTCGGCGAGCGTCAGCCCGCCGATCGTTGCCCGCACGGTGTCGGCGGACAATTGTTCCAGACTCGCGCGCGTCATGAACAAAAGCCCGAACCCGACCGCCCCGAAGGCGAGAAAGATCAGAACCGGCGCGAGAATGGCAAATTCCAGCGTACCGACCCCGCGCAGATCGCGGGTAAGTTTTCGAGCGGACATCGGCAAACCTCCAGGCCAGATCCGCCTGAAGTTTAAGTTGCATTCTTCAACTGCAGATTAAAATACAGGTTTAAATTGCGCGCTTTGCCCTCGATATCAGGTTTTCTCTACTTTTGAGTGTGTGTCTAGCCCTTCCATGGTTCGACAGGCTCACCATGAGCCCTTACCAGTCGAGACTCACGATTAGCACGGTGGCAACTCATGGTGAGCCTGTCGAACCATGCAACCCCGTTCCCACTCAGTCCCGTTTCAATTGCCGCTCTAGGTCGGCCAGCAAATCCGCCGCTCCAGCCTGGAAATCGCCCGCGATCCAATCAGCCTCGAGCGCGCGCAGGAGCTCCCCGAGGAGTGGCCCCGGCGCAAGGCCGGCCTTGACGAGGTCCTCGCCCGAAAGGGGAAAGACCGGAGCTGCCCAATCGCCTGCCGCCGCGATTGCCGTCTCCGGGAACGAGCTGCCAGACCGCGCCGCATCCGCCGCCGCACGGGCGATGACTGCCTCGGTCCCGTGCCGGTAGAACAACCCCCGCCAATGGGTAGCCCCGCCCGCCCGCTCGGACTCGATCGCCACGTCATCACAATCAGCCAGCCAGCGAAGTTCCGCATTTGACGGGCGGCAAGCGGCCCGGAAAGCTTCGATGCCCGCCGCTTCCGGCGGCAGGAGCACAAGGAGCCGCCGCATCGGGTCCGGCTCCCAGCCATATCTTGTCTCGATTGCCACGAGCCTTGCCAGCCCGCCCGCCTCGCTCCCCGGCAGCACAGCGCCGAGAACCCCCGCCCGCTGCATCGCCTCGACCGCCTCGCTCGGGTCCGGCGCGGCGAGCAGTTTCTTCAGCTCCTTCCAGATGCGTTCGGCGGCGATCCTGCGAAGCCCGGAAACCTGCCGCGTGCAGGCCGCGAGCCCTGCCTCGTCGATCCCGGCCGCATACCAGGCATTGAACCGGAAGAAGCGAAGGATGCGCAGATAGTCCTCGCGCAACCGCTCGTCCGCATCGCCGATGAAGATTACGCGCCCCGACGCGGCGTCCGCGATCCCGCCGCCCGTCGGATCGAACAGCGCTCCGTCGGCCCCGGCATAGATCGCGTTCAGCCGGAAATCGCGGCGCATCGCGTCCTCGCTCCACTCGCGCGTGAAGGCGACCACCGCCCGCCGCCCGTCTGTCTCGACATCGCGGCGCAGGCTCGTGATCTCGAAGGGCCTGTGGCTTGCGATGGCCGTCACGGTGCCGTGCTCGATCCCGGTCGGCACGGCGCGGATGCCTGCCGCCTTTAGCGCTGCGAGCACTTCGTCCGGCTCAAGCTGGGTTGCAATATCGACATCGTCCACCGCCCGGCCCATCAGCGTGTTGCGCACGCAGCCGCCGACGAACCGGCTCTCCCCCTTCCCAGGCGCAGCGAGCGCGTCCATCACCGCCCGCGTCGTCTCCGCCGCCAGCCAGGGCGCGTCGAGGCGCGTTGGTGTCATGGCGTCTCCGGAACGCCGCCAGGCACGCCGCCCGGATCACGCGCGCGGGGCGCGCCGACCGCAGAGACATCGCGCTCGCACTCATATTCGCGTCCCTCGACAAGTTCCCGCGTCACCGGGTCGAAACTCGACGGCTGCCGACAGATGTCCCGGCCGCGATCCTCGGCGAAGATGAAGAATATCCAGAGGAGCGTCGCAAGCGCGAGCCCGGTTCCGAACAGGGCATTGATAGGCCAGGCCTTGCGCCCTTCGGCCTCGGCATCGCGGATCGCCAGCCGATAGAGCCCGAACACCGCCCAGGGGAGGAGAAAAATCGCGATCTCCATGAGGATGCGATAGGGCATGGTCAGTCCTCTCCTGCGGCATAGAGCTGGACATAGAGCGAGCGGATGATCCCGGCTGTCACCCCCCAGATGCGATAGCCATTATGCGGCATCTCGTAATAGTGCCTCTGCATGCCCTGCCAGACCCCGGAACGTGACAGGTGATTAGCCGGGTCCATGAGGAAACTGAGCGGCGTTTCGAATGCTTCGTCAACCTCCGTCGGATCCGGACGCGGCACGAAATCCTCCGGCAGCAAGGCAATCACGGGCACGATGCGAAAGGCAGTTCCGGTAATATAGGGCGAACCGCGTGCCAGGATGTCGGCGCGGGCCGGTTCCACCCCCACTTCCTCTTCGGCCTCGCGCAGGGCCGCCGCAACATCATCGGCATCGCCCGGATCCACCTTGCCGCCCGGAAACGCCACCTGACCGGCATGGGCGCGCATCGTGTGCGGCCGGGTCGTCAGCACGACCGTCGGCCCGTCCGGCTTCGGCACGATGCCGACCAGCACTGCCGCCGGCCGGATGAAGCGGGTTTTTTCTGCTGGCACGAAGTCTAAATCGCCGCCCTCGGCGAGGCTTTGCATTCCCTGCGGCGGATCAAGCCGGGTTCGCGCCCGCGCGACAACATCGTCCAGTCCCTGCCAGCTCATGTCAGGCCGCCGGTCCGAGCGTGAAGAATGTGCCCCGGCTCCATACGCCGAGCAGGTCGGCGCGCCTCGGGTCTGGCAAGGCGAGATCGGCGAGTTCGTGGAACACTGCCCGCGTGAGCTTCGCCTCGAGCGCCCCGCGAACAAGGACATAGGGCGAAGGCTCGCCAGATTCCATATCAGTCTCTATCCGCAGGGGCGCGTCCGGCCCGGCCAGCGTCACGTCGCCGACATTGGTCGTGAACGCAATCGCCTGTTCCGGCCCCGTCTCGCCGACGACATCCATCCGCACCGCGAGAAACGGTGCATCCTCGACATGGACAATGACCTTCTCGTGCGGCGTGACGAGATAGGTCTGCCCGTCATCATCCTTGTGCAGGATCGTCGAGAACAGGCGCACGAGCTTTTCCCGGCCGATCCGCGTGCCTTCGTGCCACCAGCTCCCGTCGGCCCGGATCTCCATGTCGATATCGCCGCAATGCTGCGGGTTCCACAAGTGGACCGGCGGCAAGGCCCGCGTCTCCCCGGTCATTCCGGAGAGCGCTTTCACGGCCTTCGTGACGCTGGCCATCGGGTCAGGTGTTGATTTCAAGTCGCGCTCCGCCATGATCTTGCCTAAAGCTAGGGTTCCAATCGCGAACTTGCAAAGCAGGAAGCCTGTATGAGTGACACCGAAGAAGCGATCGTCGCCGAAGCCGAAGCCGCCGTCGAAACCCTCAATAGCGTCAAGGCCGAGATCGCCAAGGCCATTTTTGGCCAGGAAAAAGTCATCGAGCTTGCCCTCGCCGCCGTCCTCGGTGGCGGACACGCCCTCCTGATCGGCGCGCCCGGCCTCGCCAAGACCCGGCTTGTCGATGCCATGGGCACCGCCCTCGGCCTCGGCAATGCCCGCATCCAGTTCACGCCGGACCTGATGCCCTCCGACATTCTCGGCTCCGAGGTCATGGACGAGGCCCCGAGCGGGGAACGTTCGTTCCGCTTCGTCAAGGGCCCGGTCTTCACGCAGCTCCTGATGGCAGATGAGATCAACCGCGCCTCCCCGCGCACCCAGTCGGCGCTCCTCCAGGCCATGCAGGAACGCGAGGTCTCGATCGCCGGGGTCCGCCATGTCCTGCCGCGGCCCTTCCACGTCCTTGCCACCCAGAACCCGATCGAGCAGGAAGGCACCTATCCCCTGCCCGAAGCCCAGCTCGACCGCTTCCTGCTCAAGGTCGATGTCACCTATCCGGACCTGGCGACCGAACGCAAAATCCTTGTCGAGACGACCGGCGCGGACGAAGGCCGCCCGAAACCCGCCTTGACCCCGGAAGGCCTCATCGCCCTTCAGGCGCTTGTCCGGAAAATGCCGGTCGGCGAAAAAGTCCTCTCGGCCATTCTCGACCTAGTCCGCCAGGCCCGGCCCGAACAATCCTCCGACGACCGCGTCCGCCGCCTTGTCGACTGGGGACCCTCTCCCCGCGCCGGTCAGGCCCTGATGCTCGCCACCCGTGCCCGCGCGCTCCTGCGCGGCCGGTTCGCGCCAAGCCGCGAGGATGTCGAAGCCCTTGCCGAGCCATGCCTCGGTCACCGCATGGCCCTGCGCTACGACCCGTCCGGCGACGCCCCCCGCCTGCCGGACCTTATCACCGACCTTGCGAGCAAGGCGGCCTGATGATGGCACGATGGTCTCTTATCCTTTCGGCGACGGCGCTTTTGTATCTACCAGCCATCGCCCAATCAAATCGTGACCCGACCATGACGCATAAGGAAAAAGCAGACCTTCTATGCGCAGCAAGGATCGACGTGATCTCCGATGCGGGAGGTATCGAGGTACTTCGAGAAGCCGACCACCCTGTCCAGATCAAGCTCAACCTGAGTGAAGTGGATCGAAGAGGTGCTTCGCTGTCTGAAGGCAGCGTGGACGGCGAAGCTGCAAAAGAGTTCTACACGAATTCGTACTTTGAGGAGCTCGGCAAAGTTTTGGGCACTTATGCGCAGGATGCGATCCTGACCGTGGAAGATATCGAAAGCGACCTTGCCGATTGCCTTGGTGAAACTGCTGACTGACCCCGCCGCCCTCCGCACCGAAGCTGACGCGCTCGCCCGCACCCTGCCGCGCCTGTACTTGCGCGCGCAGGCCTCAGAAGCGGTCCATCTCGGTTCTGCAGGTCGCCGCCGCGCCGGGTCCGGCGAGCAGTTCTGGCAGTATCGCCGCTATACCCAGGAAGACGCGACGACCCGCATCGACTGGCGCCGCTCGGCCAAGGGCGACACGCTGTTCGTGCGCGAGACCGAGCTTGAGACCGCCCGCTCGGTCCACATGTGGCTCGACCCGCATCCGGGCTTTGACTGGACCGGCGATCCCGGTCGCCAAACAAAAGCCGCCCGCGCCCGCATCCTCCTCATGGCCATGGCCAAGCTCCTCTCCCGCGAGGGCGAGCGTGTCGGCGTACTCGGCGGCTCTCCGGCAGGCTTTGGCAAGCGCGCCCTGGAGCGGTTCTGCACGCAGGTGTCGTCCCCCCTTGGCGAAACGCCGCTGCCGCCGCGCCATGCCGGAACCGTCCTCGTTGCCTCGGACTTCTATGACAGCGCCGAAGACTGGCGCCCCCGCCTTTCGCCGCTCGCCGCCAAGGCCCGGTCCGGCATCCTGCTTGCCATTTCCGACCCGGTCGAAACCGGCTTCCCGTTCTCGGGCCGCGTCCGCCTCTCCCGCCCCGGAACCACAGTCCGGCGCATCCTCGGCCGCGCCGAAACCGTTCAGGACACCTATCTCGAAAAGCTCGCCGAGAACCGCGCCGCCCTGAAAACCCTCGCCGCCACCCTCGGCTGGCGGCTCGTCACGCACGATACCGGCGAGACCCCGCTTGCCGGTGCGGCCCGGCTGCACGCCGTCCTCTCGGAAATCGGAAAAGGCCCATGAGCCTTGGCCCGTTTCTCTTCGGCGCACCGTTTGCGCTTCTCATGCTCATCGCCCTGCCGGTCATCTGGTGGGTCCTGCGCGCCACTCCGCCCATGCCGCGCGAGGCCGACCTGCCCTCGCTGCGCCTGCTCGACGGCGTCGATCCGCGCGAGGAAACGCCGGTCCGGACGCCCTGGTGGATCGTCCTCCTGCGCCTCCTCGCTGCCGCCGCCGCGATCATTGGCCTCGCCCAGCCCGTCTATGCGCCGGGCGCAGCGACCGGTACCGGCGATGACGGCCCGCTCCTGATCGTCGTCGATGATGGCTGGACCTCGGCCGCCCGCTGGCCGGACCTGATCGAAGCGGCCAGCGCCAGCCTCGACACGGCGACCCGCGACACCGCCATCCATCTCCTGACCACCGCGCCGCGCACCCTGCCGTTCGATCCTGCCGAGCGTTCGAGCCGTCAGGACATGACGCGCCGCCTCGCTTCGCTCGAACCGAACCCGTGGGCCCCGGACCGCGCCAACGCGCTCGCCCGGCTCGATGCCGCCGCCTTGTCCCCGGCCCGCATCTTCTGGGCGAGCGACGGCCTCGACGAGGCCTCCGGCGCACCGTTCGCAGCAGCCCTCGCTGCCCGCGCCCCGCTCACCATCTTTGCCGCCCCGCCGCGCGGCCCTGCCGCCATTACCGGGCTCACCGCCGATGCGACGGGCGCGCTCGTCACCCTCGCCCGCGCCGATAGCGGCGACGGCACGAGCCATTTCGTCTCGGCGCTCTCCCGCGACGGCACGGCCATCGCGACGGCCACTGCGCTCTTCCAACCGGCGAGCCGCACGACTGGCGCGCGCTTCGACGTGCCGCCGGCCGCGCTTGCCCGCGCCGATCGTTTCCGCGTCACCGGTGCGCAAGGGGCGGGCACAGTCTGGCTCTGGGACACAGCCGCCCGCCGCCAGCGCGTCAGCCTCGTCTCTGATGGTGAAGCCGCACAGCCGCTCCTCTCGGACCTTCATTATGTCCGCCGCGCCCTCGAACCGCATGTCATCCTCGACGAAGGCAGCCTGCCGGACCTGATCGCTGCCGAGCCTGACGCGATCGTGCTCACTGATGTTGGCGAGATACCGCCCGAGGACCTCCAGCCGCTCACCGAATGGGTCGAAGCGGGCGGCGCGCTCATCCGATTTGCCGGGCCGCGCCTCGCCGCGCAGGGCGACGACCTGACGCCGACGCCGTTGCGCCGCGCCTCCCGCTCGATTGGCGGCGCGCTCGCCTGGGACGAACCCCAGGCGCTCGACCGGTTCCCGACCTGGTCACCGTTCAGCGGCCTCGCCGTCCCGGAGGACGTCCGCGTCCGCCAGCAGGTCCTCGCCCAGCCGGTTGCCGATCTTGACGAGCGCACATGGGCCCGCCTCAAGGATGGCTCGCCTCTCGTCACCGCCGCTCCGCTCGGGGCCGGCACGCTCGTCCTCTTCCATGTCACCGCCGGGCCGGACTGGTCGGACCTGCCTTATTCCGGCGTCTTCGTCGACATGCTTCGCCGCGCCATTGCCGCAGGCCAGGGCCGCGTCACCGCCGATGCCGAAGGGCTTTATGTCCCGCAGGCCGTGCTCGACGGGTTCGGCCGCCTCGTCCAGCCGTCGGACGCCGCCGCGCCGCTCGCGACCGGCGACTTTGCCACCGTCACCCTGTCGGAAACCCATCCGCCCGGCTTCTATCAGGGACCCGCCGGAACCCGCGCCCTCAATGCCGGCGCAGGCTATCGCCCTGTCCCGATCACCTCCTGGCCACCTTCTGCGACGCTTCTCGGCGATGCCAAAGCGCGCAGCTTTCCCTTGGCAGGCGCGCTCATCGCCTTCGCGCTTGTCCTTCTTGCGCTCGATCTCCTTGTTGCCCTCGCCACATCCGGCCGCCTGCCCCGCCTGGCCCCCGCTCGCAGCGCAGCCAGCCTTGCTATCCTTTGCCTTGCATCGCTCATGCTCGCCCCGGCAGACATGGCCGCCCAGCCTGTCGCGGACGAAGCAAATGCCGCGCTCAATCTCCGCTTCGGCTATGTCCGCACCGGCGTCAGCGAAGTCGATACCCGTGCCGAACAGGGCCTTGCCGGACTGACGCAGGTCCTCGCCTTGCGTACCTCGGTCCTGCCCGATCCGCCGGAACCCCTCGACCTGGAGACCGACCCGCTCGAGCTCTACCCGCTGATCTATTTTGCCGTCCCGGAAGGCGCAGCTCCCTTGAGCGATACCGCCATCACGCGCCTCAATGCCTATCTGCGCACCGGCGGCGCGCTCGTCATCGACACGCGCAACGGCGCGACGGTCGGCTCGGACAATACGCTCTCCGGGCTCGAAACCCTGCTCGAAGGGCTCGACACGCCCGCCCTCGCCCCGGTCCCGGACAACCATGTCCTGACCCGGTCCTATTACCTGATCGACGATTTCCCCGGCCGCTATTCCGGCCGCCGCCTGTGGATCGAAGCGCCCGCCGCCTCGCCCGAGAGCCGTCGCGGCGACGGCGTCTCGCGCATTTTTGTTGGCGATGCCGACTGGGTCTCCGCCTGGGCGTCCGACGAACGCGGCAGGGCGCTCTATGCCGTCGATGGCGGCAAGCAGCAGCGCGAACTGGCCATCCGCTTCGGCGTCAATCTCGTCATGTATGTGCTCACCGGCAACTACAAGGAGGACCAGGTCCACCTGCCTGCGCTCCTCGAACGGCTCGGCGAGAATGACCCGGACCGCGGGCCTCCCGAGGACCTGTTCGGCGACCCGCTGGAAGACCCGGACGCCTTCCCCGGCGAGGGCGGACCGATCGACCTCTTCGGCGATCCGGAACCGCTGCCATGATAGATGTGACGCGCCTCGGCTTCGAGCCGCTGATCGCCTGGCCCTGGCTTGCTGCCCTTGCTGTTCTCGCAGCGGCATCCTGGGTCGCCTATCTCGTCTTTGGCGGCCGCGCCTGGGCGACACGCGGCCTCGCGCTAACCCTGCTTGCCGCCGCCCTGTCCAACCCGGCCCTCGTGCGCGAGCAGCGCGATCCGCTGCCATCCGTCGCCGCACTCATACTCGACCGCTCCGAAAGCATGGAATTCGGCACAAGGACCGCCGCAGCCGAGGCCGCTTTCGCCGCCCTGAGAGACCAGCTTGGCGAAGATGCCTCGCTCGAGCTCCGCATCCTCCAGTCCGACCCGGATTCCGACGGCACCGAACTCTTCGCCGCGCTCGAGGGCCTGATGGCTGATGTCCCGCGCGACCGCATCGCCGGGACGATCATCGTCACCGACGGCCAGGTCCACGACGTGCCCGCCCCGCCCTCGGCCGCAGGCCCTGTCGGCCCCGTCCACGCCCTCATCGTCGGCGACGGGACACGCGGCGACCGCCGCGTCGAGATCGTCTCAGGCCCGAGCTTCGACATTGTCGGGGAAACCGGCGAGTTCGTCCTGCGTGTCGAGGACCCGTCCGGTTCGCCGGTCGATCTTGCCGTCTCGCTGAACGGTGCGCCGCTCGCGCGACTCACCGTCGAGCCGGGCACCGACACGCCCTTTCGCGTCGATATCGAGCGGCGCGGCGAGAACGTGCTTGTTGTCGAAGCCCCGCCCGGAGCCGAGGAACTGACCCTAGCGAACAATCGAACGGCGGCGACCTTTTCCGGCGTGCGCGACCGGCTGCGGGTCCTGCTGATTACCGGCAAGCCGAACGCTGCCGGCCGGGTCTGGCGCGACCTCTTGAAGTCCGATCCGCAGGTCGATCTCGTCCATTTCACGATCCTTCGCCCGCCTTATGCCTTCGAGGCCGCCCCGATCGAGGAGCTTGCCCTCATCCCCTTCCCGACCGAGGAACTCTTCGAGGACAAGCTGAAGGATTTCGACCTCGTCATCTTTGACCAGTACGAGCGGCGCGGCGTCATCACCTGGGCCTATCTCAACAATATCGCGCAATATGTCGACGATGGCGGCGCGCTCCTCATCGCTGCGGGAGAAGACTTTGCCGGCCCGGCAAGCCTTGCCCGCACGCCGCTTGCCGCGGTCCTACCAGCGACGCCGACCGGCGACATGGCCACCGGCCACTTCCTCCCCACCATTACCGGGGAAGGCATCCGCCACACGATCACCGGTCCGCTGGCCGGGCGCACTTGGGGCGGGTGGCTGCGCCATGTCGAGGCCGAGCCGCGCACCGGCGACGTGCTCATGGCTACCCCCGATGGCGACCCGCTCCTCATGGTGGACCGCGTCGGCTCCGGCCGCGTCGGCCTGCTGCTCTCCGACCAGATCTGGCTCTGGGCGCGGGGCCATGAAGGCGGCGGTCCATTCTCAGAGCTTATCCGCCGGCTCGTCCACTGGATGATGAAGGAACCCGAACTGGAAGAGCGCCAGCTCTCCCTCGTCACCTCCGGCGACATGGCCCGCGTCACCCTGCGCACCCTCACGGACACGCCGCCCCCGCTCGTCATCGAGACGCCGGACGATGCCACTCTCGATCCGTCCTGGCAGGCCGCCGGTCCTGGCGAGTTCGTGGCCGAAGTGCCGATTGACGGGCTCGGCCTCTACCGCGCCCGGGCCGGCGACCTTGAAGCCGTCGCCCTGAACGGCCCGGCAAACCCCCGCGAGTATGTCGACCTGCGCTCTTCCACCGAAGTCATGCGCCCGGTCGCCGAAGCGACCGGCGGCGGCGTCTTCCGCATCAATGACAGCGCCTCAGACTTGCCGGACCTGCGCCGCGTCAGCCGCCGGGGCGATGCGGCCGGTGGCAACTGGCTCGGCCTGCGCGAGCGGGACGCCTATACGGTCCGCGACTCACGCTCGACACCCTTGCTGCCGGGCCTGCTCGCCGCACTCCTCGCGATCTTGCTCCTCGTCTTCGCCTGGCGTCGCGAGGGGCGATAGAGATTTGGTCAATGCCCCGCAACTTGAATTGCTAACGAATTCCCGTGCCTGCCGTTTAGAAAACCTGAACATACCTTCCCGCATTTTCCTCGCGCGGGCCGGGTTCCCGCCTGCTAAACACGTCGTCTTGACTGTCAGCAGGGAATGAGACGCATGCTTGAGGCACTGCCCGCCAACTGGTGCGAGATCGCCGCCGTGGTGTTTCTCGTCGCGGTGGTCTTCTTCGGCTTCATCCGCGAGGCCCTGCCTGCCGACATTGTTTCGCTGCTCGCCATGGCGGTTCTCCTTGTCACCGGCATCCTGTCGACAGGCGAGGTGCTCGCCGTCTTCTCGAACCCTGCCCCGATCACCATTGCCGCCATGTTCGTCCTGGCCGCAGCGCTCGAGCGCACCGGTGTGCTCGACGCGGCGGGGAAGGCCTTGTCTGGCCTTGCCGTACGCGGCTCGCCTGCCCTTGCCGTCATTACCATGGTGCTCGGCGTCATCGTCCTCTCGGCCTTTATCAACAATACGCCTGTCGTCGTCATCCTCATCCCGGTCGCCATGCAACTTGCCCGCACCATCGGCATCGCACCGTCGAGGCTGCTCATCCCGCTCTCCTTCGCCTCGATCTTTGGCGGCACGACGACGCTGATCGGCACCTCGACCAATATCCTTGTCGATGGCGTCGCGCAGGCGGGCGGCCTTGCTCCGTTCGGCATGTTCGAGATTACGGGTGCCGGGATCATCTTTGCGCTGGCCGGGGCTGCCTATCTTGCCGTGTTCGGTCCCCTCCTCCTGCCCGAGCGCACGAGCCTCGCCACGCTCCTGCCGGACGGCACCGAGCGCCGCTTCATCGCGCAGATTCTCATTCCGCTCGGCTCGGAGCTTGTTGGCCGCACCTTGCCCGAAACCGGGTTTACCTCGGCCAAGGGGTTCTCCGTGCTCAACGTCTTCCGCTCCGGCCAGTCACTGCGCAACGAGCTGAAGAATGTGCGGCTCGAAGCGGGCGACATTCTCGTCCTGCGCTCGCCGGTTTCCGAAATGCTGACCCTGAAGGAAGCCGGGGACGTCGCCATCGGCGCGCAGGCCGGGCGGCGGGCAAGCTTCGAGCCGGTCCAGGCCGGCGAATCGGTCGTCATGGAGGGCGTCATCGGTCCGCAATCGCGTCTTGTCGGGCGGCTCCAGAACGGGCTCGGCCTTGCCCGGCTCTATGGCGTCTATGTCCTCGCCGTCCACCGGCGCGGGGAGAACATGGCCAGTCGCCTTGAGGACTTCCGCTTCGATGTCGGCGACACGGTCCTGCTCGAAGGCCCGGCGACCGGCATGCGCCAGGTCTTCGAGGAAGGCCTCCTCAGCAATCTCACGGAGACCCGCCACCGCGCCATCAATCGCGACAAGGCCCCGATTGCCATCGCCGCTGTCGCCGCTGTCGTCGGCCTCGCGGCGCTGGGTGTCATGCCGATTGCCGGGCTCGCGCTTCTTGCCGCCGTCGGCGTCGTCGCGCTCGGCTGCCTTGACCACCAGGAAGCCTACAAGTCGATCCGCTGGGACATATTGATGATCATTTTTGGCATGCTCGCCCTCGGCACGGCCATGGAGAAGACCGGCACGGCCGCGCTCTTTGTCGGTTTCGTTGCCGCGCAAATGGGCCAGTTCGGCCCGCTGGCGATTCTCGCCGCTCTCTATTTCATCACCTCTGCCCTGACCGAGGTCATGAGCAATAATGCCGCCGCAATCCTGCTCACGCCCATCGCCATCGGCCTTGGCGAGCAGCTCGGCATAGACCCCCGCCCCTTCGTCGTTGCCGTCATGTTCGCCGCCAGCGCGAGCTTCGCAACGCCCATCGGCTACCAGACCAATACGCTCGTCTACAGCGCCGGGGGCTATACGTTCGGCGACTTCCTGCGCTTCGGCCTGCCGCTAAATTTCCTGATGTTCGCCGTCGCGGTCATCGTCATCCCGCTCTTCTGGCCGCTGGTTTGAACCACCGAAGATTGGAGCAAGAGCCATCAGCCCGCGAAGCGGCGTCCCATCGCGTCAGCGGGGGACATAAAAAAATGTGACATGATAAGAAAGCGGAGACCGGCGAACGACCCGGGGCGAAACTCGTTGGGGCTGCTTCCTTCCGGACCTGACCCGGTTGGCGAGGACCTCGTCCGCCGCCAGCCTCCTGCAATTGATATCGCCCCGTCATGCCGCCAATGCAAGGCCGGACATGCACCCCTTGCCGGTTGCGCGCTAACCGAACTTCGCTAGGGTCCGCCCGCATGCCTGTCTGCAAGCACAGTTCCAGAGGCTCCATGACCCAAATCCCGCTCGCTGCCTCGCCGGTTGACCGCGCCGCCCATTACCGGCTCGAACCGGCATGGCTCGCCGCCGCCATGGCCCGCCCCGATGCGCTTGTCCTCGCCTTCCAGCGCGGCAATCCGCTGATGCAGGACCAAAGCGGCCTCGTATGGCTCGGGCCGAACGCCGCGCAGCTTCAGGGCCGCACCGGCGAGGTCTTTCTCGGCCTCGACAAGGAAGGAGCGCCGATCTTCGCCATCAGCCTCGGCGACGGGTTCCGGCTCGACGCCTCCCCGCTTGCCGGGCTCGGCGCCTTCGAGGAGCCCCGCGCCGCCTTTTCCCGCATGGGCCCGCTCGAAGCCAATCTCGCCTCGACGGCCCGCTCGATCTTTGAATGGCACAGGACGCATGGCTTCTGCGCCAAATGCGGCACGCCGTCAGACCTTTCAGAAGGCGGCTGGAAACGCACCTGCCCGGCCTGCAAGACCGAACATTTCCCGCGCACCGATCCGGTCGCCATCATGCTCGCCGTCTCGGGCGACAAATGCCTGCTCGGCCGCCAGTCCGGCTGGCCGCCCGGCATGTGGTCCTGCCTTGCCGGCTTTGTCGAGCCGGGCGAGACGCCCGAACAGGCCGCCGCCCGCGAACTGTTCGAGGAATCCGGCATAGAGGCGGACGCAGACACAGCCGAATACCTTTTCAGCCAGCCCTGGCCCTTCCCGTCCTCGCTCATGGTCGGCCTGATCCTAGAGGCAAGGTCCGAAGAGATCCGCATCGACCGGAACGAGCTCGAATCCGCCCGCTGGTTCACCCGCGCCGAAGCCCGCGACATGCTGGCCGGCACCCATCCGGAAGCCTGGGCCCCGACCGAAATCGCCATCGCCCACCATATTCTGAAAGCCTGGGCGGAGCGGGATGACTGACGCCCGTTTGCCAGTATTTTCGATGATGCGTCACCCCCGACGCGAAGCGTCTGGGGGCCCAGCTCGGCGCATGACCACAGTGCGGTGGGTCAGGGTGCGGGAGATGGGGCCTCAGATGGGCTAAAGCTCATCGGGGGTGACGAACCAGTTGAAATTCTTCGAGTTGGAACAGCGTTACGGCCGCTACTGTCCGAAGCGATAGACCAGCGCCGCATCGATCACATGTGCGTCGCCAGCAATGTCCTGATAGGTATAGCCCGACCGCAACGCCCATTTGCGGGACAGGTCGAACCGTGCGCCGCCGCCAACCGAGAGCCCGTCATCGTCGAAATCGAACTCGACGCCCGCGAGGCTGAACTGCGAATAGCCGTAGCCGACGCGCCCGAACAGGTCGATCCGCGAGGTGAAGTCCCAGCTCCCGGTGCCATAGGCGGCGAAACCGAAATCATAGCTCGAAAAGTCCCCGCCGCCTGCACCGATGAAAAACTCGCCTTCCAGCCCGTAATCCACCCCGGCAATGTCGCCAAAGGTCGCCCCGAGACGCGCGCCGACATTGTGGAAATCGTCGCCGTGCCCGGCAATGGACCGGTGGGCGGCCGCGGTATAGGCTTTCGGC
>CAYSED010000027.1:22919-26411 GCA_964429935.1 uncultured Hyphomonadaceae bacterium
TTCTCCTGGCCGAAGGCCGGCGCCATCGCAAGGCTGGCTGCCGCAACGGCAAGAATGGATATGCGCATCATGTCCGGATCTCCGCGTCAGACAAAGGAACAACCGTAGAGACCACGAGACCGGTTAACCGCCCCTCACCCAATCCGGGCAAAACCGGGGCAGCGGCTACTCAATTCCGTCGATCCGTTGGGCATCGATCCAGACCAGAACCTCAGAAACATGCTCCGGCGACATTTCTCTGGCGACAGCGAATGACAGGTCGGCAAGGCTCACGCGGGCCAAAGAATCGCGAAAAGCCGCCTCCGCAGCCCAAAGCGTGGCGGCGATGGGGCAGGGTGCCAGACAGGCATCGCGCTGAAGACCACACGGTCCGTTCTGCCTAATTTCGCTGCACCGGAATGCCGGACCGCGTCCTTCGACCGCCAGGACGATATCCAGAACGGAAATTTCCGTCGGCAGTCTGGCAAGCCGGTATCCGCCTTTTGCGCCCTTGCCGGTCTTGGCAATTCCGGCACGGCTAAGTGCTTGCAACTGCTTGGCCATATAGGCGGGTGGCACTTCATGATAGCGCGCCAGCGAAGCTGCGCTCAGACCCGCTTTATCAGGAAGCCCTGCCATAAGTGCTGCAGCGTGCACCGCCCATTCGACCCCTTTGTTGATCTTCAAGGTCTTGACCTCCGATTTATTTCGGATATTTTTTATCCGGATAAAAAATTAGCTCATGGCTTACTAACATGTCCCGGACTCGCGTGCACGCCCTCCACAGGTTTCTCGCCCTTGGGCTCGGGATTTTCCTCGCTTCTCATATCGGGATTCACCTGACGATCCTGCACAGCGCGGAGCTGCACATGCGCACGCTTTCTGCCATCCAGCCACTCTATCGAAATCCGGTTGTCGAACCGATTCTCGTTGTCGCAATCCTCTCGCAGGTGATTGTCGGGGGACGTCTTCTCGTCGCGCGTTGGCGATCACCCGGGAAAGGCTTCTGGGGATGGGTCCAGATCGCTAGCGGGCTGTATCTTGCATATTTTCTGGTCCTGCATACAGGTGCCGCCTTGGCCGCCCGGTATGTCTTTGGCTTGGAAACGAACACATACTGGGCCGCCGGCCCCCTTCAGACCATTCCGCTCGTCTATGGTTTCGTCCCTTACTACACACTCGGCGTGTTCTCGGTGTTCGCGCACCTTGCTGTTGCACTGCACTATTCCGGGTTTCCTGTTTCACGCTTCCTGAGCCGGGCATGCCTAGCAGGAGGTGCGGTCACGGCAGGGCTAATCGTCGCCGGATTTGCCGGAGCCTATTACGATATCCCCCTTCCCGCAGCTTACCTCGAATTCTACTCGGCCTTCGCTGACGCAGTAAGCTGATCGCTCCCGCCCTCAGCGGTCACCTGCCCGCCGTTCCCCGGCCGGAAACACGCCGATGATCTTCAGCATGGTCGAGAAGAAGCCGAGTTCCTCGAGCGCCAGCCGCACCCCCCGCTCTTCGGGATGGCCATCGATCTCAGCATAGAACTGCGTCGCCGTGAACGACCCGCCTATCTGGTAGCTTTCGAGCTTGGTCATGTTGATGCCATTGGTCGCAAACCCGCCCATCGCCTTGTAGAGCGCCGCCGGTATGTTGCGGACCTGGAAGATGAAGGCCGTCACTGTCCGGCCTTCGCCGACCCGCAGGTCGCCCGGATCGCGCGACATGATGACAAAGCGCGTCGTGTTGTGCGCCTCGTCCTCGATGTCTTCGGCAAGGATGTCGAGCCCGTAGACTTGTGCGGCAAGGCGGGGCGCAATCGCGGCGATCTCGGGCCTGCCCGCTTCGGCGACTTCCCTCGCTGCCCCGGCCGTGTCAGCCGCAACAATGGCCTCGATGCCATGCGCGCGCAGGAAATTGCGGCACTGGCCGAGCCCCATGATGTGCGAGCGCGCCGCTTTAACTCCCTCAAGCGCCGAACCTTTCAGGCCCATGAGCTGAAAGCGGATCGGCAGGTAGTGCTCGCCGATGATGTGCAGGCTCGTCGTCGGCAGGATATGGTGGATGTCGGCGACCCGGCCCGCAATCGTGTTATCGACCGGGATCATGGCAAGCTCGGCCTCGCCCTTCTCGACCGTCGCGAAGACGTCCTCGAAAGTCCGGCAGGGCAGCGGTTCCATGTCGGGAAAGGCCTCGTTGCAGGCAATATGGGAGTTCGCCCCCGGCTCCCCCTGATAGGCAATGCGTCTTGTCATCGGCAGCGTTCTACAGGCCGCGCCAGTGGCGGCAAGCCGTTTCGTGCGGCGGATCGCCGCGAAACGCTGCGAGGTCCGTCCGGGCATGCCCTGCCAATCTTGTCAGTCCCGGCGACGCATGTCACAAGCGCCCCGACATTCAGAGCACGAGGATTGCCGTCCATGGACGAACTCGCCACGACCAAGTTTGCCGGTGCCGCTCTGGCAACCGCCCTTTTCATCTTCGGCCTCAACGAGGCTGCAACCGCCGTTTTCGGCGGCGGCGGCCATCATGGCGAGCATGACTATGCGAGCCTGACCGAGTGGTCGGCCGAAACCTTTCCCGGCTATCATGTCGAGATCGCCGAAGCCGTCGTCGATACCGGCGAACCCGCAGAGGCCCTTGATCTCGGACTCGCGCTTGCTTCGGCCGACATCGCCGCCGGCGAGACCGCGATGCGCCAGTGCGCCCAGTGCCATTCCTGGAACGAGGGCGGCCCGAACGGCACCGGCCCGAACCTCCATGCCATCATGGGTGCCGACATCGCCGCGAAGCCCGGCTATGCCTATTCGACCACGCTTGCCGGTCTCGACGGCAACTGGACCTATGAGAAGATGAACGCCTGGCTCGAAAATCCTGCCGCCTTCGCGCGCGGCAACAAGATGTCCTATGCCGGCCTGCGCAGCCCGCGCCGCACCGGCGAGCGCATCGACATCATCGCCTATCTCGCCAGCCAGACCCCGAACGCCCCGCCCTTCCCCGCCCCCTTGGCCAGCCCGGAGCCGGAAGCAGCCGCAGGGCCGGAAGTTCCGACCGATCCGGCTGAAGCTGGCGAAGAGGCGACCGATGCGGTCCCGGACGCATCCGCCGGGACGCCCGCTGATCCCGCGGCCGAGCCCATCTAGGGCTTACCGGCTCGCGGACCTGCCAGCCTGTTCCCTTCAGGCCAGGCCGCGCGCCCGTCTCAGATCCGGCGGCAGGGCGTCTTCGGGCAGACGCGCGGCCGCATCGGCAAGAGAGATCATTTCCTGTTCGTTCGAGCCTAGCCGACGTAGCGCAAGCGTGCGCTCCTCTTCCTCGCGGGCCCCAACCACGGCGATGACCGGGACCTTGGCGACCGAATGCTCGCGGACCTTGTAATTGATCTTCTCGCTGCGCAGATCCGTCTCGACGCGCAGGCCCGCCTTTCGCAGTTCAGCGGCAACTTCGAGCGCATAGCTGTTCGCCCCTTCCGAAATCGTCGCAACGACGACCTGCACAGGCGCGAGCCAGAGCGGGAAGGCTCCGGCA
>CAYSED010000027.1:26421-31046 GCA_964429935.1 uncultured Hyphomonadaceae bacterium
CGAACGTGCCGAAAACGGCCCGGTGCAGCATGACCGGGCGGTGCTTCCCGCCGTCGGCTCCGACATAGCTCGCATCGAGCCGCTCGGGCAGGACATAGTCGAGCTGGAAGGTACCGGCCTGCCAAGTCCGCCCGATCGCATCCGTCAGATGGAATTCGAGCTTTGGCCCGTAGAATGCGCCATCGCCCTCGGCGATCTCGAAGGCGAGACCGGCTGCTGTCAGTGCATTGGCGAGATTGCGCTCGGCCTTGTCCCAGGTCTCGTCGTCGCCTGCCCGGATCTCGGGGCGCGTCGCAAGCCGGTAGGAAATATCCGTCATGCCGAAATCGTCATAGACAGAGGCGAACAGCTCAAGGAACTTCTTCGTCTCGGCGACGACCTGGTCCTCGCGGCAGAAGATGTGGGCGTCGTCCTGCGTCATCTGGCGCACGCGCAGCAAGCCATGCAGGGCACCATGCGCCTCGTTCCTGTGGCAGCAGCCGAACTCGGCCATCCGGATGGGCAGGTCACGGTAGGAGCGCTGGTCCGAGTTGAATATCTGGATATGGGCAGGACAGTTCATCGGCTTCAGTGCGAGGAAATCAGTATCCTCCGCGATCGGCAGCACATCGCTTTCGAGCGATGGAGTAATGTCCGGCACGACGAACATGCCGTCCCGGAACTTCTCCCAGTGGCCGGACTTTTCCCACAGCGCCTTGTCGAGCAGCTGAGGCGTCTTGACCTCGTCATAGCCGCCCGCATCGAGCTGGCGGCGGATATAGGCTTCCAGCGTGCGCCACAGGCGAAAGCCCTTGGGGTGCCAGAATACTGAGCCCTGCGCCTCGGGCTGGAAGTGGTAGAGGTCTAGTTCGCGCCCGAGCTTGCGATGGTCGCGCTTCTCGGCCTCTTCGAGCCGCGTCAGGTGGTCGTTGAGCTGCTTCTCGTCGGCCCAGGCCGTGCCATAGATGCGTTGGAGCATCTCGTTTTCGGACTTTCCGCGCCAATAGGCTCCGGCAAGCTTCATCAGCTTGAACGCCTTGGGCAGCCGCCCTGTAGAAGGCAGATGCGGGCCGCGGCAAAGGTCGAACCACTCGCCCTGACGATAGACCGTGATCGGCTCGCCCGGCGGGATGATGTCGTCAATGATCTGGGCCTTGTAGTCCTCGCCGATGGACTTGAACGTTTTGATCGCCTCATCCTTGTCCCAGACCTCGCGGATGAGCGGATAGTCGGCATCAACAATCTCGCGCATCTTCGCTTCGATGGCCTCGAAATCCTCCGTCGAGAAAGGTTCCTCGCGGGCAAAATCGTAATAGAAGCCGTTCTCGATCGTCGGGCCAATCGTCACCTGCGTGCCGGGAAAGAGCGCCTGCACGGCCTGCGCGAGGACATGGGCGGCATCATGGCGGATCAGGTCAAGGCCTTCAGGATCCTTGGCCGTCAGGATTTCGAGGCGCGCATCGCCTTCGAGCGGACGCGTCAGGTCGAACAATTCGCCGTTCACACGGGCGACGAGCGCCTTCTTGGCGAGACTGCCAGAAATCGACTGGGCGACATCGAGCGGGCTCGCGCCGTCCTGATAGTCGCGGACCGAACCGTCGGGGAGCGTTACGTTGATCATGGTTCATCTCGAATTGTCTGATCTGATTGATGGTTCAGAGTGGCCAGATAGGCAGCCATGGCTGACGGAAAATCCGGCTGCTGGGCGATCGTGAAGTGATTGGCCCCGGGCAATTCCAAATAGGTCACGTCGGCACCCAATTCGACCGCACCTTCAACCAGCTTTCGCGACAAGCTGACCGGCAGAGTTCGATCCCGTTTGCCGCCTAGAATGAGTACGGGCTTTCCGAAGTCTGCGGCGGACGCGGCCGTGTCATATTCTGCCAGAGACTCTGCAATCCTGAAGCGAACGAACGGCCGGGCATACCAAGGTGCCCAGGCGTCGGCGACATCCGCGCCCGTGCGCGCACTGGCTTCAACGATCAGGCCATCCGCAGCCGTCGTCTCCCGAGCAAGCCGGGCGCAGACAAAGCCACCGAGGGAATGTCCCCAAAATATAAGCGGATTACTGCCAGACTGGTCCGTTGCAAAATCACCGAGAGCCGCCGTCATGGCCTCAAAAGAGGTAATTCCGGGCTTCCCCGGGCTGTCGCCATAGCCCGGATAGTCGAATAGAAGAACATTGCCATACGGCACCACTTTAAGCGCATAGTCAGCGCCGGAGTTGTACCGGTCTGCGGCATTGCCGCCGCAATGAAC
Organism: uncultured Hyphomonadaceae bacterium; assembly: GCA_964429935.1. Lineage (GTDB taxonomy): Bacteria > Pseudomonadota > Alphaproteobacteria > Caulobacterales > Hyphomonadaceae > CALLCD01. The sequence continues at coordinate 28,660 of CAYSED010000027.1, forward strand.
GAAAAGCGGCAGGTCTGCCTGTTTCTTTTCTATGAGCGTATACGCAATGCTGCCAGCGACCGTGTCGATCACGCCGTGCGTAACCCTTGCCCGAACAAAGTCGGCTTTGCTCTGATAGATAGAGAGTTTCTCGCCATTCACATTCGACTCGATGGTGATATCGCCCGGCCTCGTGAAGATGTCTTCAAGAAATTCGAGCCCGTTGCGTCCGCCATCGATCCAGTTGTCGTCGCGCGGCTGGGGCTGAAAAACGCGGGCTTCATCAAGCGTGATGGTGCAGGCACCAAGAACCAGCGTCAGGAGTGCGCCGAGACCGGCTTTCCAGTGTTGACAGGACTGAGGTCCTGCCGGGCTCGCGCCGTCCTGATAGTCGCGGACCGATCCGTCGGGGAGCGTTACGTTGATCATGCGTATCTTCTTCAAGGCTTGGGCCCCTCAAGAGGGCTCATGAAATCTGTTGAAATCGGAACGGTCCCCGAATGGCCGATGGCTTATCGCGAGTTTGGGCGAAAGCCTACCCCATTGCTGGCGGCCAAGTGCGGGCCGGTCCGAGGCTGGATGGAAATTCCGGGTGCATGAATGGCAGGCGTAGCGGCTCGGCCGGGTCGTGCCTCATGCACCCCGGCGAGTTCGGCGGGTCAGGCCCGGCAAGGAACAGCGCAGTTTCATGAGCGCTCTATCTCACGATTGCGGGCCGGTTTCAACGGGGCTGGCCTCGCCGCCGCGCCAGTTGGCATAGCGCCAGGGCTGCCAGGCGGGCACGGCGGGCCGCGCCTCTGGCACCGGGTCTTCCCCGCTCGTCCCGCCGGGACGACACCGCGAGAGGCGGCCAAGCGTCATCCAGCCGCCCGCCCAGACCCCGTGCCGCGTCACGGCTTCCGCCCCGAACTCGGAACAGGACGGATGATGCCGGCACCGCGCCCCGAACACATAGAACAGCGGCGACAGTGTCAGCTTGTAGGCGCGCAGGAGAAGCCGGGGAACGGGGTGGAGGGGTTGCGGTTGCATGGCGACAGGATGAACGGGAGAAGAACTTTAATCAATGCATCACCAGATTTTCTTGCCTCGTATGAGGCCTATTCTAACCACTTGAGTACCGGCTCGTTTGTGTATAAGTAATAATCCGCCGCAAGTGACAACGAGCGACTTATGTATTTGGCGCTATCTGTGTTGACAATCTGTGTATTAGTCTTTTGCGTCGCTTTAAGTCGCGCACGATATCAGGAAGACGTCGAGACTCAACCCACCAAGGCCACTAGCGCGGATACCGAGAAGCCTGAAGAAGCACTGTCGTTGATTGATTTCAAAAAATGCCTTATGAAAGAAATATTAAGACGAGACAAAACACTCAATCTAATTAACGTATCATCGAGCAGATTTGATATTGGATTTTCCGCAAACGAAGACGATTCGATAATCGTCTCTCTCGACGGCATGTATTCAAGATATCTAGAACAAAAGAGCTCTATTAGCAGAATTATTTTCCAAAATGTAGATATGGCGATGGAGGCAGTAGGTGTTGCTAAGGGTTCAAAATTAGACATCTCGCCAAGTCAGCTAGCAGTGATTCTGCGTCACAAAGACTACACTCAGTATTTAGAATATGGGGGCGCCCTTTGGAAACCATTCTTTGGCGACTTGATAGCAATGATCGTTTTTTACTATCCCGGCTTCCTTACGAACGCGACACTTGAGGATACTGCCGGATTAGGCCTCACTGCCGACGAAGCTTGGCTTCAGGCAGCGAGAAACCTCGAAACTAAGTTTAATGACATTACCGTCGTTACAGAGAACCAAGGTGCTAGAGTGATCTCCGCTGAAAGCGGCTTGGCTACAGGTCACTTATGGTTACTTTGCAAGGAGCCTAATAAATGTAACTTTGACTCGATGGTAATTAATAAAGAGAGTTATATGTTCGCTGAGAACCATGACAGTGCTTCGACAAAAACGTTAGCAGGGATTGCGGCCAAATTTGTACGGGAACGAAATACTCTTTCTGATAATTTGATCTCCGCAATTGACGGTCACGTTTATGCATCACGCCTCGAGGGTAATCGCTGGCTGCCTATTGAAAGACAATAGTCCATAACGCCCTCCCGTTCCCACCTACGGAAACCCGCCCGCCCGCGAGAGGCTTGAGCTGACCTTGTGGCCGAGGACGGTTTCGAGCCATTTGGCCGTCTCGATCATCTGGCCAAGGTCAATGCCGGTCTCGAAGCCGCCGCGTTCGAGCATGAAGACGACATCCTCGGTCGCGACATTGCCGGTCGCGGCCGGCGCAAAGGGACAGCCGCCAATGCCACCGCAGCTTGCATCGATCGTGTCCACGCCCGCCTCGATGGCACGGCGCACGCCCGTCTCGTTCAGCGCGAGCGCGATGCGGGAAC
>CAYSED010000028.1:0-30859 GCA_964429935.1 uncultured Hyphomonadaceae bacterium
CCAACGGCCTGTCGGCCGGCGTGCCGCTCGCCAGCGGCCAGACCCTCACCCTCCCAGCCGGGCGGCATTGTCAGGAGAACCGGCCCTTGAGGCAACTGCTGCCCTGCCCTAGCCTCGGTTAATGACCCGATCTCCTTCTCGCTACTTCAAGACCTCGCCTGAAATCATCCAGCTCGCCGTGATGATGTACATCCGGTTTCCGCTGTCCCTGAGAAACGTCGAGGGCCTGCTTCATGAGCGCGGCAGCCGCTGCCGTGGCCTTCTCCGGCCATGCCTCCGTCCGCAATCATTTCAACCATCAGAGGAATATCGACACCCGAGCTAGATTCAAATCGCTGCGAAACGCCGCTCTTCTCGAATGGCGCGAGCTCAGCGCGGCTTGAGACCTGCGCGTCTCTGAGTTTCGGAGACCAGTTCGCTTCAGACTGACAGCACCCACCCAAGGACTGGCTTTCCTGACGATGACTCACCACAGGTAGCAGCCAAGCGTGAGGCCGGACCTTGCGCTCAGGCTGACGCGGAATTCCCTTGTTGCAAGGTGAAAAGACTGCTAAAAAATCAAGGGGTTCGTGGAATCTTTAGTGATACAGTCCTCAGGACATATTATAGCAGGATTAGGATAGGGTAAGCTCTTGGGGGATGGAGGTTTTATCCAGGCGTTCGGCGATTGGATCGTCGCGAACAATTCGTTGTTATCAGGATTAGCTGCGTTCTTCGCCATCATTGGTGTCGTCACCATTTCTATTCGCCGAACAGTCGGCGCGGTATCCATTCCCTTCCTTGGCAAATCAAAGGCAGGCGAACCCGGTGCCGATGCAACATCGATTGGAAAACGGGTCGATGCACGCCCTGCCATAGCTGTGCTGCCGTTTCGCCCAATTTCCAAAGGCGAGGACGAAGAATATCTTGCAGACGGCATCGCGGAGGATCTTATCATCAGCCTTTCATATTGCCGGCTGATACCTGTCATATCTTCGGCAACGTCATTCCGGTATCGAAGCAGTGACAAAAGCATTTTCGAGATTGGCCAGGAAATCGGCGCACGCTATCTCAGCACCGGAACCATCCGCCGCGTAGGCGACAATCTGATAATCACGGTCGAACTGGACGACTGCAAGACGGAGTCTCAAATCTGGTCAGAGCGCTACACCCGCACCAGCGAGGATCTCTTTAAGCTGCAGGAAGATATTTCCGAAACCCTGATCAGCCAGCTTGATCCAGCACTGCGCGCAGCAGAAATCAGCCGCGCGCGCCGAAAATCATCCGGCAACGCGAAAGCCTATGACCATCTGCTGAGGGGGCTATGGCGCCACAACAAGTATCGTGAGTCAGAGCACAAGGAAGCGATCACGGAATTTCAGGCGGCGATCAAGAGCGACCCTGAATATGCTTACGCTCATGCGATGCTCGCAAGTGCGCACTATACCAGCGCATATCTGGATTGGTCCGATGATGCGATGGCCGATTTCGTGGCCGCTGGAAACATGGCGCGTACGGCGGTCGAACTCGATCCCAATCTTGCAGAAGGCTACGTCGTGCTGACCTATTGCGCACTCATCTTGCGAGATTTCGAGCTTGCTGCGCAAATGTCAGATCGCGCTTTGAAACTGAACCCGTGTAGCGCCTATACCTGGTTTGCCAGTGGCCTCGTACATCTTTATCGTGGCCGTTTTGCCGCCGCCATTGACTGCTTTGAGCGCGTGGAGCGCTTGAATTCCAGCGACCCGATGATCTGGATCTTCTTGCTCGCGATGTCTGTCGCAAAGTTCATGACAAAGGATTATCAAGGCGCACTTCAATACACCCAAAGAACCCAGTCCCACGAACATGCCAGATGGCCTGGCGGGTTGATCAGCTGCGCGGCCCTGGTCGAGCTTGGGCAAGAAGACAAGGCCCGAATGGTGATCGAAAACAGCGACACCCCCGGCGAAAATCTCTCCCATCGCTGGACTGTGAGCTTGTCTCGGATGCCTTTTGAGGACCCCGGCTTGCTTTCCAGATTTGTTGTGCCTGTCCGGCGTATTGCGCCAGATATTCTGGCGCCAATGGAACCTGCACCAAAAGAAGCTGCGCCTGCTGAGACGGCAGCATGAACCCGTCGGCAAGGCGCAGGGTATGTATCCTCGGAGGCGGCCTGGGCGGCCTCGCGACGGCTTATTATCTGACCAACTCTCATGACTGGCGCGACAAATTTGAGAGCGTGACAGTGCACCAGTTGGGGTGGCGATTAGGCGGCAAATGCGCATCCAGCCGAAATCCGGATGCCTGTAACCGTATCGAAGAGCACGGCATCCACTTATTCGGTGGTTTCTATTACAACGCATTTGATATTATGCGTGGTGTCTATGCCGAGCTCGATCGCCCCCCCGGCGCGCCACTCTCATCAATTGACACCGCATTTCTGCCAAATGACAGCCTGAGCATTTGGGAATATGTCGATACCGCCTGGGATCAGTGGGCTTTGCTGCAAGGCAGAAACAGGCACAAACCCTGGGACGGAGGCGGCGCGGTCACGCCTGGGCAATTGCTGGCTGGTGCCTTCCGGGGCTTCATCGCCATGGCTCTGACGAGCCTGGAACAAGTTGAAGCCGACATCCTGGGCCGGTTCGGCCTCAAGGTTCGGCTGCAACGGAATGTCGAGAAACAGGCTCAAAAGATCATCGCCCATTTCGAAGCGGCGCACAGCCCCAAGGATCTGCTTCCTGCCTTACGACGGATTCATCGGCTCGAAGCCTGGATCGAGACAAGCTTCAAGGGCGCAATCGACAAGAGCGAGCACTGGCGGCGCACCTTCATAATGCTCGACTATATGCTAACCCTGTTTTCAGGCTTCATCGCTGACAATGTATGGGAGCAGGGCTTTGACGCGCTGGACGATGAGGATTTCAAAGACTGGCTCAAGCGCCACGGAGCGTCAGAGCTGACATTGTCTTCGCCGGTGCCGGTCATGACCCCGAACGTCCTGTTCGCTTATGAAAATGGCGACCCCAGTCGTCCGCCCACTATGGGCGCCGGCGGGTTCCTGCATTGGTCCTTTCTGTCCTTCAATGATCTTGGTTCCTACGCCTGGATGTTTGCCGCAGGAACGGGAGAGACAATTATTGCGCCGCTCTACGAGGTCTTGAAAAAACGAGGTGTGAAATTTGAGTTTTTCAACAAGGTTGAGAGCATCTCACTCGACAATTCAAAGACAGAAATTCAGTCGGTCGATATCGGCATACAAGCGACACTGGCGCCCGGCGTCAAAACGTACGATCCACTGACAATTGATCCGAAAACCGGTCTCATCGGATGGCCTGCCAAACCGCATTACGGCCAGTTGGCGCAAGGCGAGACCTTGAGGCAACGCGCAGCAGATGGTGAACCGGTCAATCTGGAAAGCTACTGGACGGACTGGAAACCGGTTGAGCAAAAGACACTCGTGCGCGGCGAGGATTTCGACGAACTTGTCCTCGCGATTTCGATCGGGGCTTTTCCCTACATCTGCCGCGAATTGATTGATGCCAGCGACAAATGGAAAACGATGGTCGCAGCGCTGCCAGCGATCCAGACACAGTCATTTCAAATCTGGCTGCGCAAGCCGATGAGCGATCTTGCCTGCGATGTGCCGACGGCTGCGGACGACATCTTCATTGGCTCCAGCTATGTCGATCCCACATCCGCCTTTGCAGACATGAGCCGCCTGATCGAGCATGAAGGCTGGCCTGAGGAGAACAAGCCTGCCAGCATTCTCTATTTCTGCGGTGCCATGGCGGAAGAAGCTGACCCGCCACCGTTCAGCGACCATGATTATCCGATCCGCCAGGATGCCCGTGTGAAATGGCAGGCCGCCCAGTTCCTGCAATCGATGGCCTCGCCCCTGATCCCTGGCGGCACCGTTCATAAAGGTCATCCGGTCCTCGGTTCCAAAACGGGCCTCGATTTCAACTTGCTGGTTTGCCCGATAGACCCGGCCTGCACGACACCCTTTGCCAGGATCGGCCAACAGTTCTTCCGCGCCAATGTCGACCCGACGGAGCGCTATGTCTTGTCATTGCCAAAAAGCACGCGCCATCGGCTGGCCCCGGGCGAGGCAGGCTTTGCCTATCTTGTTTTGGCCGGCGATTGGACGAATAACGGCTTGAATGTCGGATGCGTCGAAGCGACGGCGATCAGCGGAAAACTGGCAGCAAAGGCGCTTGGAGCGCAGGTCGAAGACATTATCGGCTTTAATTTCTGGACTTCACAGGCGGCCGGTGCCGGTCAGCGGACTGCAGACAAGTAAACCCCGGGGGGGCGTAAGGGCGTGGAGTTCACATTTCCTGGTATTGGCTTTGCCTTGTTCCAGATCCTCTGCGGATTGCTTGTGGCCGACTTTCTGACGGGCCTGATACATTGGGTCGAGGATCGATATGGCAATCCGCAATGGCCCCTGGTTGGCGAGGCAATTCGTGCCAACCACCAGCACCACTTCAGGCCGCGAGAGTTCCTGTCCGGGTCTTTCTGGAGCCGGAACAAGGAAGTGCTGATCGGTACGCTTATTATATTAGGAATATTCGCCTTGATCGGGGCGCTGAACTTGGTAACGGTTTCGGCGGTTATGACGGGATTTTTTGCCAATGAGATACATGGCGCAGCGCACAAGTTTCCGCATGAAAATCCGGCTTGGGCGCGGGCGCTACAGAAGCTTGGCCTGATGCAAAGCTTTCAGCACCATGCGCGCCACCATCGCCAGCGGAAAGACTGCCATTACTGCGTCATGACAAATTATGTTAACCCAGTCCTGGAGTTCGTTCGTTTTTTTAGAATATTGGAATGGGTGATATATCGTATTTCCGGCATATTGCCACGGGTCGACCCAACCGTGCGTCGCAACCTGGCTTGATTTGGTACTTCAGCAATCCTCCCTGAAATTAAGCGGTCTGAAGACTGGACTTCTGCAGCGTCGATTATCGACGTAGACGAGCATGAAGAAATCGACAGTTGCCGAGCCGCAGGTCCTGGCGATCCTCATGCAGGGCGAAAGCGGATGAGAACCGCCGACACAAGAAGATGTAAGCCGAACTGGCGATGCAGAATGAGCCGTTGAAAGATGCTCCCGGAAAAAGCCCTAGCGCACGAGGTCGAGGCCGAGGCGGGCGAGACGCAGGGCGCGGGCAGGCTGCCCGGCCCAGATGGCCTCGCGGATGCGCCAGGCGAGCCCGCGCGCCATGGACCTGGCGAGCGTCCCGTTGCCAGGCCGGGCGGCGAACGCCCGGACCCCGCCCCGCACCTCCGGCTGCCCGATCACTTCATCGCAGCCATACTTGCCGAGGAAGGTCCGGCGCAGCGTTGCCTTGTCGTCCGGCGCGAGCGGCGTGGCGACAATCGCTGCGGCGGCCTCGAAATCGCCAATCGCCTCGCGCCACAGCTTGCGACGCGCCATGACGACACCCCGCCCGATCAGGGCGCTGCGCCGGTCCCCTTCGGTCTCGATCCGGCGCTGCGGAAGAAACAGGCCGAGCGGCCAGGTCTCTCGGATATGCCGGAAGATAAGCTGGTCGAATTCGATCCATTTGGCCCCGGCCTCGCTGCTCTCGAAGCGTTCGCCTGCCGGGCCGCGGCGGCCGGAATGCTGGCGCTGCAGGAACACGACCTTGTCGGTGATGGCCGGCCTTGCCTGCCGGGCGAGCCGCAGCATCATGTCATAGTCCTGCGACCGGCTGAGCGTCAGGTCGAACGGACCGGCGCGGTCGAACTCCCGGCGGCGAACGAGCATGCCGGGCTGGTGGACGAAGAAATCCTCCAGCGTGGCCTGCAGGAACGTGTCCGGCGTGCAGTCCCGCCAGTAACCGGTGCCAAGCCGCTTGCAGCTTCCATCGGCCTGTTCGGCGAACCGGTCATGGCGCCCATAGGCAAAGCCCGCCTCAGGGAACCGCTCGAGCAGGCCGGCCAGGGTTTCGAGCGTGTCCGGCAGGACGATATCGTCGTCATCGATGATCCAGACCGTGTCGCCCCGGGCGATCTCGAGCGCCGCATTGAGCGCGGCCGACTTGCCCTTGTTCTGCTGCTCGATCAGGCGAACGGGCGGCGAGGCCGACAGCACGGCCTCGCGCGTTCCGTCGGAACTGCCATCATTCACGACGATCACTTCGAGGGGGGCTAGGGTCTGGCGGGAAACGGCATCAAGGCACTGTTTCAGCATGGCGACGCGATTGAAGGTCGGGATAATGACAGACGCGCCTGTCCTGCCGGCATGGGATTCGGGATCGGCTTTTGGCATGAGGCGTGCTTCAGGACTTCCAGCGATGCGCAAGGGTCAGGCGAATGATGACGGCGAACAATATCCTGCCCGGCGAGCCGGTACAGCCGTGCATGATAGCATGATGACAGGAAACGCTCCCTTAAGCGACAAAGGGCGGCTGCGCATCGCCTGGTTTGCCAATGGCTTCCCGGTTATGTCGGAGCCCTTCATCGCGCTGCAGGCTGCAGAGCTTGTTGCGCGCGGACACGACCTGCGCCTGTTCGGGCTGTCGAACCTGCCTGTATCGCCGCCTTCGTCATCCCGGCGCGTTCAGTCACTGCTCGAAGGGCGCAGCGCAAATGCCAGGTGGCCGGGCCACCCGCTCGCGCGCGCCCTCGCCGCGCCGGCTGTCGCCGCAAGAACGGCGCGCAAGGCAGGCCTCGCAAGATTGCCGGTCCTGCAGCCCCGGATATTCCGGCGGACATGGCTTGACCTGACCTCGACATTCCAGGGCGACCTGGTTGCCGGGGAAGCTCCGTTCGACATTCTCCACTGCCAGTTTGCGACGCTCGGGGAACACGTCATCAAGCTGAGGGATGCAAGGCTTCTCTCCGGCCGGCTGGTCGTCCATTTTCGCGGCTATGACATTACACAGGTTGTCCGCGCGTGCGGCAGGAACGTCCATGACCATCTCTGGACGCAGGCCGACCGCTTCATCGCCAATTGCGAACATTTCCGGGACCTGGCCGTCGAGCTCGGCTGCCCGGACGACAAGATCGACGTCGTCGGATCCGGCATCGAACTGGACTCGTTTGCCTTTCGCCCGCCCCTGGCCATCGCGGGGCAGCGCGCGCGCCTGATCGCCGTCGGAAGGCTCACGAAGCGCAAGGGCTTTCACACGCTGATCGAGGCCGTAGCGCGCCTTGTCCGGGGCGGATTCGACTGCGAACTGACGCTGGTCGGCGGGGGCGAGGAGCGCGGTGCCCTCGAGGGCCTGGCGTCGCGATGCGGCATCGGCGACCGGGTTGCCTTCACCGGACCGCTTCCCCATGCGGAAATCTCCGTGCGCCTCGCCAGCAGCCATATTTTCGTTGCCCCGTCCGAAACCAGCCCGGACGGCGGTGCCGACGCACCAACCAACACGATCAAGGAAGCCATGGCTGTCGGTGTCCCCACATGCGCCACCCGGCACGGCGGCATCCCCGAACTGGTAGAGGACGGCGTCACGGGCGTACTTGCGCGCGAGGCCGACCCTGAGGACCTTGCCGCGGCGATCCTGCGGCTGGCCGGTCTCGAGGCTAGCTGGCCCGAACTGGCCCTCAATGCTAGATCGAGGGTCGAAGCGCGATATGAAACCAGCGTGGTCACGGAAAAACTCCTGGCCACCTACAGGCGCGTCATGGAGAACGGAAAATGAATATCGATGCGGAAACCAGGCTGCCTGTGCGGGCGAGACCGGATGCGGACAACGCTGTTTCGGCATGGACCGGCGACCCGCTCGTCACCATTATCGTTACGCCCCGCGAGCGGTTTGGCGTGGCGGCCGAATCCCTGCGCAGCGTCATCGAGCACACGGACCTGCCCTATCGGCTGGTCTATATCGACGCGGGCAGCCCGCGCCATGTCGCCCGCGATATCAGCCGCCTCTGCGCGGAGAACGGCTTCTCCCATGTCCGGATCAATGGCTATCTCAGCCCGAACGCGGCGCGGAACATGGGACTGAGGCTTGCGGCAACACGCCATGTCGTCTTTCTCGACAATGACGTCATCGTCTCCGGCGGCTGGCTTGAAGCCCTCGTCGGCTGCGCCGAGGAGACCGGCGCAGAGGTTGTCGCGCCCCTCACCTGCCAGCGTGAGCCGCTGCACTCCGAGATCCACCAGGCGGGCGGCGAGTTCGCCTCGGATCATCGCGCATTCTTCGCCGCCGCGCCGGAGGATCACCGGATCACGGACATTCATGTCCTGCAGGGACGCAAGGTCTCCGAGACCCGGCTCGCGCGAGGGGAAACGCAGTGCTGCGAGTTTCACTGTGCCCTTGTCAGGCGCGACGCGTTCGAGCGCTTTGGCGAACTTGACGAGGGCCTGCTCGCCACCAAGGAGCACATCGATTTCTGCATGACGGTCTGGTCGGGCGGCGGCCGGGTCATGTTCGAGCCGGCGGCCGTGGTGACCTATCTGTTCCCGGGCCGGGAACGTCCGCTGAACCTGTCGGACTGGCCTTATTTTGCGCTGCGATGGTCCCCCGCATGGCAAAGGCAGAGCCTTGAGCATTTCCGGGACAAGTGGTCGCTGCACCACGATCCCTATTTCGGCAAGCGGGAGAAAATGCTCTCCTGGCGACTGTCGGAAGGCATGGCGAAACCTGTCGTTTCGCGGGTTCCCATGATCCGCAAGAGCTACCGGCTCCGGGTAGCGGCGCTGAAGGCGCTGACCGCTGTCCTCGACCGGTGGAGCGACCGGCTGGTAAGGCAGCATGCGCGCCGGGCACGGTCTGCAGCATCCTGTCCCGAAGTGACCGGGCCGGAAATGACCCGGCAGAGATGAAGCCTGTTGCCGATCGCTTCCTGTTTCAGGCTGCGTGGGCGAGTTTCGGACAGCTTGTTCAGCTCGTGTTCGCCGTTGGCGGCCTCGTCATCCTTGTCCGGCTGCTCGGGCCAGCCGCCTATGGCCATTTCGCCGTTGCGCTCGTCTGCGTCGGCCTGTGCGAAATTCTTGTCGGCGGTCATGCCGCGGACGGCATGGTCAGCGTGCGGGACCTTCGCCCGGCCCATGAGAACGCCCTGTTCTGGTCGCTTGCCGCGCTCGGATTTGCATGCGGCGCAGGGTTGTGGCTGGCGCGCGCGCCGCTGGCTGGACTGTTCGGGCTGGACGAGGCTGCCGCCGTCATCGGCGCGGCGGCATGGCTTCCCCTGCTGACGGCGCTGACGACCGTTCCGGGCCAGCTTCTTGTCCGGGACGTGCGGTTTTCGGCCTTGTCGGTCAATTCAGGTGCGGCGGCCCTCGTCGCGACGCTTGCCGGCATCGCGGCTGCCCTCGGCGGCATGGGCGTCTTCAGCCTCGTCCTGATGGAATATGTCCGGCGCATCCTGACCCTTGTCCTGCATCTTCGGGCCTCGCGCTGGCGTCCTGGATTCGGGTTTGCCGCCGCTGACAGCCTCGAAATCATCCGGCGCGCGGGCGGGCGCATCGAGAACCGGGCGGTCCAGTACATCTCCGCCGAAGCCATGCCGCGCGGCCTGATAGGGGCCGTGCTCGGGGCAGACATGCTCGGCATCTACGTCGTCGCAAAACGGCTCCTCGACCAGTTGAACGGTGTTCTCTCCGGACCGATCGGTGCCGTTTCGCTGCCCGCGGTCGCAGAATTTCGCGAGGACGGCGAACGGATGAGGCGGCTCGTGACAAAGGCAATCCGGGCGTCGACCATCACCTACTGGCCGGCGCTCCTCGGGCTCGTCGTGGTCGCCCCGGTCCTCGTTCCGGTCATGCTCGGGCCGGGCTGGGGGACTGCCGCTCCGGTTATCCAGATTCTCGCCGTCGCCGCGCTCAGGGTCCCGCTCTCCGGTTTCACGAACGCATTCTTCGCGGCGCGCGGCGAGCACAGGATCATCTCGCGACTGCAGTGGATTTCGCTCGGTCTCGGACTGGCATTTCTCGTCGCCGGCCTGTCCTGGGGCCTGATCGGCGCCTGCCTGGCCCTCGCTGCCCGGCAATGGGCTGCCTGGCCGTTCGGCGCTGTGGCTATTTCCCGGGCAACAGGCGTATCGGCTCTCGAACAGGCCCGCGTCCTCGCCCTGGCCGGGACAGTGCCTTGTCTCATGGGAGCCTGCGTCGCGGCTCTCTCCCTGATACTGCCGACAAGCTGGCCCGACACGGCGCGCCTGGCTGCCCTGACCCTTTTCGGCCTCGCTGCCTATCCGGCCATCTGGATGGCCATCTCGCCGACGGCGCGGGGCGTCCTGCCGTCAACCCTCGGACACATGGTCCGGGGAAATGCAGCCGAGGCCGTCAAAGGCCTGAAACAACTCCTGCTCTAGCCCCGCGCCCCACCGCGCAGGCTCAGAAGGCATAGCTGAGGCCGAGGAAGAATTGCCGGCCGAAGAACTGGACGGTGCCGATCTGGCCCTGGTCGCCGAAGAAGGTCGAGACCGGCTCGTCGGTCAGGTTGTTGCCCTGGAAGAGCAGGGTCACCCCTTCGAGCCTGCTGCCCGCCGGGAACGAATAGGATGCCTGGTAGTCGATCACGAGTTCGTCGTCAGTCTGCGGCAACTGGGAGTTCAGGCCGATCTGCGGCGACACGAAATCGGACCTGTAGCGCCCGCTCACGCGGTTCGAGAAGCCCTTGTAGTCATAGAAGATCGTCGGGTTGAACACGTGTTCCGAGAAGCCGGGGATCTCGGTGTCGATCGGCATGCCGGTGAGGAAGGAGGGGGCCACCTCAATCGCGCTGTCGACGAACGTGTAGTTCGCCGACACGCCGAGCCCGTCCAGAGGATGCGGCAGGAAGTCGAAGACCTGAGTATAGGCTAGCTCAATGCCCCAGAGCGTGCCGCCGCCCGTATTGGCCCGTGCACCAAAATTGCCGACGAACGCGTTCACATTGGCAAACAGCGGATCGTTCTGCACGAGCGGCAGGAGCCCGGCCGCCTCGAAGTCGAATCCGGTGATCGTGTCGCCGAACACGACGCTTTCGAGATCCTTGAAGAAGACCGCCGTGGTGAAGATGCCGCCATTGTCGAAATAGCGCTCATAGGAAACGTCGAACTGATTGGCGATGATCGGGTCGAGGAACGGGTTGCCGCTGCTGCCGCCGCTGAGGAATTGCTCGAGGGGCTCGCCCGTCGGGGTGACGCCTTCCGGCACCTGAGTTGTCAGCCCGACGGTCACCCCGGCCCCGAGGTCGGTGATCGGGACCCGCGAGAAGGCCCGCGAGCCGCCGAGGCGGAGCTGGTCTTTGTCCGTGAGGCGGAAGATGAGGTTCGCCGAGGGGAGGAATTCGGTGAAGTCGCGCCCGATGGGGCCAAGCGCCGCCCCGGCCTGGTTGACCGAACTCTGGTCGGTATTGACGATGCGCAGGCCGATATTGCCCGTCACCGGAAGGGGCCCGACCTGGGTGTCGAGATTGAACTGGACATAGCCCGCGATCACGTCCTCGTTGATCTGGAAACTGTCGGACTGGGTGAACCCTGCCGACTGGTCGAGGACGAGCGGTCCGTTCTCGCTCTCGAAAAGGACCCTCGGGTCCTCGACGACGAGGAAGCACGGAAAGCCGTTGGCGGCGAACTGTCCGGAGAAGCACTCGACGGAGGAGTTCGCCTCCGTCAGGGCGATCGGCGTGAACGGCATTCCGGCGAACTGGAAGAAGCCGGCATCATTGCCGAACCCGAAGCCAGAGGACTCGCGGAACTGCGTCGCTTCGCGTTCCGAATAGCGGACGCCGACCTCGACTGAGGCAAGGAAGCCGAACAGGCGGTCCAGCCGGTACTCGAAGTCCCCGGCATAGGCGAACAGCTCGTCATCATTGTCGAACGGGAATGCCCCGAAGCTTGCCAGCCGCTGGACGGACCGGTCCGTGAAGTCATCGACAAAGGCGAGCGTCGGAATGCTGGTCACCCCGTTGACGAGGAAGCTTACCGTCTGGTTGTCGGCGATGACGGGCGTCGCGGGCAGGCTGTTGCTGACGCCCGGCACGCCGCCGTCGAGGCTGACGATCGGCAGGATGTTCGACACTTCGTTCGCGAAGAAGCTCTCCGCGCTCGAATAGGTGAAATCGAACGAGGCGGTCCAGTTGTCGACTTCGTAGGCGACATTGCCGCCGAGCGAGATGAGTTCGTCCTGGTCGAACTGGTTGTCGTTGATGTTCTGGAAAGTGAGGCCGAACCCGCCGCCATCGACGGTCGGAGCCGGGACGTTGCGGAAGAGCGTGCCGCCGATGACCGTGTTGCCGTTGAAGACCGGGTTGAGGATGCCGGTATTGCCGCTGCCGATTTCCTGCGGGCCGATCACGCGAATGCCGCGGCCGAACCCTTCGGATTCGAAATTGGAATAGTAGCCGTCGACCGTGAAGGTGAGGTTCGGTGACGGGGCCCACTGGACCGAGCCGATGACCCCGTCGCGGGTCTCGTTGCCGCCCTGCTCCTCGGCCTCGAAGCCGAAGCTGATGATGTCGTCGGTGCCGTCGCCATTATTGTCGATGAACGCGCCGCCGGGGCCGTCGGGACCCCCGAAATCGAAACCGACGAACCGGGTAGAGACATCCGGCTGTTCGAGCCGGGCATAGCCGAGCGACACGCCGAGCGTGTTGTTCGCGAACTTTCCGACATAGGACGCGCTGAAGCGGTAGCCAAATTCATTGGCCGAGAAGATCTCGTCGCCGCGGTCGCTGAAGCTGCCGCGAAGGTTGACGTTGAACCGGTGAGGCTCGGACACGTCGAGCGGACGCACCGTCTTCAGCTCGACCGTGCCGCCGACGCCGCCCTCGATCAGCGAAGCTTTCGGCGACTTGAAGACATCAGCCCCGGCGATGAGTTCCGACGGGAACTGCTCGAACTCGATCGAACGGTTGCCGTTCGGCGTGACCTGTTCGCGGCCGTTCAGCGTGGTGAAGGTGAGGTTTTGGCTGAGACCGCGAATGTTGATCGCGGAGGACTGGCCGTTCGTCCGCTGGGAGGCGATCCCCGGCAGTCGCGCGAGGGCCTCCGCGATGGAAATGTCCGGCAGCCGGCCGATGTCCTCGGCCGTGATGGACTCGATGATCGTGTCCGCATTGCGCTTGTTGGCGATGGCGTCTTCGAGGCTTGACCGGAAGCCGCTGACGACAACCGTCTCGAGGACGGCGTCCTCCTCCTCGTCGGCTTCGGCCTCCTCGGGCACGCGCTCGGCGTCCTGCGCCATGGCAGGGGCCGTCAGTCCCGCGGACAGCAGGAGCACCCAGGCGGCAACACCGGTCGAAAGACGGAATCCGGGCCCATTCTTCGTAACAGTCACATTCTCCTCCCTGCGCGCTCCGGTCCTCGGGCGCCATTCTTTTGAGCTTCCAGCATCGCATGCTTTTTCTTTTTTTTGCAATAGTTTTCTTTCGCTGCAGGGCGGATGAGATGTCTGAGCGGCGAGGATACTGTGCCATCCACGAGCTTTGCGCCCTTTGCTGGCCGGAGAAACGGGCGGCAGATATCGCAAGCATGGCTCCGGCTGGTGACCACAAGATCGCCAGGCAAGCGTCCCTCGGACTTCACGAATGCAATTTATTGCAAATAATGCCTTGCGAAATTGCCGCAGACTTTGCAAAGTATGCAGGCAGAGGAGCCGTCGCGCCGAGGAGAGAGGCATGCTGGGCAGGGCAAGGAGCATGACACGGGCGTGCCTCGCCGCCCTCCTCGCGTCGTTCCTGCCCGCAGCGGCCGGGGACGCGTCGCCCCTTTTATCCTATCTCGAACGACCGCCCGCCGATGACATCATCTATTTCGTGCTCCCCGACAGGTTCGAGAACGGGGACCATGGCAATGACCGGGGCGGCCTGCCGGGCGGACCGCTCGACCATGGCTTCGACCCGGCCCGCAAGGGCTTCTATCACGGCGGCGACCTCAAGGGCCTTGCCGACCGGCTGGACTATGTGGCCGGGCTCGGCGCAACGGCGATCTGGCTCGGGCCGATCTACCGGAACAAGCCCGTCCAGGGACCGCCCGGCGCGGAGACGGCCGGCTATCACGGTTACTGGATCACCGATTTCACCGATGTCGACCCGCACTTCGGCACACGGGACGACCTGAAGCGGCTCGTCGAGGAGGCTCACGCCCGCAATATCAAGGTCTATCTCGACATCATCGTCAACCATACGGCAGACGTGATCCGGTACGAGGAATGCCATGGCGCAGATGCCGCCCCGGGCCTTGCCGCGCCGGGGGCCTGCCCATACCGGTCGAAGGCCGACTTTCCTTACAATCGCCGCGGCGGCCGCGACGGCCCGGCGATCAATCCGGGCTTTGCCGGCGGCCCGGGGCACGACCAGACGCACGAGAATTTCAGCACGCTGTCCGATCCGTCCTATGCCTACATGCCCCTTGTGGCTGCGGACGAGCGGGACATAAAGGTTCCGGCCTGGCTCAACGACGTGACCCTCTACCATAACAGGGGCGACTCGGCCTGGCATGGCGAGAACGCTGTCTATGGGGACTTTCTCGGGCTCGACGACCTCTTCACGGAAAATCCGCGGGTGCGGGACGGGTTCATCGATATTTACAAGCAATGGATTACGGACTTCCGCATCGACGGCTTCCGTATCGATACGGCCAAGCACGTCAACGCGGATTTCTGGCCGGTTTTCAATGCGGCCATGATCGCGCATGCCGAGGGCCTCGGCATCCCGAACTTCTACATTTTCGGCGAGGTCTATAGCGGCGACCCGGTCGAGCTGGCGCGCTTCACGCGGCTGCACGGCTTTCCTGCAGTCCTCGACTTCGCCTTCCAGGAGGCCGTGGTCGACATGCTGGCGAGAGGCGCTCCCGGCGAGCGCCTCGGCCAGGTGTTTCGCGCCGATGCGCTCTATTCCGGAGGCGAGGAGGGGGCGCGGCAGCTTCCGACCTTTATCGGGGGCCACGACGCTGGCCGGTTTGCCCATTTCATCAGGGCGGCCAATCCCGGCATCGCCGAGGAGGCACTGGCAGACCGGACCCTTCTGGGGCACGCCCTGATGATGTTCGCGCGGGGCATTCCGGTCATCTATTATGGCGACGAGCAGGGCTTTGCCGGCGACGGGGGAGACCAGGACGCGCGCGAGGACATGTTCCCGAGCCGGGTCGCCGCCTATAATGACAATGACCTCGTGGCGACGGACCGGACGACAGCCGACAGCAATTTCGACACGCGTCACCCGCTCTATCGCGCGATATCGGATCTCGCCAGGATCTACCATGCCGAACCGGCACTGCGCCGGGGCCACCAGGCGGTCCGGCTTGCAGACCGGTCCGCGGGCCTCTTCGCCCTCTCCCGCATCGCGCCCGGCGAGGGCGGGGAGATCCTGTTCGCCGCGAACATGACGGACGCCCCGCGCGCGGTCCGGATTGAGGTCGACAGCCGGTCGGAGGAATGGACATCCCTCTCCGGCACGTGCAACAGACACTCCGCAGACCCCGCCCTCTACGATATCGACCTTCCCGCGCGCAGCTTTGTACTGTGCAAATCCAATCCGTGGCCAAGGCACCCATGACGCTGTCGACACTGAACCCGAAACCCGATGCCGAGAAAGCCTCCGCAAGCCCGTCCCGGCAACCCTGGTGGCGCGGCGCGACGATCTACCAGATCTATCCGCGCAGCTTCCTCGATTCCAATGGCGACGGGATCGGCGACCTGCCGGGCATCCTCTCGCGGCTCGATCATGTCGCCGCCCTCGGGGTCGATGCGGTCTGGATATCCCCCTTCTTCACCTCGCCGATGAAGGATTTCGGGTATGACGTGGCGGACTATCGCGGCATCGACCCGATCTTCGGCACGATGGACGATTTCGACCGGCTGGTCGCGCGGGCCCACGCGCTCGGGCTGAAGCTCGTCATCGACCAGGTCTATTCCCATACGTCGGACATGCACGCCTGGTTTGCCGAAAGCCGCGCCTCGCGGGCCAATGACAAGGCCGACTGGTATGTCTGGGCGGACCCGAGGCCGGACGGTTCGCCGCCGAACAACTGGCAATCCGTGTTCGGCGGGCCAGCCTGGACCTGGGACAGTCGGCGCAGCCAGTATTATTTCCACAATTTCCTGACGAGCCAGCCGGACCTGAATGTCCACAACCCGCTTGTCCAGGACGCGCTGCTCGATGTGGCGCGGTTCTGGCTTGATCGCGGCGTCGACGGGTTCCGCCTCGATGCCATCAATTTTGCCATGCATGACCCGGCCCTTCGCGACAATCCGCCTGCCGGCCTGAATGGGCCGGGAGCCCGGACCTTCGACTACCAGGTCCACAAGTACAACCAGTCCCACCCGGACATCGTGACCTTTCTCGAGCGCCTGCGCGCCGTGACGGATGCCTATCCGGACCGGTTCACGCTCGCGGAGATCGGTGGCCCTGACGCCCTCGGCGAGATGCAGCGCTTCACGCGGGGCGAGACGCGGCTGAACTCGGCCTACAGCTTCGACTATCTTTACGCGGACCGGATCGGCCCGGACCATGTCCGCCGCACGTCGCTGAACTGGCCGGACGATGTGCGCGAAGGCTGGCCGAGCTGGGCCTTCTCCAACCATGACGCGCCGCGCTGCGTGTCCCGCTGGCACGACGGCTCCGATCCCGCCGCCTACAGCAAGCTGATGGCCCTCCTCCTCCTGACGCTCCGGGGCAATGCCATTGTCTATCAGGGCGAGGAACTTGGCCTGCCCCAGGCCGATATCCCTTTCGACAGGTTGCAGGACCCGGAGGCCAAGGCGAACTGGCCCAAGACGCTCGGGCGGGACGGCGCGCGCACGCCGATGCCATGGACTGCCGGCGAGGCAAATTGCGGCTTCTCGAGCGCCGATCCCTGGCTTCCCGTCGACAAGCGCCATGTTCCGCTCGCCGTCGACATCCAGTCGGGCGATCCGTCCTCGGTGCTCGCCTTCTACAAGGCGATGATCGCGATCCGGTCGAGGACCGAGTGCCTGCGCAGCGGGAGCATCACCTTCCTCGACGCCCCGGACCCCATTGTCGCTTTTGTCCGGGCCGCGCCTGGCCAGCGCTGGCTGGTTGCCGCAAATCTCGGGGCCGGCGCTCTGGACTGGAAACCCTCCAGCCTGTCCGGCACGGTTCGTCTCGATACGCTCGGCACGCGCAGCCGTGACGGCGAGCCCTCCGGCCTGCCAGGGCGGCTGGATGGTTTCGCGGGCTATGCGGCGGAACTTGAATAGCGCCTCACGCGCCGCAGGATTCCCGGACGATCAGTTCCGTCGGCAGGCGTTCGGACAGCATCGGCTGGCCCGTCGGCGTGTTCAGGAGCTTTGAAACGAGCAACCGCCCGGCCTTGGTCATGTCCTGCGAGACCGTCGTGATCGACGGCTGGCTGTAGCGGGCAAGCTGGATGTCGTCATATCCCGTGACCGAAACATCGCGGGGGACGCTCAGTCCCTCGCTCGTCAGAGCCCGGATGGCCCCCTTGGCAATCAGGTCGCTCGCCGCGACGATGCCATCGAACGCCACCTGCTTGCCGAGCAGCCCCCGGACGGCGGCTTCGGCGGACTCCACCTCGAAATGGGTCGGCAGGACGAGGCTGCGGTCCACGTCGAGGCTGGCCTCCCGCAGGGCCTGCAAGTATCCCTGGTAGCGCTGGTGCACCTCGGGCGCTTCGGGATTGTGGCCGAGAAAGACGATGCGCCGGCGGCCCATTCTGGCAAGGTGGGCTGTCGCCCGGCGTCCTCCCCGGACATTGTCGCTGCCGACCGAGCAATAGCGCTGGCCGGGCAGTTCCGCCCCCCAGACCACGAAACGGTGGTCTACATCGGCAAGCTGGTTGAACCGGTCATGCAGGAGGCTCTGGCCGAGAAAGACAATCCCGTCGGCGCGGTTCTCGGACATCAGGATCGCGAGGTCGGCCTGGCTCTTCGGCTCAAGATGCGAGATCAGGAGGTCGCACCGGCTTTCCCGCGCCGCCAGCCCGACGCCGCCGATGAGTTCGAGATAGAACGGATCGGCGATATTGCCGTCCCGTCCCTGCGGGGCCGGGATGACGATCATGATCGTTGCCTGGGCCCCGCTGAGGACGGTCGGCATGCCCGGGCGGAAGGCATAATTGTGCTCCCGGGCAATCTGCCAGACCCGGCGCTTGGTTTCCGGGTTTACGGCCGGATGGTCGTTCAGCGCCCGGGACACCGTGGCGACCGAAACGCCGGCAACCTCGGCAAGATCGCCGAGGCGTATCTTCTTGTTTCGTTTCATGCGTCCCTCAAGACTTGTCCCCTGCCCCGGATCATCCCATGCCGAGCCAGATAGCGAAACACACGGCGTCTGGCCACCGGCGAGGATGCTGCAATATTTTGCAGGGTTCAATTGCACCTGTCGCCCTTTTTTGATGTGCGGAGCAAGGCCGGGACGGGTGCAGAAATTTAAAATGCACGATTTACAATGCGCAAGAACGCCTCCCTCGGCCGCTGACGAGGCCTTCGGCCAGATTCTGCTTGAAGCCCCGGTTGCAAAAGATGACAATTCCGGGGAAATAGAATGAGGTACGCATGACCGTCTTCAGGATCAGTCCGGCCCGTGCCCTGCTCGCCTTCGCCTGGCTTGCCGGCTGCCTGCAGAGTTCAGGCGGGGCAGGCTTGCAGGGCACCGCCGAGCACTGGTTCCGCGCCGAACTGGATGATGTCCGCAAGATCACCGTGCATGACACCGGCGCGGACCCCTTGCCGGACTATGTCCTGACGGACGCCTCCGGCAGGATCATCGGGATCGACCGGATTGAGCCTGCGGGCCCTGACCGTTTCATCCTGTCGGCCGGATCGGATCTCGACATCCGCGCAGTCCATTATCTCTCGAAGCGATCATCCGGCGAACGTACCCGGGTGAGGTTCGACGGCTGGTTCAGGACATTGCACTCCGACAAGCCGCTTGGCGCCAATGTCGGCCCAGGGGGCGAGACAACCACATTTGCCCTGTTCGCCCCGCGCGCAACCGGGGTGCGCCTTCACCTCTATGACCGCCGGGACGCCCTGCCGGACGAGGCGACCGGCACGGTTGACCTCGCGATGGACACGGACGGCGTCTGGTCAGCCGCCTTGCCCGGCAACCTGCACGGCACGTATTACGACTTCACGGTCCACGGTCCGGACGGGCCCGGCAACGCGTTCTACGGAACCCGCCCCGTCCACATCTCGGACCCCTATGCGCGGGTCAATGCGGGCTCGCTCGGCAAGAGCCGGGTCTGGCAGGAGACCCCATCGGTCACACCGCTCGCCGGCGGGCCGGTCGCCATGGCGGATGTCGTCGCTTACGAGGTCCACGTCCAGGATTTCACCGACCTCCTGCCGGAAGGGGCGCTGTCTCCAGGCCCGTTTCGCGCCATGGCCACGCCCGGCCTTGTCAATGCGCGCGGCGAGCCCGTCGGCCTCGACCATCTCGCAAGGCTCGGCGTCAATGTCGTGCATCTCATGCCGGTACAGGAATACCTGCACCACCCCGATCAGGCGTGGCGGGCCCGTTTTGCCGGCGACCCGGTGATGCAGGCGCTCGGGATTGCCGAAGAGAACTATCAGTGGGGCTATCGCACGACGCATGCTTTCGCCATCGAGAACCGCTATGGCGACCCGCGCGCCGAACCCGGCAACGAGCGGGAGGCTTTCAGGTCCCTCGTCAATGCGCTGCACGCCCGGGGCCTCGCGGTGATCGTCGACCTTGTGCCCAACCATACCGGCGAGAACATGGACGGACGCGAGCGCCTCATACACTTCAACGCGATCGACAAGGCCTATTATTACCGCACGGACGACGAGGTTCGCCATATCGGCCCGTTCGGCAACGAGGTGAAGACCGAAGACCGGCCCATGGTGCGACGCTGGCTGATCGAGCAATGCCTCGCCCTGATAAATGACTTCGGCATCGACGGCTTCCGGATCGACCTTGCCGGCCAGATCGACCAGCAGACCCTTGTCGCCTTGCGCGAAGCGGTCGGCCCGGACATCCTGATCTATGGCGAGCCCTGGATCGCCATCAGCGATGCCTATGTCCGCGCCGATCCCGGCCTCTCCTGGTACAAGGAGGACGCGCCGATCACGTTCTTCCAGGACGAGGCCCGCGACGCCTTCGCAGGCTCGCCCTTTCAACTGTCGGACAAGGCGCGCGACCGCGGCTATGCCGGGGGACGCAGCGACCTCCGGCCGGCGGTCATGCAGGCCATCGCCAATGCCTATCCCGACGAGGCCGCCTCCCCCGACCGGGGCATCAGCTATCTCGACATCCACGACAACTGGGCCCTCGCCGACCGGTTCGCGACGACCGGCTGGAACGGGCTCGAAGGCGTTGACGAGGCCCGCTACCGCATTGCCGCCGGACTTCTCATGACCTCTGCCGGACCCGTTGTCATCCATGGCGGCGCGGAGATCATGCGCTCCAAGGGCCTCGCCCCGCTCGAGGAGTGGAACGTGGCGGCTCCCTTCGGGGACATCCATTTCAAGGGCCGCGACGACACCTACAACCTGCGCGCGCCCAACCGGTTTGCCTGGGAGACTGTGGGGGCCACGCCCGGCGACGGCGCGAAAGCGGATTACGCCGCCATGCTTGCCTGGTGGTCTGGACTGGTGAAGTTCCGCCTCGGTCCGGACGGGGCGGCCTTCCGGCGACGCGGCCCCGTCTTGGGCGACGATATCCGCTGGTTCCTGCCCGAGGACGAGGCCCTGCTCGGCTATCTTGCTGACGAACGGGTGCTCGTCCTCGTCAATGTCGGCGACCGGCCGGGCCGCTTCAGGTCCCTTGGCCTGCCGGCAGGAGACTGGCTTCAGCTTGCCGACGGCACCCGGATTGACCCGGAAGCCGGCCTTGGCGCGCCGGTCGATGCCGCGCGGCTCGAAACGGTCGATGTGCCAGCAACCAGCCTGTCTGTCTGGGTGCGCAGATGACCCTCAGTGGGCGGTGCTTGCCGCGAGGGGGACTTCCGTCGGAGCCGCTTCGGCCCGCTTCACGAATGTCCACAGCGCCGCCGACACGGCCAGCGAACCTGCCCCGATCAGGAAAACCTCGCCCTTGTCGGCCATCTGCTGCACGGCAACCGCAACGCCCATGCTGACGAAGAGCTGGGGCAGGACGACGGACAGGTTGAACAAGCCCATGTAGAGCCCCATTCGGGTCTCGTCGATGCGGACCGACATGATCGCGAACGGCAGGCTGACAATCGCCGCCCAGCCGACGCCCAGCAAGCCCATCACGGCATAGATCGCGGCCGGCGTCCCGCCGAACAGGTAGCCGCAGAGATAGCCGGCGGACATGACTGCCAGCGAGGCGGCGTGCACGAAGACGCGCCGCTGCCGCAGCGTCATTGGCCCGAGCACGAGGGCGGGCAGGAGGGCGGCAACGCCGTTCAGCACTAGAAAGCTCAGCGCGACTGTCTGGCCAAGCCCGGCATCGTCCAGCCCTGCGAACCGGTACTCTGCAAAGGCGAAGAAATAGACGAACATGGTCTGGACGCCGATCCAGCTGAACGCATGCGCCGCCATGATCTTGCGGAACTCGTGGTGGCTTGCCTCGGCCGGGCCCCGCACCCGGCCATCGGTCATCAGCATGTGGCCGATCAGCCCCGCCGTTGCCACTAGGCACAGGAGTTCGGCCCCGAACCCGTTCGGCTCGACGCCCGCAAGCCGGCGTCCGAGCGCATAGAGATCATAGGCGAAGACCGCCCAGAGCGGCCGCGTCGCGGATAGGATCGCCGACAGGTCCGAGGAAGCGCCCTGCCCGCCGGGCCTGCCCCCTTCGGCAAGCGCCCTCGGCTCCTCGAGGAAGAGGGTCGGGAGTACCGAAAAAACGAGGACGAGGGCCGCGCCGGCATAGATGAGCACCGTATTCCCGAATGTCGCGCCCATGGCATAGGCGAGCACGCCGAACGTGCCGGACACGGTCTGCATCCAGGTATATCCGCGCGTGCGAAGCGCGCCAGCCGGCGTCAGGTCCGCGATGATCGACCGGGTCGGGTTGAAACTGACATTGATCGACAGGTCGAGCAGCAGGGCAACCGTCAGGGCGACGGCGATGACCCCGTCGAACCCGAGCGACGCCGAGATGACCCCTATGTTCGGCAGCGCCAGCAGGCTGAGCGCCGAGAGCAGGCCGCCGATCAGAATGAACGGCCGCCGCCGCCCGCCCCAGAACCAGACCCTGTCGCTTACAATGCCGATCAGGACCTGGCCAAGAATGCCGGCAATCGGCCCGGCCGCCCAGACGAGCCCGATCTCGTCGATCTCGAGGTCGAACTTCGTGCGCAGGAGCCAGCTCAGGGCCGCGATCTGGACCGACAGGGCAAATCCCATCGCTGTGGCCGGCAAGGCCATCAGGGCGAAGAAGGGCCGCGTAAGGTTCTTCTGCATCGGGAGCACGGGATCAGGCCTCCGCCGGGTCGTCGACGAACAGCGTGGCGATCGCCGCAGCCGCGAGGCTCGCACCGCCGAGCGCGAGGGCGAGGATCGCCTCGCCGCCCGCAACATGCTTGACGAATACGCCGAGCAGGCTCGCCGCCAGCAATTGCGGCAGCACGATGAAGAAATTGAAGATGCCCATATAGACCCCCATTTTCCGCGCCGGCAGGGCACCGGAAAGGATGGCATAGGGCACCGACAGGATGGAGGCCCAGGCAAAGCCGACGCCCACCATCGATACCCAGAGCCAGGCCGGGTCCCGGATCAGGACGAGCGACCCGAGCCCGGCCGCCCCGAGCAGGAGGTTGACCACGTGCGCCGCCTTCCGGCTGGTCCACGCAGCAAGCCAGGGAATCGTGAACGCCGCGAGCGCGGCAACGCCATTATAGGCGGCAAACAGGAGCCCGACCCAGTCAGCCCCCTCATTATAGGCGGGCGAGGCCGGATCGGTCGCGC
Source organism: uncultured Hyphomonadaceae bacterium (assembly GCA_964429935.1). Taxonomy (GTDB): domain Bacteria; phylum Pseudomonadota; class Alphaproteobacteria; order Caulobacterales; family Hyphomonadaceae; genus CALLCD01. Next base: position 22,727 of record CAYSED010000028.1, read on the forward strand.
CGAAATGATGGGCTGTCACGCCGGGCGTTGCGTGTATCCACATCGAGAAAAGCGCGAACCAGGAGAAGAACTGCACGACGGCAAGCTGTTTCATGGTTTTCGGCATGGCAAACAGGTCCGCGAAGATCTCCGAATAGGCCCCGGCAGGCTGCCGTGCCCCGCGCGCGAGCCAAGCGGCAGCGAGCAGCAGCGAGCCGAAGACGATCAGGCCGATACTGGTGAAATAAAGGTCATTGACCTTGAGAGTGCCGTCGGCGCGGGCCGCCAGGTGCCGGACGAGAAGCGTGGCGATGACCCCTGCAATGGCAAAGCCTGCGCCCCACAGGACATAGGCGGACGGCTTGGCGGCGGACGGCTCGGCAGGCATATCGGACCCGCTGCCCGTTTCTGCCCGCTCGTGCCCGGCGAGCACATCCGGCGGGTACTCGCGCGTCGTGAAGACCGTCCACAGGACGGCCAGCAGCACCGCGCCCGCGCCGACATGGAAGGCGATCCTGACCGATGCCGGGACGACGCCCGGCACGGCCGTGTTGGCGACGCCGAACCAGTTGGCCAGCATCCACGGCAGCGCCGACGCGAACACCGCGCCCGCGCCTATGAAAAAGCCCTGCATGGCGAACCCGGCCGTCCGCTGCCGGCGAGGCAGCATGTCGCCGACAAAGGCCCTGAACGGCTCCATCGTGACATTGATCGATGCATCCATGATCCAGAGCATGCCGGCCGCGATCCACAGCACAGGCACGTTCGGCATCGCGACAAGGGCCGCCGAGGTAGCGATGGCGCCGTAGAGGAAGTAGGGCCGCCGGCGGCCAAGCCGTCCCCACGTGCGGTCGCTCATGTAGCCGATGACCGGCTGGACGACGAGCCCGGTCAGCGGCGCGGCGATCCACAGGATCGCGACCTCGTCGACCTCGGCGCCAAGCGTCTGGAAAATCCGGCTGACATTTGCATTCTGGAGCCCGAAACCAACCTGGATCCCGAAAAAGCCGAAGCACATATTCCATATCTGCCAGACACTTAGCGTCGGTTTCTGCACCTCCCGGACCCTCTTTTTATGCAATATTGTGCAACTTTATGCAAAATAGCCTGCCCTGTCGAGCCGGAATGCGCCGCGCCCAGGGCCCGGCGTCCGCCGCACGCGGGGTCGGCGATCAAGGAAAGGATGCGCCGCTCAAGGCGTCGGGCGCATCAGGGGGAAGGCAATCTTCGCAAGGCCGTTGCCGGTCAGTCGCCGGCCCGGAGAGCGCGGAACAGGGCGACCTGGGCCCGGGCGATGCCGATCTCGGCAACGACCCGCCGGTCAGCCGCCTCGAGCGCGCGAAGCTCTGAATCGAGCACTTCGAGGAAGCCGGAAGCGCCGCGCTCATAGCGGAATCTCGCCAGCCGGGCCGCTTCCCCGCTCGCCGTCTCGGCTTCCTGCAGGCGCAAGGCCTGTTCCTGAAGCCGGGAGAGCCGGGAAAGCGCCGATTCGGTTTCTGCGAGTGCCGCCAGAACGGTTTCCTCATAGAGCGCGAAGGCCGCTTCGGCCCGGGCACTGGCAGCGGCGGCACGGTCCCCCGCGCGCAGCATGTTGGTCAGGGACCATGTGAGCGACGGCCCGCCCGCAAAGGCGAGCGACGGAGCTGACCCGAACCCCGAAAAGCCGTCCGACTGGAGCGAGACCGATCCGATGAGGTCCAGCCGGGGAAAGGCCTCGGCAATGACGAGCCCGATGCCGCTGGTGGCCGCGGCGAGCTGGCGCTCAGCGGCAAGAATGTCAGGACGCCGACGCAAGAGGCTCGCCGGATCGGCAATGTTGATCGGCCTGTCGAGGACCGGAACGGGCGCGCCCGCCGCGACGAGGCCCGAAAGATTCTCGGGCACCCGTCCGGTGAGAAACGCAAGGGCGTTCGCGGCCGTCTCGACATCCGCCTCGAGGGCGGGCACGGTCGACAGCGTCGTGGCAAGCTGCGCGCGGGCCCGCTGGACATCCAGATCCGTGCCCGAGCCGAGGTCGCGGATCGTCGTCGTGAGGTCGAGCGTTTCGCGCTGCGCATCGGCATTGCGCCGGGCAACGCCGAGGCGCGCCTGGCCGCCGCGCAGCGCCATGTATGTGTCGGCAATGTCGGCCGCAATCACGATCCGGAGATCGGCAAGGTCAGCTTCAGCGGCCCCGAGATCGGCACTGGCAATCTCGATGGTGCGGCGGACCCGGCCAAACAGGTCGACTTCCCAGCCAGCGCCGGTCCCGAGGGAGACAAGGCTGACATTTGGCAGGCTCTGGCCGCCGGCGAAAGGCGATGAAGCCGCCGAGAACCGCGTCTCCTGAAGCGTCGCCTCCGTCTCGTCGGTCGGAAGACGGTTCTTGCGGGCTAGGCCAAGCTCGGCTCGGGCCGCCTCGAGGTTTGCCGCCGCTGCGGCGAGGGTCCTGTTTCGCGCCAGGCCTTCATTGACGAGATCGGCGAGCACGGGATCGTCGAAGGCCGTCCACCAATTGGCAAGCGGCAGGGCTTCGCCATAGGCCTCGCCGTACTCATACGCGGCGGGGGCGAAGCCGCCCGGATCGGGCGCGACATGGTCAGGCCCCACGCTGAGGCAGGCCGACAGAGTGCCGAGGAGAAGCGCAGCGAGCAGATGGCGGCGCGGGGTCATTCGCCCGGTCCCCCGGCTTCGGGTAGCACAGCCTCGGCCCGGGTCTCACGCGTCACCGGACGCCACCTCGACAGGACGTAGAATACCGGGGTCAGGAACAGGCCGAAGATCGTCACGCCGATCATGCCCGAGAAAACGGCAATGCCGAGCGCCTGGCGCATCTCGGCTCCGGCACCGGAGGCGATGACCAAAGGCACGACGCCAAGCGTGAAGGCGAGCGACGTCATCAGGATCGGCCGCAGGCGCAGGCGGCAGGCTTCGATTGCCGCCGCGAACCGGTCCAGCCCTTCGGCCTCGCGCTGCCTCGCAAACTCGACGATCAGGATGGCATTCTTGGCGGCCAGCCCGATCAGGACGATGAAGCCGATCTGGGTCAGGATATTGTTCGACAGGCCGGCAATCGCCGTTCCCGTGATCCCGAAGAGGATCGTCATCGGGACGAGCAGGATCACGGCGAAGGGCAAGGTGACGCTCTCGTACTGTGCGGCGAGCAGGAGGAAGACGAAGACGACCGAAAGCGCGAACACCAGGCCCGCCGCATTGCCGGCCTGCTTCTGCTGGAAGGCAAGTTCCGTCCATTCATAGGTAAAGCCCGGCGGAAGCGTCGCCGCTGCCAGGGCCTCCATGCGCGCAATTGCCTCGCCGGACGAGATACCGGGGGCCGGTTCGCCCTGGACCTCGGCGGCCGGATAGAGATTGTAGCGCACGACCCGGCTCGCCCCGGTCCTCTGCCGGGGCTCGGCCACAGCATCCAAGGGTGCCATCTCGCCGCTGCTGTTGCGCACATAGAGAAGGCCAATATCCTCGGCATTGCGCCGGTAGGGCGCATCCGCCTGCGCCGTCACGCGGAAGGTCCGGCCGAGATAGTTGAAATCATTGATGAAGGCCGAGCCGAGATAGACTTCGAGCGCACTGAAGACTTCCGAGGTCGGAATGCCCATGAGTTCGGCCTTGCGCCGGTCGATGTCGAGAAAGATTTCCGGCGTCGAGACCTCAAAGAACGTGAAGGCGTTCTGCAATTGCGCATCCGCGTTCGCCGCGCCGACCATGGAATAGGTCGCCCCGGCGAGCGCCGGCAGGCCAACGCCCGCCCGGTCCTGGACCATCATCCGGAAGCCCGAGCCGTTGCCGATGCCGGGCACAGGTGGCGGCGCGATGACAAGGACGAAGCCCTCGTCGATCTGCGATCCGAAGGCCTGCTGCAGCCGCATCTGCATCGTGCGATAGTCCGGCCGGTGGCCGAATTCCTCGAGCGTGAAGAAGATCGCGCCGGCGTTCGAGGCATTGGCAAAGGTCGCGCCGTTGAAGCCTGCGAACTGGGCGGCGTGGGCGACGCCTTCAATATCGAGGCCAATCTCGGCAACGCGCCTGACGACGGCATCGGTCCGGTCGAGCGAGGCCCCTTGCGGCAGGGAGATGACGGAGATGAGATAGCCCTGGTCGAGATCCGGAATGAAGCCGGACGGGGTCCGCTGGAACTGCACGCCTGTGAGGACAAGCAGTCCGGCATAGGCCACCAGGACAAGGCCTGAGACCCTGACCAGTCTCGAAACGCTTCGGCCGTAAAGGCCGGACAGGCCGTCGAATCCGCGATTGAAGGCATTGAAGAATGCCTGCACCGGCTTCTCCCATATCCGAAGCTTGCGCGCCTTGTCCTTCGGCTTCAAGAGGAGGGCCGCGAGGGCCGGGGACAGGGTCAGCGACACTATGGCGGAAATCACGGTCGCCGCCGCAATGGTCAGGGCAAACTGCTGGAAGAACGCGCCGGTTATCCCCGGCACGAAAGCGGCAGGTATGAACACGGCGCTGAGGACGAGCGCGATGGCAATCAGCGCGCCGGAAACCTCGCGCATGCTTTCATGCGCCGCGTCACGGGGCGACAGTCCTTCCTCGATGCGCCGCTCGACATTCTCGACGACGACGATCGCATCATCGACGACGATCCCGATGGCAAGGACAAGGCCGAACAGCGTCAGCGTGTTCAGGCTGAAGCCGAAGGCCGACATGACGAAAAATGTGCCGATCAACGATACCGGTATGGCGAGGATGGGGATGATGGAGGCCCGCACACTCTGCAGGAAGATGATGACGACCAGCACGACGAGCAGCGTCGCCTCGGCGAGCGTCTTGTAGACCTCGTTCACGGATTCTTCGACAAATTCGGTCGGATTGTAGACCACGCGATATTCAAGCCCTTCCGGAAACCCCTCCGACAGGCGGTCCATCAGGGCAAGGACATTTTCCGACGTGGTCAGGGCATTTGATCCCGGACGTTGAAAGATCGCCATGGCCACGGCCGGCTGGTTGTCGAGATAGGCATTGGTCGAATAGTCCTGCGCGCCGAGTTCCACCCGCGCCACATCCCGGAGCAGGACCTGCCTGCCCTCGCCGGGGTCTGACCGGACGACGATGCGCTCGAACTGGTCGGGCTCGACTAGCCGTCCTTCGGTCTGGACCGAAAGCTGGAACGGCTGGCTGGACGGCGTCGGCGGCTGGTTGAGGACGCCCGAGGACACCTGCACGTTCTGTCGCCGCAACGCTGCGACAATTTCCGCTGCCGTCAGGTTGAGCTGCGCGGCCCTTTCGGTATCGATCCAGATGCGCATGGCATAGTCACGCGCCCCGAATATGTTGATGCTGCCCACGCCATCGACGCGCGCCAGCTCATCGCGTACCTGCAGGGTTGCAAAATTCGAGATATAGAGCTGGTCGAAGGAATTATCCGGCGAGATCATGTGGATGACCATCAGGAAGTCCGGCGAGGCCTTCTGGGTCGTGATGCCGAGGCGGCGCACCTCTTCGGGCAGCCGGGGTTCCGCACGGGCGACGCGGTTCTGGACCAGCACCTGGGCATTGTCGATGTCCGTATTGGCGGCAAAGGTGATGGTGATGGTCAGGCGGCCGTCTGCAGTCGCCTGCGATTGCAGGTAAATCATGCCGTCGACGCCGTTCAGCTCCTGCTCGATAGGCGTGGCGACCGTCTCGGAGATGATCTCGGCCGAGGCGCCGGGATAGGCCGCGCTCACCTGAATGGTCGGAGGCGCGATCTCCGGGTATTGCGACACCGGCAGCCGGCCGAAGGCCACGGCCCCGACAAGCATGATGAGGATCGAGATGACGCCCGAAAGCACGGGCCGGTCGATGAAGAAGCTCGAAAAGCTCATCGTCGTCGCCTAGTTGCTGCCTGGAGGTGCCGTATCCGGGCGACTCACCGGCTCGACCAGCAGGCCCGGACGCATCATGAACAGGTTCCCGACGACGACCTGTTCACCCCCGGTCAAGCCCTCGCTGACGATCCGGCGGCCATCTTCGAGGTCCCGCCCAAGGCCGATCTCCTGCTGGCGCGCTCTCGACGCCTCGTCCAGCGCCCAGACAAAGCGCCGGTTCTGGTCGAACTGCACCGCCGCTTCTGGAATGATGACCGCTTCGAACGGGTCCTGCCCGTAAAGCTGCAATCGGCCGAATAGACCAGGCGTGAGAAAGCCGTCGGCATTGTCGACCACCGCAAGCGCGCTGATCGTCGAGGTGCCGGCATCGATCTCGTTGTCGATGAACTTCATTTGCCCTTCGATCGTGTAGACGTCTTCGTCGGCGAGCTTGATCCGCACAGGATTGGGCGTGGTGATCGAGGAGCCGCGAAGGCCGGCACGGTCCAGCCGCAGGTAATTCAGAAAATCCTGTTCCGATCCCGAAAAAGCAAACTCTATCGGATCGACGGAGACGATAACCGTCATTACGGTCTGGCCTGCCGCAACATAGTTGCCGACCCCAACCCGGTCCTCCGACACGCGCCCGACAATGGCGGACTTCACGTCGGTATATTCGAGGTCTAGCGCCGCTTGGCGCCTGACAGCCTTGGCCGCGGCAAGCGACGCCTCGGCGGCGCGGGCGGCCTGAAGGCGACGGTCATATTCTTCCTGGCTTCCGGCCCTCGCGGCGAGCAGGTCCCCGGCGCGTTTCAGTTCCGACTGGGTCAGGCTGATCTGGGTCTCAGCCGCCATGACGTCAGCATTGGCCCGCGCGAGGACGGCCTGGAAGGGCCGCGGGTCGATCGTGTAAAGCCGCTGTCCGGCCTCGACGGTCTGGCCATCATCAAAATAGACCGCTTCGACATAGCCCGAGACGCGTGGCCGCAGCTCGACCCTGTCGGTTGCCTGGAACCGACCGACATATTCGTCCCACACGGTGACCGTTTCGGTAATGGCACGAACCGTCGCGGCCTGAACCGCCTGCTCGCCTGCACCGGATGCCGAGGAGGCGGAGGTCGTCGTGCCAGGGCTGCAGCCTGAAAGCACGATCAGGGTACCTGCAAGGCCAGCCAGCCGCATAGATTTCCACATGTCAGTCCCCAATCCAGCCTTCTGCCGTCGGGCTTTATGTAGTGTGCACTGCAGCATAAACCCAGAGCGAACTCGAAGACAATGCCATTCGGTCTTCAGGCCTTGTTAAGGCCTTCCCGGTTGCCGGGCATAATGGCAGGTTTAGGCTGTTGCAATTATCGAACAAGACAGCATTATCGGCTTGATCGTCCCGAATTCGGAACACGACATGTTCGACCTCAATCTCCTGCGAACGTTCGTGGCTGTCGCCGAGAAGCGGCGGCTCTCGCTGGCTGCGACGATGCTCGGGCTGCCGAAATCGACCGTCAGCCGACATGTCGCGCGGCTCGAGGAAGATGCGCGCACGAAGCTGTTCAACCGCCGGCCTGACGGCTTTGACCTCACGCCGAGCGGCCAGAGGCTTTATGACCGCTCAAGCCGCGCCGTCCATGAACTCGCCCGCGATGTCTTCGGGCTGGCCATGGCCCGGCGGCAGGGCACGGTGCGCGTTCAGTCCCCCGCCATCTATGGCCGTGGCGTCCTGAAACCCATCGTCACCGAATACCTGATGTCTCGCCCGGACTGCGCGATCGACCTCTCCCTCGCCGACCGGTTCTCGGCGCCGGACCTCGAAGCGACGGATCTCGGCATCTTTGTCGGCCTCGCTCCGGGACGGAATGTCGATCTCTGGTCGGCCGGCTTTGTAGAGGCCAGGCTCTATGCCGCTCCCGGCCTGCTCGATGCGCTGGGCACGCCGCGGTCTCTGTCGGACCTGCAATCCTGGCCGCTCCTGACGCCGGACGGAAGCGCAGGCGAACAGGGACGCATCCGCTTTCATGATGCGGCCGGAAGCGTCGCCCTGCTAGGTCCGTTGCGCCTTTCGACGGCCGATCCGGACGTCATTCTTGATGCCGCGCTCGCCGGACTGGGCCTTGCGCGATTGCCCACCTTCTTCGCGGCCCGCCACGTGGCCCGGGGAGACCTCGTGCCGGTCCTGCCAGACCAGGTCGTCGACCGCCACGCCGTGACCATGGCGCGCTCGCGGCGTAACGCCAATCCCGCCGCGACCGATTTTGCGGAATTCGTCATCGACCGGCTGGCAGCCTCGTGACGCGGGCCGGCTGCCGCCCTAGAGCGTCTTCGTCTTTGACGGAATCGCAAGGGATTCCTTTCCGGGTCGAAT
>CAYSED010000029.1:0-27676 GCA_964429935.1 uncultured Hyphomonadaceae bacterium
GGGCTCGAAAAGCTCGGGGTCAAGATCGAGAAGACGCATGTCCTGGTTGACGGGTTCGGGCGGACAGGCGTGCAAGGGCGCTATGCCATTGGCGACCTGACCGGCGGGCCGTGGCTTGCCCACAAGGCGTCGCACGAGGGCGTCCTCTGCGTCGAGGGCATTCACGGCAAGAACGAGGCCCATCCGTTTGACGCGTGGAACGTGCCCGGCTGCACCTATTCGCACCCGCAGGTCGCGAGTGTCGGGCTCACCGAGGCCAAGGCGAAAGAGACCGGGCGCAAGCTCAAGGTCGGGCGGTTTCCGTTCATCGGCAATGGCAAGGCCATCGCGCTCGGAGCCAGTGACGGGATGGTGAAGACCATATTCGATGCCGAAACCGGCGAGCTTCTCGGTGCGCACATGATCGGGGCGGAAGTGACCGAGCTGATCCAGGGCTATGTCATCGCGCGGCAGGGCGAGCTGACCGAAGAGGACCTGATGCACACGATCTTCCCGCATCCGACCCTGTCGGAGATGATGCACGAAGCGGTGCTCGACGCGGAAGGCCGTGTGCTGCACACCTGACCGGCTGGGGCTCAGGCCTCTGCCAGTTTCTCGGCCATTTTCTGCACCGCGCCATAATCGATCTTGCCCGTGCCGAGCACGGGGATTTCCGGAACGTGGACGACGCGGCGCGGTACCGCGATTTCCGGCGTACCGTGGTTCTGCGCCCAGGCAAGGATGTCCGACCGGTTGGCTCCCGGCGCATCCGACATCAGAATGATCTGCTCGCCTTTTCGCGGGTCGGGCAGGGCGGCGGCAGCGTGCATGTTATCCGGCCAGATCGCGCTCGCGCAATTCTCCACCACCGCGAGCGACACCATCTCCCCGCCGATCTTCGCGAAGCGCTTCACGCGGCCCATGATGCGGATGAAGCCGTCTTCGTCGATGGCGACGATGTCGTCCGTATCGTGCCAGCCGCCGGTCGGGACCTCCAGGACACCGGGGGCCGATGCCCTGAGATAGCCTTGCATGACATTGGGTCCGCGCACGCGCAGGCGGCCGCCATCCTCGATGCCTTCTACCGGGACAAGTTCGTGCTCCATGCCCGCCATTAGGCGGCCGACGGTGCCGGGCTTGTTCGCGCCGATCTGGTTGGCGGCAACAACGGGAGAGGCTTCGGTTGCGCCATAGCCTTCGAGAATCTCGATATTGAACTTGCGCCGGACAAGCTGGCGCGTCTCGTCGCGCACGCGCTCGGCCCCGCATACGGCGAGGCGGACGCTGTCGAGGTCGCCCTCCGATCCGGCGCGGGTATATTGCGAGATGAATGTGTCGGTCGCGAGGAGGATGGTCGCTCCGGTCCGGCGAATGCGCTGGGCGATCTCACGCGGCTGGAGCGGGGTCGGATGGCAGATCGCCTTCACGCCGGCGATGAGCGGCAGGACGACGCCGACGGTAAGGCCAAAGCAGTGGAAAGTCGGCAGCGGATTGAAGACCGAATCGTGCCCGGCACTGAGGCCGATATGGGCGCGGACCTGCTGGACATTGGCCATGACGTTTTCATGGCTCAGAACGACGCCCTTGGGCTCGCCCTCGGTCCCCGAGGTGAACAGGATCACGCCGGGTTTGCGATGGTGCGCTGGCCGCCGGAAAAGCCATGGCATGACCGGGCCGATGATGCCGTTCAGCTTGTTGCCCAGCGTCAGGCCTTCGCGAACCTTTTCAAGGAGGATGATCTGGGCATCCTTCTCGAGCTCTGCGATCAGCGGCTGGAGATTGCCAAGGTCGATGAATTTCTCGGCCGTCAGGATGCGCCTGACCTTCGCCGCCTTCATGGCCGAGCGCAGGTTGCGCGCACCGGCCGTGAAGTTCAGCATGGCGGGCGTGCGGCCGGATGCGAGGACGGCATAGAACGCGACGATGGCACCCGCGCCGGTCGGCAGGAGAATGCCGACATTCTCTTCCCGCTCGGTGACAGCTTTGAGGGCTGACCCTATGCCGAACGCCGCCCTCGTGATGTCGAGAGAGGTCAGTTCCCGCTCGTCACCATCGACCACCGCCACCGTTTTCGCGCCAAACTCGCCCTTGGCGCGCAACAGGCCGGAGAACAGGTCTGTCCGGGCACTGTCGGGCCTGAAGGGGATCAGCGGATAGGGACCCTGCCCGGTCATGTCCGGGCCTCCTTAAAAGTGGCTGGTCCCATTCGCTTGCTCCCGGATCGCGCCCTTTTGCATGCCGGCTCTTCCGCCGGGGCGCTTGATAGATATCTGTTTGCAGTCCATTTAGCGTCCTATGCCCACCCTTATCAATGATCCGCACCAGAAGCGCGAGCACCGCCACCCTGAAAAGCGCAATCGACCCGATACGCCGGTCCTGCGCAAGCCGGACTGGATCCGCGTCAAGGCACCCTCCGGCAGCGGCTATGCCGAGACACGCGCCATCGTGAAGTCAAAGGGCCTTGTCACGGTCTGCGAGGAAGCCGGCTGCCCCAATATCGGCGAGTGCTGGACCAAGAAGCACGCGACGATGATGATTCTCGGCGACGTCTGCACACGTGCCTGCTCGTTCTGCAATGTCGCGACGGGAAAGCCGGCGTCGGGACCCGATGCAGATGAACCGCGCCGCGTGGGTGAGGCGGTTGCCGAGATGGGGCTTGAACATGTCGTCATCACCAGCGTCGACCGCGACGACCTCGAAGACGGCGGGGCCATGCATTTCGTCGAGACGATCGCCGCGATACGGGCCGCGTCCCCGGGCACCACGATCGAGATCCTGACCCCGGATTTCCTTCGCAAGACCGGCTGGGAGTACCGGGTGATCGATGCAAGGCCAGATGTCTTCAACCACAATCTCGAGACGGTGCCGCGGCTGTATCTTTCGATCCGCCCCGGCGCACGCTATTACCACTCGCTCCGCCTGCTCGAGAAGGTGAAGGAGCGGGACCCGGCCCAGTTCACGAAATCCGGCCTGATGGTCGGGCTTGGCGAAACGCGGGAAGAAGTCATGCAGGTGATGGATGACATGCGCTCGGCCGGCATCGATTTCCTTACCATCGGCCAGTATCTCCAGCCGACGCGAAAGCACGCCGCTGTCGACCGGTTCGTGACGCCGGAAGAGTTTGCCCATTACGAGGAGATCGCGCGGGCCAAGGGCTTCCTGATGGTCGCCGCCTCGCCTCTGACCCGTTCCAGCTATCATGCCGGAGAAGATTTCGCGCGGCTGCGGGCGGCCCGGGATGCGAAATTCGCAGCGGCAGGATAAGCCCGCCTTGTCGGCCCATGTCGAAACGCTGACCGTGCCTTACCGGCCGGACGACATGTTTTCGCTAGTCTCGGACATCGAGGCTTATCCGCGTTTCATAAAGTGGATCAAGGCGCTGCGCGTGAGCCAGCCGCGCGATGACGGACAAGTCCGGCATTGCATTGGCGAGGCGGTCGTCGGCTTCAAGGGCTTCACCGAACGGTTTGCGACGTCGGTCGCGGCAGATGCGGCAGCCCGCACGGTGACGGTCCGCCTCGTTCGAGGCCCTTTCCGGCGGCTCGAGAACGACTGGCGCTTCGAGCCGGAAGGCGAGAGCGGGACGCGGATTCATTTCCGGATCGATTACGAGTTTAGCAATTTCATGCTGCAGGCCCTTGCCATGTCCAATCGCGAGAACGCCGTCCGGCGGATCATGGAATCCTTTCTCGACGAAGCGGAGCGGCGCTTTGGCGGGACAGAGGTTCCGCCGTCCAATCCGCCTAGCGCCTGACCTGTTCCTGCATCAGGACGAGGGCTGCTTCGAGCGTTGCCATGCGGACCTCCGACCGGCCGATGTCGCCGAACTGGTGCATCTCGTGCATGATCGCGCGGTTCTCGCGGGCGCAGGCAATGTGGACCGTTCCGACAGGTTTCATGACTGTGCCGCCGCCGGGACCGGCTATGCCGGTGATTGCGATCGACAGGTTGCCCCGGCTTTCGGCAAGCGCGCCTTCGGCCATGGCCCGGGCGACGGTTTCGGACACGGCTCCGGAATCGGCCAGCATGTCGCCCGGCACGCCGAGCACCTCCTGCTTGGCGCGGTTCGAATACGTCACGTAGCCCCGCTCGAACACGTCGGAAGAACCCGGAAACTCGGTGAAGAGGCCTGCCAGGAGCCCGCCGGTGCAGCTCTCGGCGGTGACGATCCGCAGCCGCTTCTGGCGGGCGTCGTCCATGAGCAGCAGGGCGAGATTGCGGATGCGGTCAGGATACATGGGGTTCACCTAGTCGAGGGCGGGAAGGGCGGACAGAACGGCGGATGCCTGCGCCGCCATGCCTTCCCGGCGTCCGGCAAACCCAAGCCCCTCGGTTGTCGTCGCCTTGAGGCTCACGCGGTCGAGGGGAAGGCCAAGGAGGGCTGCCGTGCTTTCCCGCATTGCGAGGCGGTGCGGCTTCACCTTCGGCGCTTCGCAGATCACCGTCATGTCGACCTGGCTGACCTCGTAGCCCCGCAGTGAGGCGAGACGGGCGGCATGCCTCAGAAACCTGTCCGATGAAGCGCCTTTCCATTGCGGGTCTGACGGCGGGAAATGGTCGCCGATGTCGCCTTCAGCGAGCGCGCCTAGGATGGCGTCAGTGAGCGCGTGCCACGCCACGTCTGCGTCGGAATGGCCGATGAGGCCATGGCTGTGGGGGATCTTCAGGCCGCACAGCGTGATATGGTCGCCCTCTCCGAAGGCATGCACGTCGAACCCGCTGCCCACGCGGATGGCGGGCAGCGAAGGGGCTAGGAGCCTGGCCATCCGGTCGAAATCCTCTGCATAGGTAAGCTTGTCCAGTCTCGGGTCCCCTTCCACCAGCGAGATGCGGGCCCCCGGCGTTTCCATCGCGGCGAGGTCATCGACAAGGTCCTGATGTCCAGCCCTCAGGGCATCGCGGATATGTCCGAGCCGGAAAGCCTGTGGTGTCTGGACCCGACGAAGCGGCGTCCGGTCAAGGGCCGAAGGCGGACAGGATGATGTGTCCTTGACTGCGTCGGAGATCCTGAGCGCGGGGGCGGCTGCGTCGGCATTGGCCAGCGCCTCGAGAAGCCGCGTGATGACGGCCTGGGACAGTCCCGGGCGGGCCGCATCGTGTATCAGGACGGGGGTGTCGTCAGGTGCCTCGACCGCTGCGAGAGCGGCGAGGACGGATGCTGTCCTCGTTGCTCCGCCAAGGACGATAACAGCGTCCGGCCCGGCAATCGCCCGGACGGCGTCACGGTCGGCAGGCGATGTCACGATTAGGGTCCGGGCAACATCCGGATGCCGCGCGAAGGCTTCGGCGCTCCAGGCAAGGACCGGCTTGCCGAGCAGTAGCCTCACTTGCTTGGTCAGGCCGGGTCCGGCGCGTTCGCCGCGACCTGCTGCGACAATGATGGCAATGGCAGAACTCATCGCGACTTCATAGGCCGGGCAGGCCGATCTGGCCAGTGGCAGGATTTCGTGCTCGCCAAGCCCTCGTTTAGCCTATAATTTGTGCGGCGCAGTATATTTGAGACCCGGAAGTAGCGATGCTGACCAAAAACAAGGCTCCCTGTGTCTGGCTCGCGCCCATGTCGGGGGCGACGGACGCCCCGTTCCGGCGACAGGCGGCGAAGTTTGGCGCAGATGCGGTCGTTTCCGAGATGACGGCGAGCGACCAACTCGTGCGCTCCCGCCCCGATATGGTCCGCCGGATCTTCCGTCATGAAGACGGTAGCCCATGGATTGTGCAGCTTGCAGGCCGCCACCCTCAGGACATGCGGGCCGCTGCCAGGCTTCTGGCCGGGGCAGGCGTTGACCAGATCGACATCAACATGGGCTGTCCCTCGCGAAAAGTGACGGGCGGCCTGTCGGGAAGCGCCCTCATGCGGGAACCGGACCTTGCCGAAGCCATCATTGCCGCGACACTGGAAGGCGCAGGCGCGGTTCCCGTGTCGCTGAAGACGCGCCTTGGCTGGGACGACGGCAGCCTGACGGCCCCGGAGCTTGCCCGGACGGCAGAGCGGCTAGGCTGTATCATGCTGACGGTACATGGTCGGACCCGCTGCCAGTTCTACAAGGGCGAAGCGAACTGGGCCGAAGTGCGCCGGACCGTCGAGGCCGTGGCGATCCCGGTGCTTGTCAACGGCGACATAGCGTCAGGTGACGATGCAAGGCTGGCGCTAGCGCAATCCGGGGCTGCCGGGGCCATGGTCGGCCGGGCGGCAGTCGGGCGGCCCTGGCTCGTCCGCAAGATTGCCGCCACCCTTCGCGGCGAAGCGTTTGCTGATCCGGACCTCGCAGTGCGTCAGGAAAGCCTCCTGGAACAGGTGTCTGACGCGGCGGGGCTGTATGGCGAGCGGCTCGGCGTCCGGATCACGCGCAAGCATCTTGCCGGGGCGATCGCCGACGCACCTCTCGGACTGGACACTGCCGCTGTGCGCGCCCTGCAGTCGCGACTTTGCCGGATCGAGGGGCTTGCAGACCTTGCGTCTGCCATTCGCGATAGCTTTCGTCCCGCAGGGCATGCGAGGGCGGCGTGATGGCGAAGACCGTGCTCGACATCATTCCGTCCTCCATCGATGCCGACACGGTGCCGGTCGCGCTCATCCATGTCGATGCCCGCAGGGTTCTCGCCGGCGCGAACACGGATGCCGAGACGCTCCTGGGCATATCCCGCCACGCCCTCAAGGGACGCTCTCTGACGGAGATATTCTATCACGACTGCGCCATGTTCGATCTCCTGGAGCGTGCCGAGGACATGTCGGGACGGATCACAGCCGGGGCGGTCAGGCTGTCGGGCCCGCGCATGGAGAGCCGGAGCCTGCATGTTTCCGTCAACACGCTGGCGCAGGGCGGCTTTGCGATTGCCATGATGGCGAGCACGCAGGCTGACAGTGCCGCCGAAGAAGCCCCCGGGCTTGCCGCCTTCGGGCGCATACTTGGCCATGAAGTGAAAAACCCGCTCGCCGGGATCAGCGGGGCCGCGCAACTGCTTGTCCGCGGGGCTCGGGATGACCAAGCCGAACTTCTGGAACTCGTGCTGGCTGAATGCCGCCGCATCGAGCGCCTCGTCAATGACCTTTCGGCCTTCGAGCTGTTCTCCGCGCCGCGCTGCCTGCCCTGCAATGTCCATGAAGTGCTCGACCGGGTGCTCCGGTCGGAGGAGCTTGCCCTCGGACCCGGCATCAAGGTCACGCGGGTGTTCGACCCGTCCCTGCCCGACATATACGGTGATGCGGACCACCTGCACGAGGCGTTCCAGAACATCGTCCGGAATGCCGGCGAGGCGATCACCGGCGTTCGCACGGCCGGTCAAATCCGTGTCCTGACAAGGTTTGCAGTCGACCGGCGCCAGCGCAATCCGAAAGGCGGGCAGGCCGGCCGGTCGATCTGCGTCACCATCGAAGACAACGGACCCGGCATCCCTGCCGAGGCGAAGGAGAGGATATTCAAGATGTTCCACACGACCAAGCCGAACGGCAGCGGTCTCGGCCTGACCGTCGCGAGCCATGTCGTCGCCGCCCACAACGGGACGCTCGAACTCGACAGTCGTCCCGGGCGGACGCGGTTCGACCTGTATCTTCCGATTGCCGGATAAGCGCCATGTCGAAGCCAACCGTCCTTGTCGCCGAAGACGATGCCGCCATCCGGCTGGTCATCAGCCAGACCCTGACCTCAGCCGGCTATGCCGTGCGGACGACGGCCTCGCCTGAAGCGCTGCAGCGCTGGATCCGGGCGGGGGAGGGCGATGTCGTGGTGACGGATGTCTATCTCGAGGACGATCCGATCTTCGACCTGATGCCCGCCCTGCGGCTCGAACGCCCGGACCTGCCCTTCATTGTCATGAGTGGACAGAACACGATCCTGACGGCCGCATCGGCGGCCGAGCACGGCGCTTTCGACTACCTGCCGAAGCCGTTCGACATCGAGGTCCTGACGAACCTTGTCGGGCGGGCGCTGAAGAAGCAGGGCGGCGGGCGGCGCGTCGATCGGGAATCCCGCAAGGCCGAGCAGGATGCCGTCCTGCCGCTGATCGGGCGCTCGGAAGCCATGCAGGATGTCTACCGCGTCGTTTCGCGGGTCATGAACACGAACCTCACCGTCCTGATCGAGGGTGAGGCGGGGGCCGGCAAGGAACTGACGGCCCGGGCGATCCACGACCTTGGCCAGAACAAGGACGCGCCCTTCGTTCTCCTCGACCTCGACGGGCTCGGCAACGAGGACATGGCCGAGGCATTCTCGGCCATCCGGGAGGACCAGAGGGCAACGGTCTACATAGACGAGGTTGCCGGCCTGTCGGCGGACGCTCAGGCCCGGCTTGTCAGGCTCCTGAGGCGCCCTGGCCACGCCCGGCTCATCGTATCGACGAGCGAGGATCTCGACCAGCATGTCGTCAACAACGCCTTCCGGCGCGACCTGTTCTACCGGCTGAACATCATCCGCCTCACGCTGCCGCCGCTCCGGGAGCGCAAAGAGGACCTGCCGGAACTCGCCCAGGCCTTCCTTGTCCGCGCGCGCGACCAGGGCCTGCCTGCCAAGCGGCTCGATGCGGCCTCGCTTGACCTGATGGCCGCCTATGAATGGCCGGGAAACGTCCGGGAACTCGAGAACGTCATCATGCGCCTCTGCGCGCTGAGCCCGGATGCCGTGATCTCTGCCAAGGATGTCGAGGCGGCCATGCGCAGCGACCTGTCGCGATCCGTCACGTCCACCGACGGGCTCGAGGCCGAAATCGAGCAGGTGCTCAAGCGGCATGTCATGCCGCAACTTCTGTCGGCGGACCCGGATGGCAACAATGCGATCTATCATTCCGTGATCGAGCAGATCGAGCGCCCGCTCCTGTCGCTGGCCTTGTCGATCACGTCGGGAAACAAGGTGCGGGCGGCGAGCATCCTCGGGCTCAACAGGAACACTTTGAGGGCCAAGATCAACGCGCTGGGTTTTGCAGACGACTGATTGACGCAGCGCGAATGTGTTGCTCTAAATCCGCACTGTTGCCTTTCGGCGACACAAAGGCGTTTGTGAGAGTCCCTGCGTGACGTTTTTTGCAACGAATCCTCAGCAGCGAACCCGCGCCGGCCTTTTCCAGGCCGTGTTTGTCATTGCTGCGCTCATCGCGCTCCTCGTGACCTTTGTAACGATCTTCAGCGCCGATCCGACCCGCCCGTTCGCCGGCCGCATGCCCTGGCTGATCGGCATAAATTTCGTGCTCATCATGGCGCTCGGCCTGATGCTTGTCCGACGCTACCGCGCGCTTCAGGCGAACAATGTCATCGAAGGGGACGGGCGGCTGGTGCGGCGGTTCCTCCTCCTGTTCAGCCTGTCTTCGGTCGTGCCGGCAACGGTTGTCGCCGTCGTCCTCGGGGCGACCATCACGAAGGGGCTTGACAACTGGTTCAGCGAACGCATCGGCACGATTGTCGAGGAAACGGCCCAGCTTTCCAGGGAGGGGCTCGACTCGGTCAGCGCCGAGATCGAGGCGAGGACCGAGGCCATCGTGATGGATATCGATTATGCCGACACGGCGAGCGGCGTGCGCAACGAGCCGGAACTCTTTGCCGACTATCTCGGCCTCCAGGCGCGGACCCGCGGCTTCCGCGCCGCCTACCTGATCCGCCCCGACGGCGAGCCCTTCCTCAGCGCACAGTCCGACCGGCCAATCGTGTTCATTCCGCCGACCCGGGAAGCCCTAGCCGAAGCGGCCGAGGGCATGGTCGCCCAGACGCTCTATGAGCGGATCGGTTTCGTATCGGCCATGGTCGATCTCACGGAAATCGACAATGCCTATCTCTATCTCGTGACGGAGGTGAACCCGGACACGATTGCCCGCCTGAGAACCGCCGAGTCCGCCCTGACGCAGTATCGGCAGGCCGAGGCGGCCAGCGGTCAATTGCAGACCTTCTTCGTCATCGGCTATGCGCAGATCGTTGCGCTGGCGCTTCTCCTGTTCGGGAGGCTTGGCCTCGAGGCAGGCGCGCAGATTACCGGACCGATCAGCCGGCTGGCGCGTGCCGCCCGCTCCGTGCGCGACGGCGACCTGACCACCCGTGTCGCACCGCCCCGGAGCGGCGATGAAATCGATGCGCTAGCCACCTCGTTCAACGCCATGACCGCGCAGTTGGGTTCGCAGCGAATCGCCCTCGAGAATGCCCGGTCCATGGCCGAGGACCGTCGCCAGTTCCTTGAGACGCTCCTGTCCGAGATCAGCGCCGGCGTCATCCGCACCGATGCCGCGATGACGGTGACGCTCGCGAATGCTTCGGCCGAAGCGCTGATCGGCCAGGGCGAGCTGTTCGGCCGGTCGCTCGGCGACATCGTTCCGGAGTTCCAGTCGCATGCCTATGCGGTCCTGCGCGACGGGCGTTCGGGCGATGCCTCGTTCGAACTCTCGCTTGGCGGCTCGGTCCGGCACATCCGCCTGCGGACCGTCGGCGATCCCGAGATCGGCTGCGTCATGACGTTCGACGACGCAACGCGCATCGTCACGGCCCAGCGGCACATGGCCTGGCGCGACGTGGCGCGGCGCATCGCCCACGAGATCCGCAACCCGCTGACGCCCATCCAGCTTGCCACCGAACGTCTGCGGCGACGATATTCTGAGCGTATCGGCGATGATGACGGCGTGTTCGAGCGGAGCCTTGAGACGATCACTCGGCAGGTCGAGGACATCGGGCGGATGGTCGAGGAGTTCTCGAGCTTCGCGCGCATGCCGAAGCCGCAGGTGGCGCGGTTCGACCTGACGGCGATGCTCAGGGATGCCGCCTTCGCCCAAGGCGTTGTCACGCCGGACATCGCCCTGACAGTGCGCTCGGACTCGGGAAAGGTAAGGTTTTCCGGCGACGAGAGGCTGCTGAACCAGGCCATCGTGAACCTGCTGAAGAATGCGGCGGAAGCACTCGCAACCGAACCAGCCGGGCGCGACTTGCAGGGCCGGGTCGAGATCACTGTCCGGTCTTATGGCGATACGGTGGAAATACTCGTCGACGACAATGGGCCGGGCTTCCCGCATGACGAGCGGGAGCGGCTGCTGGAGCCTTATGTTACGACGCGGGACCGCGGCTCGGGGCTCGGCCTTGCCATTGTCAGCCGTGTCATCATCGATCATGGCGGGTCGATCTCTCTGCACCCGCGAGACGATGGCGTCCGGGGGGCCAGGGTCAGAATCCTTCTGCCGAAAGAGCCTGGGGGCGAAGATGAGGAGCCTCAAGATGCCATTGCCGATCTGTCGCCAGCCAGGGAAGTCGCAAAATGACCGGTGACATCCTCATCGTCGATGACGAGCCCGATATCCGCGAGCTGATCGCGGGGGTGCTGGAAGACGAGGGCTATACGACGCGGACGGCGGCCACAGCGGAGTCCGCCATCGAGGAGGTCAGGAGCCGGACCCCGTCCCTCGTCATTCTTGACGTCTGGCTGCAGGGGAGCGGCATGGACGGCCTCGCCGTCCTCCAGTTCCTCAAGGCGATCGATCCGCTTCTGCCGGTGATCGTCATCAGCGGCCACGGCAATATAGAGACGGCCGTCGCCGCCATCCGGCGCGGCGCTTATGATTTCATCGAGAAGCCGTTCAAGAGCGACAAGCTCCTCCTTCTCCTGCAGCGGGCAATCGAGGCGACGGCGCTGAAGCGCGAGAATGCGCGGCTGAAGTCGAAAGCCGGCCTCGACGAGCGCTGGGTCGGCTCGAGCGCGCCCGCGCAGGCGCTTCGCAATGCCATCGAACGGGTGGCACCGACCAATTCGCGGGTCCTGATTACCGGTCCGGCCGGGGTCGGCAAGGAACTCGCCGCGCGCCTGATCCATGAACAATCGGCACGGGGCGACGGGCCGTTCCTCGCCGTCAATGCCGCGAGCATTTCAGCCGACCAGATGGAACACGCCTTGTTCGGCGAGGAAAGTCCCGACGGAACGCCGCAACGCATCGGCCTGTTCGAGCGCGCGCACGGCGGCAGCCTGCTGCTTGACGAAGTCGCCGACATGCCCCGCGGAACGCAGAACAAGATATTGCGCGTGCTCACGGACCAGCGCTTCCAGCGCGTCGGCGGGCGCTCCGATGTCATGGTGGATGTCCGGGTCATGTCCGCAACCACGAAGGACCTCGAACGCGAGATCGAGGCCGGACGGTTCCGCGAAGACCTCTATTACCGCCTGAATGTGGTTCCGCTCCAGGTGCCGTCCCTGTCCCAGAGGCGGGCCGACATCCCGGAACTGATCGAGTATTTTTCGCGAAACATCGGCGAGTCGACCGGGCTCATGACCCGCGAATTCTCCAAGGAGGCCGTCGCGGTGCTCCAGTCCATGGACTGGCCGGGCAACATCCGGCAATTGCGCAATATCGTGGAGCGGATCATGATTCTGTCGCCCGCCGATGCGGCCCGGCCGGTCAGTGTCGATGAATTGCCGAAGGAGCGGGACGCGGCCGGGGCGACCGCTTCGGCAGGAGGCTCGGCGGAACTGGTGGGCCTGTCGCTCCGCGACGCCCGCGAGCAGTTCGAGCGTGAATACCTCGCCCTGCAGATCACCCGTTTCAATGGCAACATCTCGAAGACGGCCGAGTTCATCGGCATGGAACGGTCGGCGCTCCACAGAAAATTAAAGGCTCTGGGGCTACAGACCGTGCAGGTTCGGCAGGGAAGCTGACAGAATGCGAATCCTGATCTGTGGAGCGGGCCGGGTCGGCCACGGCATTGCACAGCAATTGGCCGCCGAGTCTCATGAAGTCACGATCGTCGATGCGGACGCAACCCTGATCGACAGGGTATCGACCGAACTGGAGGTACGCGGCATTGTCGGCCACGCAGCCCATCCGGAAGTCCTGCGGGCCGCGGGCATCGAAGAGTGCGAGATGATTGTCGCCGTCACGCATCATGACGAGGTGAACATGGTGATCTGCCAGATCGCCCACACGCTCTTCAACGTGCCAACCAAGATCGCCCGGGTGCGTTCCCAGGCCTATCTTGCCAAGAGCGCCGGAGACCTGTTTTCCCGCGAGGGCCTGCCGATTGATGTGGTGATTTCTCCCGAAATAGCGGTCGGCAATGCCGTCCTGCAGCGGATATCGACGCTCGGGGCGCTGACGAGTGCAAGCTTTGCCAAGGGCCGCATCAAGCTGCTCGGCTTCGGGATCGACAGCGACAGCCCGATCGTGGACACGGCCCTCGACCAGATCCAGGGCCTGTTTCCCGACCTCGAGGCGCGGATCGTCGGCATCGGCCGGGGAGACAGGGTTTTCTGCCCCCGCTCGAACGAGCAGTTGAAGGCTGAAGACAGGGCCTATCTGACGGTCCGGGAGGAGCATGCCACGCGTCTGTCGAGGATTTTCAACCGGGACAGCCGGGACGTGAAGCACCTCGTGATTATCGGCGGAGGCAATATCGGCCTCTACCTCGCTTCGCGGATCGAACGGGAAACAGACATTCGCCTGCGGCTGATCGAGAACGATCCGAAGCGGGCTGAGCTTGCCGTCATGCAGTTGCGCCGTACCATCGTCATACAGGGTGACGGCCTGTCGAACGACATACTGGAAGAGGCCGGGATAAACGGTGCGGACTTCGTCGTCGCCCTGACCAATGACGACAAGGCAAATCTCCTCCTGTGCAATCTCGCCAAGCGGGCCGGCGCCAGGCGCGCCCTGGCCCTCGTCAACGACACCAACCTTGCAAAGCTGAGCGAGGACCTGCGGGTCGACATGGTGCTCGATCCGCGCGCCCTGACCGTCTCGCAAGTCCTGCAGAGGCTGCGGCGCGGGCGCATCCTGAACTTGCATTCCATCGAGGGCGGCCGCGCGGAAGCGGCCGAAGGGGTCGTCCTCGAAAGCTCTCCGTTGATCGGCAACTCCCTAAGCTATGACGACATGCCCGAAGGCACCTCGGGAGCGGCGATCATCCGGAAAGATGATATCCTGTTTCCGCGAGGCACGACGCGCGTGAAGGCCGACGATCATGTCATCGTCTTCTACGAGCGCGACAAGACCCGGAAAGTGGAGCAGTTCTTCCGGGTCAGCCCGGAATTCTTCTAGTCTCCGAATGGCAGGTGTCCGGCCTTGAATCATGCATCGGTCTTCCGGGTTCTTGCCTTCATGGGCCTCGGCCTCGGCGCGGCCCTGGTTCTGACCGGCGGGATCGCCGCGATCCTTGGCGAACGGGCACAGCTTGCATCCTTCGCCTTCAGCGGGCTGATGACCCTTACGCTCGCCGGAATGGTCATCCTCATGACCGGCAAGCCCGCGCGTCCCGCACGCGTCCGAGATGGTCTGGCCGTCGTCGTGCTCTGGAGCCTTGGGGCACCGGTAGCCGCTGCCGTGCCATTCGTGTTCGGCACATCGGAGACGTCCGTACTCGCAGCCATTCACGAAGCGGTGTCGTGCCTGACGACGACGGGGCATTCGGTCGTCTCAATCGCCCCTGACGAATGGCCGGTTTCGCTTCTGGTCTGGCGGGGGGTGCTGCATTCCGTGGGGATGATCCTGTCGCTGGTCGTTGCCGCGACGGTTTTCGCCGGTCTCGGCTTTGCCGGTCCGGGGGTACATCGGTCCCACCTTTTCACGGTGCCGGAAGGCAGCTTCTTTGAAGCGATTCCCAAGGTTCTCCGGCTCGTCTGTATTGTCTGCGGCGTGATGATCGTCGTCGTCTTCGCCGCACTTGTCAGTGTCGGTGTGCCGGCAGACGAAGCGCTCGGGACCGCCGTCAGCGTTGCATCGACGGGCCTTGTCGATCCGAACCATGCAGCGCGGCCGGACTATGGCTGGTTCGCCTCGCTGTTTGTCTTTGCCGGACTGTTTGTCGCGACCTCCGGTCTTTCGGTCGTCATGGATCTGGTGCCGAGCCGGGTGCGGCAGATCGCGGTCGATCCGGAGCTTTACCTGCTGATCGGCCTGATACCGCTGATCGGGCTGTTCGCGATGCTTGGCGGTGTGAATGCGGCCCCGGCCATCGGCTGGTCCATGTCGGCGCTCTCGACATCCGGCCTGTCCGTCTGGGGCAGCCCGGACATTACCGATGCGGCTCTGCCGGTCACCGTGCTTGTCCTGCCGGCCCTTGTCGGCGGATCGGCCCTGTCCACGGCCGGCGGCATCAAGCTTGCCCGCATCATCATCCTGATCCGCCGCGCAGGGCAGGAGTTCGCAAGGCTCGGCTACCAGCACTCTGTCGTCGCGCTGAAATTCCGCAACCGGCACCAGAAAGAGAAGGCTGTCCTGGGCGTGTGGGTCTACCTCATCGCCTATATTGCCTCTGTGACAGGCAGTTTCCTCTTGCTGAGCTTTGCCGGCCTCGACTTTCCGGCGGCCATGCTTGGCGCTGCGGGCGCAATCTCGAATTCGGGCTGGATGATCGTCCTGTCCCCGTCCGCGTCAGCGGCAGAGCACCTGGTGCTGATGGGAACCATGATCCTCGGGCGTCTTGAGGTCCTAGCCCTGCTGCCGGCGCTCAGCGCCCGCTTTTGGCAAAGATAGGGGCTCAGGGAGCAATAATTTGCCCCTGATGCTGCAGCCGCGTTGCAAAAACCCTTGCGCGCCGGGACCAATCGCTCTAGCCGCAGACAACAGCAAGGAGACCACAATGCCTGCCGAGAAGAAGCAGAACCTTCAGGACACTTTCTTGAATGCCGTGCGCAAGGCGCGGACACCCTTGACCGTCTACACCACCAATGGGGTAAAGCTGCAGGGAGCCGTCACCTGGTTCGATAATTTTTGCATTCTTCTGCGCAGTGACGGCCGGGCCCCGCAACTCGTCTACAAGCACGCCATATCGACCATTGCACCGAACGCTCCGGTGCAATTGTTCGACGACAGCGACACCAGCGACGAAGATTGACGGGCCGGTTGATCGACCGCCGTCCTGAGGAAGCGATTGCCGGGGTCGTCATACCCTGGGACAGTCCGGCCGACCGCCCGACAGATGCCCGGCTTGCCGAAACGGCCGGTCTCGCCGAGGCGCTCGAATGCCAGGTCGGGTTCGTCCATGCCCAGCAGATCCGCAAGCAGTCGCCTTCCCACCTCTTGCCCGGGGGCGTGCTTGACCGACTTGCCGACGAACTGGCCGGAATTTCCGCGACCCTCCTGATTGTTGATGGCACATTGACACCCGTCCAGCAGCGCAATCTTGAACGCCGCCTCGACGTCAAGGTGATCGACCGCACGGGCCTCATCCTCGAGATTTTCGGCCTGCGGGCAAAGACCAGCGCCGGGCGCCTGCAGGTCGAGCTTGCCCGGCAGCTCTATGAGCGCTCAAGGCTCGTGCGGACATGGACCCATCTCGAGCGCCAGCGGGGCGGCCGCGGCTGCCTTTCGGGCCCGGGCGAAAGCCAGCTCGAGGCCGACAAGCGCATGCTCGACACCAAGGTCAGGCGGCTGAAGGCCGATCTCGAGGAGGTGAGGCGAACCCGGACTCTGCAACGCAAGGGGCGCGTGCGCTCGGGCACGCCGGTTGTTGCGCTCGTGGGCTATACGAACGCCGGCAAGTCCACGCTCTTCAATGCCCTGAGCGGTGCCAATGTCTTGGCGCGGGACATGCCCTTTGCGACGCTCGATCCGACGATCCGGCGCATCCGGCTTCCGCGCACGGGCGAGGTGGCCCTCGCCGACACCGTGGGCTTCATCTCGGACCTGCCGACACACCTCATAGAATCCTTTCAGGCGACGCTCGAGGAAGCCGTTGAGGCCGATCTCCTGATCCATGTGCGGGACCGGTCAAGCCCGGTCGATGCCATGCAGAAGCGCGAGGTGGAACGGGTCCTCTCATTATTGAGGGACCAGGCCGGTCATGACCTGCCGCCACTGATCGAGGCTTGGAACAAGACCGACCTCCTCGATCCCGAGCGGCGCGCCAGCCTGTCTGCGCAGGCAGCCAAGGCCGATCCGCAAGCGGTACTCGTGTCAGCGGTTGCGGGCACGGGTATCGAAAACCTGATTGCTCTCGTCGAGGATGTCCTGCGGAAGGCCTCAGTCGTCCTGACCGTCGCCATTGCGCCGCAGGACGGGGCAGCCCGGGCGTGGCTCTACCAGCAGGGGACGGTTCTGAGCGAAATCCCGCAGGCTGTCACCGGCTTTGCCTCCCTAACGGTCAGCCTGACAGCCGAGAAAGCCGGTCAGTTCAGGCTCGCCTTTCCGGGTGTCGCCATCCGCTAGGTCCTATTCGCCGGCCTTGATCCGTTGCCAAAGGCGCTCCTGATCGTCGAGACCGAGGCTCGCAAAGTCGAGGCCATCTTGCCGGGCGAGTTGTTCCATGCCCCTGAAACGCCTCTCGAACTTGAGATTGGCCTGCCGGAGCGCGGCTTCCGGATCTACGCCAAGGCGGCGCGCAAGATTGGCGCACACGAACAGGAGATCGCCGACCTCGTCCATAATGGCCGCCGAATTCCCCTCGGCCATGGCTTCCCGCAATTCGGTCACCTCTTCCTCGAGCTTGTCGAAGATCGGCGCAGGTTCAGCCCAGTCAAATCCGGTTCGTGCTGCCCGTTTGGCGAGCTTTTCAGCGCGGAGCAGGGCGGGCAAGGCGAGGGCGACACCGTCAAGAGCGCTCGGTTCGGCATCGGAGGCCACGGATTTCGACGCGCGCTCGGCGGCCTTCTGGGCTTCCCAGGCGAGCGTTTGCGTTTCGGCGTCGCGGTCATCAGCGCTGTCGAAGACGTGCGGATGGCGGCGCACCATCTTGTCATTGATCGACCTCGCCACGTCCTCGACCGAGAAATGGCCCGCTTCGTGGGCCATCTGGCTGTGGAAGAAGACCTGGAGAAGAAGGTCGCCGAGTTCGTCGCGCAGGTCTGTCATGTCCCCGCGCTGGATGGCGTCGAGGACTTCATAGGCTTCCTCGACCGTATAGGGCGCAATCGAGGCGAAGTCCTGTTCAAGGTCCCAGGGGCAGCCGCCGTCCGGATTGCGCAGGCGCGCCATGATCGCGGCGAGCCTCGCGAATTCCGAGGCGTCCTCTTCGTTTGTGTCTCCAGCCACGGCGACCTAGTCCCACATGGCTCCGTAGCGGCGGGCCTTACGTTTCTTCCAGAGGCCGCGGTGGAACACGTCGGAGACCATGACGGGCGCGACGGTAGAGGCTTCGGCAAAGACCATCTGTTCGAGCGCAACATCGACCTTGCCCCAGGAACAGGCTTCCTTGAGCGTCGAGGACGAGCACGCCCCGTCGCGCACATCGGCAACCGTGATCTGCACGGCGTACTTGTGCATTTCGACATCTTCGTGGCCGAGGATTTCGGCGCAGACGACCGTGTCCTGGGCAAAGTTCTTCGGCACGCCGCCGCCGATCATGAAGAGGCCGGTGGAGCCAGCCTTGATCTTGATCTCGGTCAGTTCGCGGAAGTCCGCGACGCTGTCGATCGTCATGTAGGGCTTGCCCGCCTTCATGCGTTCGACCTGGTGCTTGACAAGGCCGAAACCGGCAGAGCAGTCGGAAAAGGCCGGGCAGAAGATCGGCACGTCGCGCTCGAAACATTCCTGCACCAGCGAGCCTTCCTTCTTGGCATTGCCATTGGCAAGCCAGCGGCCCATTTCGCGTATGTAGGCGCGCGAGGAATAGGCGCGCGGCTCGAGGCTGTCGGCGATCTCGAGGAGCGTGTGATCTGTCGCCTGGAGCTCTTCCTCGTCGATATAGGTATCGTAGATGCGGTCGATATAGAGGTCGCGAAGAATGCGGTCGTCGGGGATTTCGAGGGCCTGATAATGGTGGAAGCCGAGGGCCTCGAAGAAGTCCATGTCGACGATGGAAGCACCGGTCGAGACGATGGCGTCGACCATGTTGTTGCGGACCATGTCGCGCCAGACATGCATGCATCCGCCGGCTGATGTCGATCCGGCGAGGGTGAGGATAACGGCGCAATCGGTGTCTTCGACCATCTGGCCGAGGATGCGGGCTGCGCGAGCTGCGTCACGGGACGTGAAGCTCATGTTTTCCCAGGCATCGACCAGCGGGCGACCGTCAAACGATGTGATGTCGATATGCTTGACCTTGGTCGAAAGCAGTTCGGCTTTGCGGTTCGGTTTGTCGGTCATGCGGTGGCTCCCTTGGCTGCCCGGCGGTTAAACGAGGGCGCGGGCGAGGTCAATCACCCGCATGGTCTCCTGCCAGAGGCCGAGGCCAGAAAGCCGGGATACAGGCACGAACTGCGCCAAGGCAGCGTCGTCGCCCGCGACCGGTTCCCCGGAAACCCAGACCGCTGCATAGTCCGCGAGCAAGTAGTGCCGTGCGGTAGCACCGGACCGCCTCGAGGTGAAGATCGCATCGACCACAGCGGCGAGCCCAGCAAGCCTTGCCACGACGCCCGTCTCCTCGCGCAGTTCGCGCAGGGCCGCCGCCTCTGCCGCCTCGCCGAACTCGATGCGCCCGCCCGGAAGCGACCATTGCCCGGCGAGCGGCGGAGTGCCGCGCCGTATCAGGAGAACCTCGTTATCCCGAAAGCAGGCGATGCCGACGCAGGGCGACACAAGGGTCAAGGCCGGATGCTGCCCTTGCTTGCGAGGGAGCGGTCGCGACTTCCCGGAATGGCGTTCTGTATGGTGCCCCGCACGCTGCCTGCCTTGCCGCCATTTTGGCGCATTTGCCACACCCTGCCTTAAGCTTCCCGTGACATATTCACCGAATGGGCCACCTTGTCGACCGTCTGAAGCGCCTTGGCCTCATGGCCGGTTTCATGCTGCTTGTCGGCTGGCCATTCCTCGGGCTCGCTTTCACCCGGATGCTCGCATCCTGAGGCACGTCACCTTGGCCGCGCCATGGGTTCGCTGGTCAAGTATCTCGTACCCCGCCGGTTCAAACGCTTCTTCATGTCCTGTTTCCGCAACGATAATTGCGTCCCTGCTCAGCCAGTTTCCGTTAGCGAGACAGTGAAGCGCCGGTCCGGCAAGGCCTTGGCGATAGGGCGGATCGAGAAAAGCGAGGGTGAACGGGCCGCCCAGTCCGGCGGGCTTTGGGCCAAGGTCGATGGCGGAACGCCGGTGGACCCTTGTCGTGCCGAAGAGCCCGAGGGCTTCAACATTGTCCCGGATGGCCCCGCGAGCGGCACTGTCGGTCTCGACGAAGAGGCAGAAGGCCGCGCCGCGAGACATCGCCTCCAGCCCGAGCGCGCCGGAGCCGGCAAACAGGTCGATGACGCGCGCATCGGCGAAATCCGTTGCCCAGGGCGCATGGGCGAGCACGTTGAAGAGGGATTCGCGCGCCCGGTCAGAGGTTGGCCGTGTTTCCCGTCCGGTCGGCGAGGCGAGCGGGCGACCCGTGGATTTTGCGGCTACGATACGCATCAAGGTGCCTCTAGCATCGCGAGCGCGGGAACGGGAGAGATGAAATGTCGGCAGGCCTGATGGCACGCGCGCTGGAGATCGCCTCGGAAGCTGCCGGGCGGGGAGAGGTTCCCGTAGGTGCCGTTATAGCCGATGCCGATACCGGAGAGATCGTTTCGGAAGGCGCAAACGGACCTGTCGGGACGAACGATCCGACGGCCCATGCCGAAATCGTTGCCATAAGGCAAGCCGCCGCGAGGACCGGTAACTACCGGCTGACGGGCCTGCAACTCTATGTCACGCTCGAACCCTGCGCGATGTGTGCAGGGGCGATCAGCCTTGCCCGGATCGGCAGGCTCGTGTTCGCCGCGAGGGACCCGAAGGGCGGGGCCGTTGTCTCTGGCGTCCGCTTCTTCGACCAGCCGACCTGCCACTGGCGGCCCGACATTGTCATTGACGAGGAGTACGCGGCAGAAGCCGGGCAGATCCTGCGCAGTTTCTTTCGGGCCAGACGGCCGGGCTGACCGTCTGCAATCCTTCATGGAAACGTCGCCAAACCTTCACGCTCGATGGATAATCGACGGGCTTGGTTAATTGACACAGGGAGTCGCGACGATGGCAAGACAGGGGTTTTTTGGGCGACCGGGCCGGTTGATGCTGACAACGGCAATGGGTGCGGTTCTTCTGTTTGCGTCGGCATGCAGCGATGATGATGATAACGGCGCTCCGGCCTCGCCCCCGCCCCCTCCGCCCGCCGCGCCCCCTCCGCCGCCTCCGCCCCCGGCTATGGAACCGCAGGTCACGCTTTCCAGCATCGGAGTATTTGAAACGGGCGCCTTCGACGAGGGCGCGGCCGAGATCGTGGCGTTCGATCCGGCCACGGACCGGCTGTTTGTCATCAATGCGAATGATTCCACGGTGGACGTTCTCGACCTTAGTGATCCGGCTAATCCGACGCTGATCGCCCAGATCGATGCTGCGGCCGTCGGCGACGGGGCCAACAGCGTTGCTGTCGGAGACGGGATCATCGCCGTTGCAATCCAGGCAGACCCTGCCACCGACCCCGGCATAGTCGCCTTCTACAACACCAGCACGTTCGCGCTGGACGGCCAGGTCCCGGTCGGTGCCTTGCCTGACATGGTGGTGTTCACGCCGGACCGTACCCGCGTTCTCGTGGCGAACGAGGGCGAGCCGAGCGACGACCTGACCATCAATCCGGAAGGGTCGGTCAGCATTATCGACGTGTCGGGCGGCGCAGCGACCGCAACCGTTGAAGGCACCGCAGACTTCACAGCGTTCAATGGCACGGAGGCGGCGCTGAATGCCGACGGCGTCCGCGTTTTCATACCGGGTGCCACGGTTGCCGAAGATCTCGAGCCGGAGTTCATCACCGTGTCTCCGGACGGATCGACGGCTTATGTCACCATGCAGGAAAACAATGCCTTCGCTGTGGTCGATATCGCGACAGCGACTGTGACAGACCTCGTGAGCTTTGGCGCTGTCGACCACAGCATGGCCGGCAGCGCGATTGACGCGAGCAATGATGACGGCATCATCAATATCGTGAACCAGCCGGTTTCGGGTCTTCGCCTGCCCGACGGCATCGCCTCTGTGGAGATCGGTGGAACGCTCTTCCTCGTCACGGCGAATGAAGGGGACGGCCGAGAATTCGTGACGCAAGACCCTGTCACAGGCGATGATGTCGATGTCTTCGTCGAGGTTTCGCGCGTACGCGACCTGACGCTCGATCCGATAGCTTTCCCATCCGCAGCAAGCCTCCAACTCGACGAGAATCTCGGGCGCCTCGAAGTGACCACGGTGAACGGAGACACTGACGGGGACGGCGATTTCGACGCCCTCTTCAGTTTCGGCGCGCGTTCCTTCTCGATCTTCGCGACGGACGGAACGCTCGTATTCGACTCCGGTTCCATGTTCGAGATGATTACTGCCGACATGTTTCCTGCGGACTTCAACAGCGACAATACCGAGAACGGGTCCTTCGACAACCGGTCCGACGATGGCGGTCCGGAGCCGGAAGGCGTTACGGTCGGAACAATCGACGGGGTTACCCTCGCTTTCATCGGGCTCGAGCGCGTGGGCGGCATCATGGTGTTCGACATCAGCGATCCGGCGGCCCCCGTCTTCGAGACTTACATGAACATGCGGGACTTTTCGGTCGATGCCCAGTTACCGGACAATTCCACGAACCCGGCGGTCGGCGATCTTGGTCCGGAAGGACTTGCCTTCGTCTCGGCAGATGACAGCCCCTCAGGGACGCCATTGCTCGTCGTCGGCAACGAGATCAGCGGAACGACGCGCATCTTCGAGGTCGACCTGCAGATGGTTCCCGTCACGAACTGACGGGAACCGGCTACCGGGCCTGATGCGCGGCCGTCTTCTCATATCCATCCGAAGCCGCTCGCGGCGCGGAGGAAGAAGACGGCCCCGATAGCGGTGACGAGCCATTTGACCCAGGCGCGGAAGTTCGCGTCGGCCATGCCGTCGAGCACGCGCTTCCCGGCAGACGTTGCGAACATGGACAGGGGAAGGGCCAGGGCAAGTAGCCAGGCGGGCGGCCAGACATCCGGCTCGCCCGCCGCAGCGCCGATCACGGGCAGCCCCCAAAAGCCGATCTTGACGAGATGCGAGACCATCTGCGTCACGGACTTTGTCGCGACGACCTCGTTCGGGGTCATGTCCGTCCTGACGAAGAAGACGTCGAGGACCGGCCCGGCAACGCCCGCGAGCGTGTTCATAGCCTGAACGACGAGGCCTGAAAACTCTGCCTGCAGGGGCTTTTGAATGTCGAGGTCGAGCCAGCTCCTCGGCAGCCAGACGATGACGGGCACGACCGAAAGTATGAGATATATGGCTGTCTTGTCCGGCCGCCAGACGATCCAGAAGAGGATGACGATGCTGAGAACCGTGCCGATCATGTAGCGGCCGAACACGCGCCAGTCGATGGCGTCCCTGAGGAGCCAGGCACGCCAGCCGTTTGCGGTCATCATGATCGTGCCGTGCAGGACCATGGCCGTCGCCACGGGGACGACGGCGACGCGGGCCCCCAGCAGGACGAGCCCGCCTGCCATTCCGAAGATCCCGGAGACGAAACAGGATGCAAGGGTTGCAAGGATGATTATGCTGGCAGTGGCGAACGGCATGGCTTAGCGACTATCCTGAGTCGGTTGCCAGTCCTGAGGGAGGCGCGATTGCCGGAGATCACATTTTCCGAACAGGAGGTGCTGTTCGCAGAAGCGCTCGCGCTGATTGCTGCCGCCTGCATCTTTGCGCCAGCCTTTCGACGGATCGGCCTCGGCACGGTGCTCGGCTATCTTGCGGCGGGCGTAACGGTTCAGATCTTTTTCAGTCTGCCATCCTCGGAGCATCCGGAGGACCTGCTTCACTTCGCCGAATTCGGGGTCGTTCTTTTCCTGTTCGTGATCGGGCTAGAACTCAACCCGGCAAAACTCTGGCGCATGCGGGGAGACATACTCGGCCTAGGGGCCGTGCAGATGCTGGCCTGTGGTACGATCCTCGGGATCGTTGCGTGGGGCTTCGTCGGCATAGCCGATCCCGGAGCGGCGGCCGTGGTCGGCTTCGGTCTCGCCTTGTCCTCGACTGCGCTCGTCATGCAGGTTCTCGACGAGCGCGGGGAACGGGCTGCGCCCTATGGCCGAAAGTCCTTTGCGATCCTCCTGTTCCAGGACCTCGCCATCGTCCCCTTGCTGCTTCTGGTCGCCTTCCTGGCGCCTTCGGGCGATGGCACGACACTGGCCGACGGCGCGCAACAGGTAGGCATCGCGATCGCGGCCATCGCCGCCCTCGTGCTGGCAAGCCGCTTTGCCCTGAACCCCCTGTTCCGCTTCCTCGCCATTGCCCGAATGCCGGAAATCATGACCGCCGCCGCGCTCGGCGTCGTCATCATGGCTGCGCTCCTCATGGATGCGGCTGGGATGTCCTATGCCATGGGGGCGTTCATCGCCGGGGTCATGCTTGCCGATTCCGATTACCGCCACGAGATCGAAGCCGATGTCGAGCCGTTCCGCGGGCTCTTCATGGGTCTCTTCTTCATGGCGGTCGGTTTGGCGCTCGATCTCGACATCGTCGCCGCCAACTGGCTTCTGATTGCCCTCGCTGCTCCCCTGGTCATGATCGTCAAGGCCGTCATCATCACTGGATTGCTCGCCTTGCAGGGCAACAGCTTGCCAATTTCGGCGCGCACGGGCATTGCCCTCCAGCAATCGGGCGAGTTTGGCTTTGTGCTGTTCGGCGCTGCAGCCGCCTCGACGCTGCTCGATGACCGGACGAGCGCCATCCTGATTGCCATCATCACCCTGACAATGGCCCTGTCCCCGCTTTTCTCGCTTCTCGAAGTCTTCTTCAGTCGTCCGGCACCGCTCGAAGAGCCGGAGGAGACATTCGAGGACGCGACGGGCAATGTCTTGCTTGTCGGCTTCGGCCGCGTCGGGCAGGTTGTCAGCCAGCCGCTTCTTGCCGAAGGCATTGGCGTGACCATTCTCGACAATAGTGCCGAACGCATCAGGCAGGCAGCGCGGTTCGGCTTCCGTGTCCATTTCGGCGACTGCACGCGGCGGGACGTTTTGAAGGCGGCCGGGCTTGCGAGGGCGAACCTTGTCATAGTCTGCGTGGAGGAGCCTGATGTCGTTACGCGGATCATCGACCTTGTGAAGGCCATGGTGCCTGACACCCCGGTTATGGTGCGGGCGCGGGACCGGGAGCACGCCATCGCGCTGATCCGGCGGGGCGATGTTTCTTTCCATGTCCGAGAGACGCTGGAATCCTCTTTCCGGCTCGGCGAGGAGGCCCTTGTGTCCCTTGGCAGGACGCGCGCAGAAGCTGCCATTGTCTTGGAGCGCATCCGGCAACTCGACCGGGAGAGGCTCGCCGAACAGGTCAGCGGCAACCTCGAATCCGGCCGGGACCGCCTGCACACGAATACGATCCGCCCGGAACCGCTGACCAAGGCATCTGTCAGCGATGACTGAGCGGCGGAACGGACCATGGGTCGTCCATTCGACAGATACCGCGTTCAGAAATCCGTGGATCAGGGTCGAGTCCAGCCGTATCACCCAGCCTGATGGCTCGCAGGGAACCTATGGGGTCGTGCGCTTTGAACATGTTGCAACCGGCGTTCTTCCCCTGGGCGAAGATGGCATGACCTGGCTCGTCGGGCAGCACCGGTTCCCCTTCGATGCCTATAGCTGGGAGCTTCCCGAGGGCGGCGGCAGGCTGGGTGCCGATCCCTGGCTGTCGGCTGAACGCGAGCTTGCCGAGGAAACGGGCCTGCGGGCGCGTCGGCATGCCGCGCTCGGCCGGTGGCAGCTTTCCAATTCGGTCACTGACGAGGTGGCCCACGGCTTCATCGCCTGGGATCTCGAGCCTGGCGCGCCGCAACCTGAAGCCAGTGAAGTGCTGAGGGTCGAAAGCCTTCCCTTCGGCGAACTCGTCGCCCGGATGCGCGCCGGACAGATCACCGACGCTTTCACGCACCTGATGGTCTGGAACGCGATCGATCGGGCGCGAAGGGGCGAGTTTCCGCGGGAAGTGTCTCGCCACCTTCTGGCGGGTTGACGCCACGTCGTCCCGGTTTCGCGCTTCACGCCGCGCAGCCTGTCCTCTAAAGTCCTTTCAAGACATGCCAGAACGAACAGGGAGCCCGCCATGCATTTCGAGTACAGCCCCAAGACACAGGAATGGATCGCCCGCGTCGAAGCCTTCATGGACGAGCACGTCTATCCGAACGCGAAGACCTACGAGCATCAGCACGAAACAGCCGAGGACAGGTGGAGCATTCCGCCTATCGTCGAGGAGCTGAAGGAGAAGGCCCGCGCCGAGGGCCTATGGAACATGTTCCTGCCGCCGAATGCCGATCACGATACCGAGGAATACCGCGGGGCGGGCCTGACCAATGCCGAATATGCCCCGCTTGCCGAGATCATGGGGCGGATCGGCTGGTCCTCGGAAGTGTTCAACTGCGCTGCGCCGGATACAGGCAACATGGAAGTCTTCCACCGCTATGGCACGGTTGCCCAGAAGGAAAAATGGCTGAGGCCGCTTATGGCAGGGGAGATCCGTTCGGCCTTCCTGATGACCGAACCCCTGGTCGCGTCCTCCGACGCGACCAACGTCCAGACGAGCATCGTCCGCGATGGCGACGAATATGTCATCAACGGGCGCAAGTGGTGGTCGTCCGGCATGGGCGACCCGCGCTGCAAGGTCCTGATCGTGATGGGCAAGACGGACCCGTCGGCCGAACGGCACAAGCAGCAGAGCCAGGTACTTGTCCCCGCCGATGCGCCCGGCGTCAGGATCCTGCGCATGCTGCCGGTCTTCGGCTTTGACGATGCGCCACATGGACATGCCGAGGTGCTTCTCGAGAATGTGCGCGTGCCCGTCTCGAACATCCTTCTCGGCGAGGGACGCGGCTTCGAGATTGCGCAGGGTCGCCTCGGACCGGGCCGCATCCACCATTGCATGCGCACGATCGGGGCGGCCGAAGTCGCCCTCGAAAAGATGTGCAAGCGCCTGATGGCGCGCGAAGCCTTCGGCAAGCGGATCGGCGAGCATTCTGTCTGGGAGCAGCGGATCGGCTGGGCGCGGACCAATATCGAGATGACGCGCCTGCTGACGCTCAAGGCTGCCTACATGATGGACACGGTCGGCAACAAGGAAGCGCGCAACGAGATCGCCATGATAAAGGTGGCCGCTCCGACCATGGCCCTGCAGATCATCGACGATGCCATGCAGGCGCATGGCGGTGCCGGCGTGACGACTGATTTCGGCTTGGCGCGTGCTTATGCGAACATTCGCACCCTGCGCTTTGCCGATGGTCCCGATGAGGTTCACTGCCGCGCGATTGCCCGCAGCGAATTCAAGAAGCATCGGGGTGCCAGCTATCCGACCCACGCTCTGGCAGCGGAATAGCGAACGAGGCGGGAGCAGACTACTCGTCGCGCTCTCTCCGGCGACCGAACAACCCGCCGAGGGCCTCGCGTGCGGCTTCTTCGACCCGGTCCTCGGGCGTCGGCTCGGCTGGCGCGGCCTCCGGGTCTTCGACGTCGGCAGGATCGGCGGGTGCAGTCTGCGACCCGCCGCCGAGAACGCCCGACAGGATGTCTCCCGCCGTGCCGCCAAGGGCGCTCCCGAGCTGGCCCCGGGCGGCATCCTGCAGGCGATTGACCTGGCCGCCGACAAGGGCCTGTGTCAACGCCTGCGTGTCCGGGACGATGCGCGGGCTTGTCCAGCTCCCCGTGATCTTGGGGGGAATGCCGAGGCCGTTGAGCTGCACGTCGCTGAGATTACCCTGGCCGGTTCGGTCGGCGGCGAATTGCAGCCCCATGTTCAGGGTCTGGTCGCCGAGGCCGATCGTGCCGAGGCCGCTGGCACCGAGCACCGGGTTGACCATGTTCATCGCCTCGATGCTTGCGACCCCGTCGCGAATGTTGAGGCGCGTGACGAAGGAGGTGAAGTCCGTCTCGGCCCCGGG
>CAYSED010000030.1:0-27531 GCA_964429935.1 uncultured Hyphomonadaceae bacterium
TGGCGGCGTTCTCGGCAGGCATGCCGAACGCGTCCCAGCCCATCGGGTGGAGAACATTGAAGCCCTTCGCCCTTTTGTAGCGGGAGACAACATCGCCCATGGCATAATTGCGCACATGGCCTATGTGCAGGCGCCCGGACGGGTAGGGGAACATCTCGAGGATGTAGGCCTTCGGTGCGCCGCCGGCTTCGGCAGGCGATCTGGTCTCGAAGATCTTTCCCTCCGCCCAGGCCCGCTGCCAGCGCGGCTCGGCCTCGGACGGCTCATAACGCGATGTCATGACCGGCATCCCCTTTTCTTCATTCCGGTATGGGCCGATCAGCCCTAGCGCAGCTCGGACGCCTTAAGCGCCCGCGCCCGTTCGAGGATCTTGTTCTCGAGCTGGATCGGTGTGGCCGGATCGACGGCCGCATCGCTCCATGCGCCATCCTCGCTCCGCGTCTGGCGGAAGACCGAGACCTTGACCCCGTCGGCGCGCAGCCGCGTATCGAGGATGAATACGGTCGCCTTGACCCGCTCGTCCGGCGTCTCCTCAAAGGCGAGCCAGTCATAATTGAGTATGCCGCCAAAGGAGTCAGCCGTTTCCAGCGGCAGGAAACTCAGCGTGTCGAGGGAGGCCCGCCACAGATAGGGGTTCACGCCGCCCTCGACCTCCTCGACCACGGCCCGCGTGGAACCGCCGCGCGAGGAACAGGCCGTCATCGTCAATGCGGCCCCGAGGATGAGCGCAGTCAGCATTCGAAATGACATTGGCGGTTCCTTGGTGTTCACTGGGTGTCGGACAGGCCGCCTGTATAACACGCAGGCCCAAGGCGGCCAGTGGTGTAATGCGGCTGGACGAGGGAAGAGAAAGCCATGCGCAAACGGGACGGCCTTGTCGCTCTTGCCTTGCTCGGCAACGGACCCGCTGTGGCCGGGCCTGCGCTCTTCGGGGACTGGGAAGCGGACCTGCGGGCCGACGCGGTGATCGCGCTGTCGCCGGGCCGTTCAGATGCCGGCGACCGGGACGCCGAGCCCGTGCTCGGACATGTCGGTGCCGAGTTGCGCCTGGAGCGCGTCCTGCAGAACGGGGCCGAGATCGGCGTGCGGCTCGGCGTGCGGGCCCAGGCCGACCATCCGGCCCGGCAGGGCTTTTCGGGCCAGGTCGGCGACGCCGGCGCCGGCCCGCTCCTGCGCGGCGCGTTCACCGGACTGGCAGCGGGCGGCCCGGAAGAGGATGACGGCTTCGAGGCCGAACTCGAGACGGCCTTTGCCTATATCGACGGCGGCTATGGCGAATTGCTGGCAGGGCGCGATGTCGGCATCGCCCGGCGCTTTCATGCCGGACCCGAGAGCGTCTTCGGGCGCCATAACGGCGTCAATGCCAGCCTCGACACAAGCGGCATAGCGACCGTCCTGACCCGCAATGACCTGACAGGACCTTCCCTGAAGGTGAGCTATGCCACGCCGCGCCTGCTCGGCGTTCGCCTCGGCGCATCATGGACGCCGGACGCTAGTGTGGGAGGGGTCGACCGGGACCCGCGTTCCTCTGTTCCCGGCATTGCCGAGCCGCGGCTGTCGGATGCCGTCGAGCTTGCCGCAAATGCATCCCGGCTCCTGCGCGGGCCGGACGTGCGGATCACCGGCTACGGATCTTTCGGGCGTGCCGATGTCGACCTTGCTCCGGCGGGCGAGGATTTCGGAACGGTCGAGGTCTGGTCCCTTGGGGGGCTTGCGGAAAAGAGCGGCTTCAGCCTCGGGGCCGACTGGCTGACGACGGACAATGCCGGCGGCCGCTACCGGGCCTGGTCGGCAGGGATAGGGGCAGAGCGATTCGGCCTCGCCTGGTCCGGCGGCTTCGGCCGCGCCGGGGACGACTTGACCGGGGTGAAGGGCGAGACCTGGCATGTCGGGGCGGCGAAGGCTTTCGGCGACAGGATCTCGCTCGCCATCGGCCTCGGCCAGAACCGGATTCGCAGCAATGACGGGCCTTCCCGGACCTCGCTCGGACCTGTGATAGAAATAACACTGCGCCAGTGAAAGTGCCCCGCCTCACAACTTGTTAATCTGGGATTAACGACGCGGATGCACTATATGCCTCGTAACTTGGAGGCACGAGCCGTGCGCGCGATCGCATTGTCCATGGCAGGATTTCTGGTGGCGGGGGCCATGCTGCCCGCGATCGCGCAGGAATCACGTATCGATCAGGACCGTCTCCCGGTGCGCAACTCCTCGCAAACCGAGGAAGCGCTGCCCGAATGGTACCAGCGCTTCACGTTCCGCGACGGCGAGGATGGCCGCACGGCCTGGACCGGAACCTCAGAGCGCGATGTCGCGGTCAGCCTTGTCGAGGGCAGCCGGTGGAAACTCCGGCTCGGCCTGAAGACCCGCGAGGGCGAGACAGGCCTGCCGCGCGAGGAAATGTCAGCCGGGGCAACCTACAACATCACGCCGCGTTTCAGTGTCGGCGGCGCACTCAGCCTCGGTGCCGAGGATCTGACGCCCAACGGCGAGTGGTCGGCCCAGGAACTCGAGACGGGCATACGCCTGCAATCAGCCTTCAAGTTCTGATCGAAGGCCCTCGTCACAGCATCAGGGCATGCTCGACAGCGGCCAGGCCGCCAATCCCGTCAATGCGCGCTGCGTTCCCAGGCCGGACTCCGCCGAGCGCATAGGCCGGGACAGGCGAGGCGCTCGCGATCGATCTGAACCGCATCGTCCCGAGCGGCTGGCCTGCGCTCCGGCTCGCCGAGGGGAACACCGGCGAGACGAGCACGGCGTCCGCGCCAGCAAGCCCCGCCCGCCGCGCCGCCCGGGCCGAGTGGGCGGCCATGGTGATCAGCGGGAACCTTCCCCGCCAGCGCCAGGCTTCCCGCCAGCATCGCTCCGGCCAATGGACCCCGTCCGCGCCGGTCGCAAGCGCAAGCTCCGGATCGTTCGCGACAAGAAAAAGGAGCCTCCTGGTCCGGCAGGCGTCCGCCAGCGCATGGGCCGTGCCGAAACGGTTCCCGGCTCCGAAATGCCGGTAGACCAGCCCCGAACCGGGCTCTAGCTGCAGCGCGAGGTCCAAAGGATCCGGCGTGCGGCCGGGATCGGTCAGGGCGAGGAGAGGGGGGAGGCCTGCCGGAAAATGCCGGCGGATCGATCTGACAAGGCGAGAAGGCTTGCCAGAGCGCTGCGACTGGGGTTTCACCGAACTGGCCATGGCACCTGAACCCGACAGCATAGCGATCCGCCGCTCCGCCCTTATGGCTCGGATCGCAAGGGCCTGCCAGACGGCAGGCCGCCGCGATCAGGTCGAGCTCGTGGCGGTCTCCAAGGTCCAGCCGGCCGGCCGAATCGATTCCGCGCTCGCCGCCGGCCAGCGGGTCTTTGGCGAAAACCGCGTTCAGGAGGCCGCCGCGCGCTGGGCCGGAAGGCGCCTGGCCATCCCGGACCTCAGGCTGCACCTGGTCGGCCCCCTACAGACCAACAAGGCGGCCGACGCAACCGGCCTCTTCGATGTCATCGAAACACTCGACAGGCCGAAGCTCGCCAGGGCGCTGGCGGCGGCTTCCGGAAAGGCGGGCCGGTCGCCGGCCTGCCTTGTTCAGGTGAACACGGGGCTCGAGCCGCAGAAGGCCGGTGTTGCGCCCGACGGGGTCGCGTCCCTGCTCGGCGAAGCGCGGGAGCTCGGCCTGCGAGTCGAGGGGCTGATGTGCATCCCGCCGCTCGGCGAACCGGCCGGGCCGCATTTCGCCCTGCTCGCGAAGCTCGCGGCTGCCAACGGACTGAAAACCCTCTCCATGGGCATGAGCGAGGACTTCGAGACCGCGATCGCGTTCGGCGCAACCCATGTCAGGATCGGCACGGCGCTGTTCGGGGCGCGCGACGCCTCTCAGGCCTGAATCTCGAGTACGGACCGCGTGTCCGCCAGTTCGAGCGTGGCGAGCAGGTCCGGCAGGGCGAGGGCGATGCAGCCCTCGGTGGAGGCATAGTCCGGGCGCGCGACATGCAGGAAAATGGCGCTTCCGAGGCCCGGCCGCGGCGGGTCGTCATTGTGGCCAAGCTCGACGATGACGTCATAGACATGGTCGTCCCGCCAGAGCCTTTCGTGCGAAGCCGGGAAGGGCAGGGTCACGGGCCTGTTGTAGAGCGGGTGGCCGGGCTCGTCGCACCAGGCGTCATGGGCGCGCAGCGGCACGAGCGGCAGCAAGGTTCGCGGCGGCGCGAGCCTGTCCGGGCGATAGAGCACACGCCGAAGGGGCCAGGTCCCGACGGGCGACGCGCCATCGCCTTCGCGCTTTGCTGCCGCCGCGCAGCGCCCGCCCCGCCCGGCCGCAAGGCGACACCTCCGGTTCCCGGCTTCCAGCACATTGTCGGGCCGGGCAATCAGCCGCACGGTTTTCGCCTCCATCGCGCAAAGTTGACCAAAAGTCTTTTCCAATTGAAATAGGAAACGCGCATGAGGGCCAGCCCATTGCTCACGAAATGCCAAGGAGACGGCACATGACCGCGACGAAGACCATTCTGCTTGTCGATGATGATGACGATCTCCGCGAGGCGCTGGCCGAACAGCTCGCCATGCATGCCGAATTTTCCACGATGCAGGCGCCGAACGCGACAGAGGGCATGAAACTCGCCGAGTCCGAGCGCGTCGACCTCATTCTCCTGGATGTTGATATGCCCGACATGGACGGCCGCGAGGCCTGCAAGCTCATGCGCAAGAACGGCATCCACGTTCCGGTCATCATGCTGACCGGGCAGACGGGCGACGCGGACACCATTCTCGGCCTCGAATCCGGGGCGAATGACTATGTCACGAAGCCGTTCAAGTTCTCGGTCCTGCTCGCGCGGGTCCGCACGCACCTGCGCAGTTTCGAGCAGAGCGAGGACGCCACGTTCCAGATCGGGCCCTACGAGTTCAGGCCGAGCATGAAACTCCTGACCGACGGCAACGGCCGCAAGGTCCGCCTCACCGAGAAAGAGACGAACATCCTGAAGTTCCTCTACCGGGCCGGCGGCAAGCCGGTTGCCCGCGACAAGCTCCTGGCGGAAGTCTGGGGTTACAATGCCGCCGTCACGACCCATACGCTCGAGACACATGTCTACCGCCTGCGCCAGAAGATCGAGCCGGACCCGTCCAATGCCCGGCTCCTTATGACGGACAGCGGCGGCTACCGGCTGCAAAGCTGACACCGCGACCGCCGGACTGCCGGAGGCGCGGGCCGCCTATCCGCCCATGATGAACGCGTTGAGCTTGTTGCCGTCCGGGTCGCGGAAATAGCCGGCATAGAAACCGCTGTCTCCCCGCGGACCCGGGGCGCCCTCATCGGTGCCGCCATGGGCGAGGGCAGTCTCGTAAAGGCGGAGAACGTGCGCCTTGTCGCGCGCCTGAATGGCGACCATGACACCGTTTCCGACGCTGGCGGGCTGGCCGTCGAAAGGCCGGGTCAGGCCGATTCCTGCCCCGCCGCCGAATTTGCCCCAGACAATGAAATTGTCAGCCTCGCTGCCCATCATGCGTCCGACACCCATTTCGGCGGCAAGAGCGTCATAGAACCTCGCGCCCCGCGCAATGTCTTTCGTCCCCAAGGTCACATAGCCGATCATGATGGGTTTCTCTCCTCCACGTTCTCGGAACAATACATGAACATATACTTTCCGTCCAGAGATTAAGAAGACATTCGCGGCTGGTTGACCCATATCACTAATCGGCCCGCCAAGACGGCGCGGCAAAGGTCAAGGAGGCTCCGGGATGCCCGTCCGCCAGGGCGCAATTCTTCTGGGAACGTGGCTTCTGGTTCTGCCGGCCTGCTCGGCGGCAAGCGCCGTGGCTGTCGGCACCGTAAAGACGGCCGGAGGGGTAGCCGCCTCGGCGGCCGTGGGCGGTGCGAAGCTGACCGCGCGGGGTGTCGGGGCGGGGGTCAGTGCCGTTGCCGGATCCGGCATCCCGTCAGAAACGCTCGCCCACCGGGCCGGCCTCGCCACGGGCGAGGACCGCCAGCATATCCGGATCTCGGATGTCTACACGGACGATGGAAGGACCGACGACGTGGCCACGGCCCGCTCCGGGGAACGCTATGCGTGCCATGTCATTGAGCTTGACGACGGCGTGTCGGGCGCAAGGTGCATGGACGGGGACGGCACGCTCCACCAACGGTAACGAGCGTCCCGCGCCATGCGGAACGCCCGTCGGGATTAGACCGGGAACAATCCCTAGCTGCCGGTCGGCTCGGGAAGCAGGACCCTGTCGATCACGTGGATGACGCCATTCGAGGCCTTGATGTCGGCCGAGACGACATTCGCCCCGTTGACGGTGACGCCGTCAGTGCCGTCGATCGAGGGCGGTCCGTTGAGGGAATCGGCCGTGATCTTCTGGCCGGCGAGGTCGCCCGACATGACAGCCGATCCGGCGATCACATGGAGCTTGAGGATGCCCGCGAGCTGGTCCTTGTTTTCCGGCTTCAGCAGTGTCTCCACGGTGCCGGCGGGCAGCGCTGCAAAGGCGTCGTCCGTCGGCGCGAACACGGTCAGCGGGCCGTCGCCCTGCAGCGCTTCGACGAGGCCTGCGGCTTCGGCGGCGGCCAGCAGGGTCGTGAACGAGCCGGCCTCGGCGGCGGTCTCGACGATGGTCAGGGAGACGCCGTGATGATCGATGAGCTGCGCCGTTTCGTATTTCGCGGTCTTTGCGGCGCAATCAGCTATCGCAGGAAGAGCCAGAAAGGCTGCGCCGGCGAGAAGGATGGATAGTCGGGACATGGGTTTACTCCTGTAGATCATGAAGCCGGTTTGTTCGGCTTGCCGTCAACTATGGCGTGGTTAATGGAAGTCCCGCTTTCTGAACAAAACTTAATTGCTTGCCAATCAAGGCGTTCGCCCTAGCCCCGTCTGAACGGGGAACAACGAAACGAGGCGCAAAAGCCTTGATTCAAACCTGTTTCCCGGACCAGTTTGCCGCTACATCAGCAGGGTGCTATCGGAGAACCCTTGCCATGGTCCTGCCTCTGACAACCCTCGCGGTCATCCTGTCGCTGGCGAGCGGCCCCGCACGGCTCGATGCGAGCCAAGTGTCCCGCGGGCCAGCCATGCCGGCACCGACTGAAACAGCCGTGCGCCCGGCAAGCCAAATCGATGTCGCGGCCGCCCTCCCGGCAGCAGGGCAGGTCGCCGAAGCCGGACGTCCTCAGGGTCCGGCCCGGCCGGAACCGCTCGCGGTACGCGCCGGGGAGCCGGTGCCCGAATCCGGCCCGTCCGGCGGCCAGGGCGCCGATCCGGCAGCGGCCCTTCCGGCCGGCGAGCCGCTGCCTGCCGAAACCGGCGCGGCCGCGCCCGGTTCCGAGCCGTCGGTCGTGACCGGGCCGGAACGGGCAGAAATCCTGCGCGATGCGGCAAGGGCGCTGGCCGCCGTGACCACGGCGAAGGGCCGCTTCCGCCAGGTCGCACCGGACTATTCGGTCTCGGAAGGCGCGTTCTACCTGCGCCGTCCGGGGCGGGTGCGGTTTGAATATGATGATCCGGTGCCGATCCTGATCGTTGCCGACGGCGCAACGGTTGCCATCGAGGACCGTGACCTCGAGACCCAGGACCGGGTTCCGCTGCGCACGACGCCGCTTTCGCTCCTCCTCGACGATACGCGCGATTTCGAGACCCGGGCCAATATCCTGAACGTGCGGCAGGCGGGCGGCCAGGTCGCTATCGCCATGGCTGACAGGTCGGGCGAGACCGAGGGCGTTCTCGAACTCATTCTGGACGGGGCAACCTATGCCCTGCAGGCTTGGCGCACCGAGGATGCAGCGGGTGGCGTGACGACCGTCACGCTGCAGGACGTCGAGACGGGCGCGCAGCTAAGTCCGCGCCTGTTCCGGATCGAGGACATCCGCGGCGAGGACGAGCGCGACTAGGGTCCTGACCCGAGCCCGTCCTGCGTTGACGTTTTCCGGGCGTTGTCCCAGAAGGCTTGATGCCCCGATTCAGGATCGCAAGCTGGAATATCAATTCGGTCCGCCTCCGGGTCGAGACGGTGGCCGCCTTCGTCGCGGCCGAGCGTCCCGACATCCTCTGCCTCCAGGAAACCAAATGCCTCGACGCGGAATTCCCCGCAAAGGCCTTCGAGAAGA
This sequence comes from uncultured Hyphomonadaceae bacterium, assembly GCA_964429935.1. Classification (GTDB taxonomy): domain Bacteria; phylum Pseudomonadota; class Alphaproteobacteria; order Caulobacterales; family Hyphomonadaceae; genus CALLCD01. Next base: position 8,079 of record CAYSED010000030.1, read on the forward strand.
TGGGCTTGCCGCATCTTGTCCTGCGCGGGCAGCGGGGCGGGCATCACGGGGTTGCCATCGCCTCCCGCCTGCCCGCTGAAGAGATAGCCGCGCCGGACCTCTGCCGCGAAGGCCATGCCCGCGTCAGCGCCGCCTTGATCGGTGGCATCGAGGTGCACAATGTCTATCTTCCTGCTGGCGGCGATGTGCCTGACCCGGCGACGAACGAGAAGTTCGACCACAAGCTCGATTTCCTGAACCGGCTCGGCCCGGCCTACGGTGCGCTCGCGGCAAGGCAGCCGCGGGTCCTTGTCGGCGACCTGAATGTCGCCCCGCACGAGAACGACGTCTGGTCGCACAAGCAGCTCCTGAAGATCGTCTCGCACACCCCGGTCGAGACCGAAACGCTCGAGGCATCTCGCGCCAGCGCCGGGTTCGCCGACATAGCGCGCCTTGCCCATCCGGCAGAGCAGAAGCTGTATACCTGGTGGAGCTACCGGGCGAAGGACTGGGCGGCGGCGAACAAGGGCCGTCGGCTCGACCATCTCTGGTCGAATGCTGCCGCGCTGCCCCTGACCGATCTTCGCAGTTACCGGATCCATCTCGGCTGGCGGGGCGGTGAAAAGCCGTCCGACCATGCTCCCGTCAGCATGGTGGTCAGCGCGCCGTGACGGCCCCGCGCCCGTTCAGGATCGATGTCCCGGATGAGACGCTGGACCGGATCATGGCCCGGGTCGCCGCCTATCGCTGGTTCGACCCGCCCGAAGGCGACGACTGGGCGCACGGCATGTCGACGCCCGTGCTCCGCGACCTCGCCGATCACTGGCTGGCGCGCTATGACTGGCGCGCGGCGGAGGCCGGCCTCAACAGGCACGGACATTTCCGCGCGGACATGGACGGCCTAGACATCCACTTCGTCCAAATTGTCGGCGAAGCGAACGGGACGCGGCCGCTGCTCCTCACCCATGGCTGGCCGGGCTCGGTCTTCGAGTTCTGGGAGGCCATCGGGCCGCTCGCCTTCCCGAGCCGGCATGGCGGCAAGCCGGGGGACGCCTTTGACCTCGTGATCCCCTCGCTCCCGGGATACGGCTTTTCCGGCAAGCCGAAGCGTCTGACCGGTCCCCGCGCGACCGCCGCGCTCTGGGACAGGCTGATGCGCGACGTGCTGGGCTACGAGACCTATCTCGCGCAGGGCGGCGACTGGGGTGCCATGGTCACGTCCTGGCTTGGCCTCAGGCACGGAACCCTCGATGGCAAGGGCGGCTGCCGGGGCATCCACCTCAACCTCATGGGCTTCCGGCCTGCCCCTGCGGCGCTGCAGTCCGGCGAGGAAGCGGCCTGGCTCGCCCGGTCGGGCGTCGCGATGCAGGCCGAGGGCGCCTATTTCCTGCAGCAGGCAACCAAGCCGCAGACGCTCGCCCTTGGCCTGATGGACAGCCCGGTCGGCCAGGCGGCCTGGATCACCGAGAAGTTCCGGGCCTGGTCTGATCTCCGCGGCGGTGATCTCTGGAGCGTCTACACGAAGGATCAGATCCTGACCAATCTCATGGTCTATCTCGTCAACGACGCCTTCGCGACATCGGTTTGGTTCTACCGGGCCTTCATTGAGGAAGGCGGCGCAGCCCTGCCCGAAGGCGTGCGCTGCGAGACGCCGACGGGCTTTGCCAGCTTTCCGGGCGAGCGGCTCTATGCCGCGCCGCCGAGAAGCTGGTGCGACCGGGCCTACAGGATCGTCCACTGGTCAGCCATGGAGCGGGGAGGCCACTTCGCGGCAATGGAGGTCCCGGACCTCTTCGTCCGCGACGTGCGGGCGTGGGCGCGCCTACTTGAAGGCCTCGATTGAGAGCTCGGCTTCGCAGGCCGCCTCGCCGAACGTGCCGATCCAGACATCGATATAGCCGTCCGCCGCGCCGTTCAGCCATATTTCCGCATCGGCCGTTTCCGAGGAATCATCGTCGAAATGCCAGGTTCCGGCGGCATCGTTGATCAGGAGCACCGTGTCGCAGGCCCCGCTCGTCGTGAAGCGGAGGTTGTACTGCTGTGTGCGGTTGTAGCGCAGCGTGAAGTCAGGCCGCTCGATCACGCGCCCAAGGCCAGGCAGGTCGAGGCACTCGCCAAGGTCGACGCCGCCCCCGGCGGTCACGTTCAGGACCTTCCGTGTCCACAGGTCGTCGCTCGTGTAGGTATAGGCCTCGCCGGACTGGGCCGGGTCGGGGCAGGCTGCCGCCGTCCCGGCCGCGACGGCGGCCAGAGCAAGGAGCAGGGCATAGCGCAGGATGTTCATAAAGGTCCCCTTTGGTTCGCCATTCCCCCGGGAGCGGCGGCTTGTTTGTGAAATAAGCGGAAATAGTCAACGCCTGTTTTCGCATTTCGCCAAGCGCGCGCTGCAGGTCGCGCCGCGCCGTCTCGCCGCGACCCTTGCCGCCGCCGCGATCCGGCGCTATGGGAACGCTCGCCCGGTCCGGGCACGTGCCGCCTTAGCTCAGCTGGTAGAGCATCGCATTCGTAATGCGGGGGTCAGGTGTTCAAGTCACCTAGGCGGCACCATTCGCCGACCGGAAAACGGTCCAGTGGACCGTTTTTCGCTGTGACTGATTTTCGGGGCTCGTTTCCGCTCCGCATGAAGCGGGCTCAAGGCTGCATTTTGCCGGCCTGGCTTCGCCATGGGGCCTCCCCCCTTGGCCGGGTCGCGGGGCCGGCTTAACGCGCGCCCTGCCCCTTCCGTTGCCGTCATCCCTCGATTTCCGCGCCGGACTGGGTTATGCGCGCAGCACCAGGAACATGAGGAAGACGAGATGAACGGCATTACCCTGCACAGGGGCGACCTTCCGCCGGGCCTCGGGTTCGGCCCGGTCGTCGCGATCGATACCGAGGCCATGGGCCTGAACCCCGCGCGAGATGCGCTCTGCCTCGTCCAGTTGTCCTCCGGCGACGGCACGGCCCATGTCGTCCAGCTTGACCGCCAGGGCTTCGACTGCCCGAACCTCAAGGCGCTGCTTGCTGATCCGCAGGTCCTGAAGCTCTTCCACTTTGCAAGGTTCGACCTTGCCATGATGCAGCGCTGGCTCGGCGTCAGTTGCAGCCCGGTCTGGTGCACCAAGATCGCCTCCAAGCTCGCCCGCACCTATACCGACAAGCATGGCTTGAAGGATGTCGCCAAGGAGGTCGCGGGCATCGACCTGTCGAAGGCCCAGCAGAGCTCCGACTGGGGGGCCGCCACCCTGTCGGACGCGCAGCTCCAGTATGCCGCGAGCGATGTCCTGCACCTTCACGGGATCATGGGCGGCCTGTCGGCCATCCTCGAGCGGGAAGGGCGGCTCGAACTTGCCGAGGCGTGCTTCCGCTTCCTGCCGGTCCGGGCCCGGCTCGATCTTGCCGGATGGGCCGATACGGACATCTTTGCCCATAGCTGACGGCCGCCTGACCGAATTGTCAGCCATTGCCTCTGGCCGTTTCGGCCCGGCATCCCTAATGTCAGCCGCATCGCCACACGATCCGGACGACGCGTATGAGTGCCGACACATTGAGGGCCATGGAGCACTGGGCGCCGCGCCGCCAGCTCACCCTTGCGCAGGCCCGCGCGCGCACCCGCATGGTCCGCTTCCTGCGGTTCGCCCTCGTCAGCGCGGCGACGATCACGGTCGGGGTGTTCTTCGGCTATCTCGCCGGCAACGCCTATCTGCGCGCCAGCACGGCCGGCGACGCCCTGCCGTCCGACGAGATGGTCGTCATGCTGAACCCGCGCTTCACCGGCCGCGATGCCAATGGCCAAATCTACACGATCACGGCGGACAGCGCCGAGCGGCGGCGGGCCAATGACAATCTGGTCGATCTCGTGAATCCGAAGCTGACCGACGCCTACCAGAGCGTCGTGTCGGCGCCGCGCGGCCTGTTCGACCGCGAAACCGAGACGCTCGAACTCTTCGAGGCGGTCCAGGTGTCCGACCAGGAGGGCTACACGTTCCGCTCGACCCATGCCCGCGTCTTCATGGGCACCGGCCGGGTCGAGGGCCTCGAACCGCTCTCCGGCACCGGCCCGATCGGCGATGTCCTGTCGGATTCCTATGAGCTGAACAATGAAGATGATAGCGTGACCTTTATCAGCCGGGTCCAGACGGTAATATATCCGGACGGTCGTCCGGCACAGGAGAACTAGATCATGCGAGCCCTTGTCCTTGGACTGCTTGCCATGCTTGCGCTGCCCTTCGCGGCGATGGCGCAGCTCAGCCCGAATGGCGGACCGATCCAGGTCAATGCCGACCGGCTCGACGTGTTCGAGCGGCAGAACCAGGCGGTCTATATCGGCAATGTCGATGTCATCCAGTCGACCGCGCGCCTGCGCGCCGACAGGCTCGTCATCAATTTCAGGTCGGACGCCACGGGCCGCGAGGACGGCATCGGCGGGGGGTTCTCCTCGCCTGAAACGATGGAGGCCGAGGGCGATGTCTTCTATGTCACGCCGGACCTCAGGGCCCGCGGGGACCGGGGCGTCTACACGTCCGAGACCGACACAGTCGTCCTGACCGGCAATGTCATCCTCTCGCGGGGCGAGGATATAGCGACCGGGGAGTGCCTCACCCTGCAGATCTCGGCGGGCCGGTCGACGCTCGGATGCGCAGAAAGCGGCGGCCGGGTGACGACGCAGATCACGCCGACGACCGCGCCGGAGCCGGACGATGACAACTAGTCCGGCCAAATTGCAGGGCCCGGAATCATCCAATCTTAAGCAGATTTGGCTATGTCCGGCCCTGTGGGTGGATCGCCAGCGCGGACGGGAGACGAAGACGAGATGACAGACCGCACAGAAGGCCTCGTGGTCTCCGGGATCGGCAAGGCGTTCGGCAAGCGCCAGGTCGTGCGTGATGTCTCCGTCTCGCTGCAGCGCGGCGAGGTCGTCGGCCTGCTCGGGCCGAACGGGGCCGGCAAGACGACGTGCTTCTACATGATTATGGGACTTATCGGGGCCGACAGCGGCAAGATCACCATCGATGGCGAGGACGTCACGGCGCTGCCCATGTACCAGCGCGCCCGTCTCGGCCTAGGCTACCTGCCGCAGGAAGCCTCGATCTTTCGGGGCATGACTGTCGAGGAGAACATCGCCGCCGTCGTCGAGCTTGTCGAGAAGGACAGGAGCCAGCGCAAGGCGCAGGTCGATGCCCTGCTCGGCGAGCTGAACATCACGCGGCTGCGCTCGGCTCCGGCCACCGCCCTGTCGGGGGGCGAGCGCCGCCGTGTCGAGATCGCCCGGGCGCTCGCCTCGCGGCCGAGCTTCATGCTGCTCGACGAGCCCTTCACCGGCATCGACCCGCTCGCCATCTCCGACATCTCTGACCTCGTGCGCTACCTGAAGAAGCGCGGCCTCGGCGTGCTCATCACCGACCACCAGGTGCGCGAGACGCTGCAGATCGTCGATCGCGCCTTCGTCATGTATGACGGCAAGGTCCTGTTCGATGGCGCGCCGGAAGACGTGTTGCAGAACGAGGACGTCCGGCGCGTCTATCTCGGCGATCGGTTCGCCGCCTAGGAGTGACCGCCATGAGACAGTCGCTCGACATGCGCCAGGGCCAGTCGCTGGTCATGACACCGCAATTGCAGCAGGCGATCAAGCTCCTGCAATTGTCGAACCAGGAGCTTGCCGAATTCGTCGAGGCCGAGATCGAGCGCAACCCGCTGCTCGAGCGCGCCGAGCCTGAAGGCGGCGACGCGCCGGCCGAGGCCCGGGCCGGGGATGCCGCGGACACCGGCCGCCGCGAAGAACTCGGAGCCAGCGCCGGGCGCGAGATCGGAGCCGCCAACGAGGCGCTCGATGCCCCGTCCGAGGATGTCAACAATGGCGACAGCGGCGCTGATGCAGGCGAAGGCCCGTCCGGCCCGTCGGCGAAGACAGACTGGTCGAATGTCGGCAGCGGCAAGGCCGGAGGCGAGGACTATGACTTCGAGAGCCGCCTGACGGCCGGCAAGTCGCTGCGGGAACACCTGTCGGACCAGCTCATGATGGCGGGCCTGTCGCCGGCCGAGACGCTGATCGCCGCGCGGCTGATCGACGAGACCGACGAGGGTGGCTATTGCCGGGCGGACCTTGGCGAAGTTGCCGGCGCGCTCGGCGCGCCGCCGGCCCAGGTGGCGGCCGTGCTCGGCATCTGCCAGGGGTTCGACCCGACCGGCGTCATGGCCCGCTCGGTCGCCGAATGCATGGCGCTCCAGCTTGCCGAGCGCGACCGGCTCGACCCGGCCATGCAGGCACTGCTCGACCATATCGACCTTGCCGCGAAATATGACCTTGCGAAACTGGCCGAGCTCTGCGGCGTCGACCAGGGCGACGTGCGCGACATGCTCGCCGAACTTCGCGCCCTGACGCCGCGCCCGGGCGCGGCCTTTGCCAGCGAGACCGTCATCGCGGTCGCGCCGGACGTGTTCGTCCGGGAAATGCCGAACGGCATGTTCGCCGTCGAGCTGAATTCCGAGACACTGCCGCGCGTCCTGATGGACAAGGCCTATTATGCCGAGGTGACCGCGCTGCCGATGCGCGACCGGGAGAAGGAATTCATCTCCGAATGCGCCGCCAATGCCACCTGGCTCATCAAGTCGCTCGACCAGCGCGCCCGCACGATCCTGAAGGTCGCGAGCGAGATCGTCCGCCAGCAGGACGCATTCTTCGCCCATGGCGTTGCCCATTTGCGGCCGCTGAACCTGAAACAGGTTGCCGACGTGATCGAGATGCACGAGAGCACCGTCAGCCGCGTGACCTCGAACAAGTACATGGCGACCCCGCGCGGCCTCTTCGAGCTGAAATACTTCTTTTCCGCCGCGATCCCGGCAACCGGCGGCGGCGAGGCCCATTCGGCCGAGGCGGTGCGCTACCGGATCAAGGCCCTGATCGAGGCCGAGAGGCCGGACGACGTGCTCTCGGATGACCAGATTGTCGACATGCTGCGCGAGTTCGGCATCGACATCGCGCGGCGGACCGTCGCCAAATACCGCGAAAGCCTGAACATTCCATCGAGTGTGCAGCGCCGCCGCCAGGCGAGGCGCTCGGCCTGAACCCTGCCGGGAAACGGCATCCGGCCATTGACCCGGCGCTGCGGAGATTCTAGGTCGCGGGTCTCGTCTTCCCGGACCACTTGGTCCATAGTGGGGGCACGACTGGAGTTCCGATCACGTGAACATACAAATCGCTGGAAAACACATCGATCTCGGACCCTCCCTGAAGACCCGGATCGAAACCGGGCTCGAAGCTGCCGTCACCAAGTATTTCGACCGACCGTCCGAAGGGCATGTCACCGTGTCCAGGGACGGGTTCAACATGATCGTCGACTGCTCGGTCCACTTGCCGTCTGGCATCGTGCTGCAGTCCCAGGGCCAGGCTGACGAGCCTTATGCCGCCCTCGAGGACGCGCTCGAGAAGATGGAAAAGCGGGTCCGCCGCTACAAGCGGCGCCTCAAGGACCACCATCGCGCCGGACGGGATCCCATGCCGTCCGAAAGCATGCAGGCCTTCGTCATCCAGAGCTTCGACGAGAACGAGGACGGGGAGGATGGACGCCACGGCCCGGAGGCGCTGAACGGCGGCGAGCACCCGTCGCTCGTGATCGCCGAGACGGCTGAGATGATGCGCACCATGTCGGTCTCCGAGGCGGTCATGCAGCTCGAGCTTGGCGACCTGCCGGTCGTCTTCTTCCGCCACGCCACGAATGACCGCCTGAACCTCGTATACCGGCGGCCCGATGGCCATATCGGCTGGGTCGATCCGTCGCCCGGCAGCGCCGGCGCAAGCTGAACCTGGTGCGATAAGATGCCGAACCTCGCCAATCTCCTGGATCCGTCCGCGATTCTGGACCCTCTTGAGGCGGACAGCCGCACCAAGGTGCTGCGCGCCCTGTGCGACCGGCTCGCCGACCTGTCGGACCTCGATGCGCGGGATGTTTTCGAGGCCATCATGGAGCGCGAGCGTCTCGGCTCCACTGGCGTCGGCGACGGGGTTGCCATACCGCATGCGCGCATTGCCGGGATCGCCAAGCCTGTCGGGGCTTTCGCCCGGGTCACAACGCGCTGTGATTTCGAGGCCATAGACGACCGTCCATGCGATCTCGTCTTCATGCTCCTCGCCCCCCTTCAGGAGGGCGGCGACCATCTGCGCGCGCTCGCGCAGGTCGCCCGCACGTTCCGGGACCCGGCCCTGCGGGAGGCCCTGCGCAGCGGCGAGCCGGGCGCGCAGTCGCTTCTTCTCGGCGAGAAGCAGGGCGCTGCCGCCTGACCGCTGGCTTACCGCTTTGCGGCTATGCTAATGAACGCTTCGGGGCTTCAGGTCATAGGCCCGCGCGGCGGCGAAGGCGGCATCCCGGCCTTCCACGATGGCGACCCGCTGGCCGTCGGCTGTGTGGACGCTGAACAGGTCATCGAGGGAATCGAGTTCGGCGAGCGCGTCTTCCGGCACGAGCGACCGGGCTTCGTCCAGGGCAAGGCGGCGGATGTAAACCAGTTTGTCGCCGTCGCCACTGAACGGCAAGTTGCGGGTCGTTTCGGTTTTCATGTCGGCGCTCCTTTCAGGGACGTGACCTCGCCGGCAAGGCATGCTTGCCTGACGAGATGAATCTGGGAGCGCTTCTGGCCCGCTTCAAGGCAGAACCATGGTGGGCGCGCAGCGGGCAATCACATCGCCGCGATTGGCAGCGATCCGGGCAAGCCCTGCCTGATCGTCAGGCAAGGTCCTTGCGCGCTCCCGGGGACCCGCCGCACCCGCCGCTTCGTCCCGGGCTCGCCCGGATCAAATCCGGGTCGCAGAGCCCTCAGCCCGCGAAGCGGCGTCCCATCGCGTGAGCGGGGGACATCAAGAGAGCCCTCAGCCCGCGAAGCGGCGTCCCATCGCGAAGCGGGGGACATCAACACAAGCCTCTTCCGGGGGATTCTTGCCTATTATCGATCCGCCGGATCAAAAATTTTGGCGGAGCCAAACCGGCAATGAATGGTGGAGCCAGACGGAATCGAACCGACGACCTCTTGCATGCCATGCAAGCGCTCTCCCAACTGAGCTATGGCCCCTCACCGGAGACGGGGAGCAATAGGGCTCCCGCGCCGGGCGATCAAGACCTAATTCACTTCGTCCTCGTCATCGAGAAGCGTCTCGTCGTCGGCGTCGTCGAGATCGATCTCGCCGTCATCGTCGAGATCGAAGGTCTCGTCGTCATCGTCGGTGATCAGGGTTGCATCGTCATCCTCGCCGACATCCTTTTCGGTGAAGCCTGCAGGCACGGCGGCCGGACTTTCGTCCTCGTCATCATCCGCGTCGGCGATCGGAAGGGCTGCCTCGTCGTCAGCCCCGAGTTCGGAGACCGCTTCGTCCTCGTCCTCTTCCTCCTCGTCGGCTGCGTCGGCCTCCTCGTCATCGGCGTCGTCCTCGTCCTCGTCGTCGAGATCCTCGTCGTCCTCATCCTCGTCCTCGTTCTTGAGGCGGGATTTGCGGGACGCCGGCGCCTTGGCGACCGCTTTGACCTTGGCGCGGACGCTCATGACGAGTTCCTCGTTCGGCTCAAAGCTGTGCTGGCACTTCGGGCAGACGGCGGGGCGCTTGTTGAGATCATAGAACTTCGCCTCGCAATTCGGGCAAAGCTGCTTGGTTCCGAGGTCCGTCGATGTCACGGGGTCCCGCCTCCCTGGGCTTCAAAAACAAGTCGGTGCGCTTGCCATGAAGAACCCGCCCTGTCAAAGCCCTTTCGCGGCTTTGCCGGAACGCATCCAAACCGGGGATTTGACCGACTTGCTGACCTCCCATCCCGTCCGCAGCCTGCAGGGCGCAGTCCGTGCTCCGGGCGACAAGTCCTGTTCCCACAGGGCCCTTATTCTGGCGGGCCTCGCGCAGGGCGCCTCGGAGGTTTCCGGCCTGCTCGAGGGCGACGATGTGCGGCGCACCGGCGAGGCGATGGCAGCGCTCGGGGCCGAGCTTGTCCGCACGGGACGGGGTGTCTGGAGAATCACGGGAAGGGGATCGCGGGGCCTTTGCCAGCCATCAGCCGCGCTCGATTTCGGCAATTCCGGCACAGGCTCCCGGCTCATGATGGGGGTCATGTCCGGACACGGCCTGACCGCGCGCCTCGTCGGCGACACGAGCCTGTCCGCGCGGCCTATGGGCCGGGTCATCGCGCCCCTCAGCCGCATGGGGGCCAGCTTCGAGGCCAGCGAAGGGGGCCGCCTGCCCTTGACGCTCACGGGCACGGACGCGCTTCAGCCGATCGATTTCACGCCGCCGCATGCCTCGGCACAGGTCAAGTCGGCGATCCTGCTCGCCGGCCTCAGGGCGGAAGGGACAACGATCGTCCGTGAGGCCGGCATGACGCGGGACCATACCGAGCGCATGCTGGCCGGATTCGGGATCACTGTGGGCATCTCCCGGGACCCCGCCGGGACCCGCATCGTCTCCATCGCAGGCGGCCAGATGCTTCAGGCCCTCGACACGTCCGTGCCGGGGGACCCTTCCTCGGCGGCCTTCCTCCTCGCGGCCGGGCTCCTGTCGCCCAGCGGTGCCGTCATGGTCGAGGGCGTCATGTCGAACGAGACCCGCGACGGTTTCTTCCGGATGGCCGAAGCCATGGGCGGCAGGCTCGGGGCCGAGGAGACCGGCGAGGCGGCCGGAGAACGCCTTGTCGACTTTCAGGCCATCTCCTCCGGGCTTGCCGGGCGGGCTGTCCCTGAGCGGCTCGTCCCGGCCATGATCGACGAGTTTCCCATCCTTGCGGTCCTCGCGGCCTTTGCCAGCGGCGAGACGCGCGTCACCGGCGCGGGCGAATTGCGGGTCAAGGAGAGCGACCGGGTGAGCGCCATTGTCGGCATGCTGCGCGCCAATGGCGTCGAGGCCGACGAACTGCCCGACGGCTTCGTCGTGTCGGGATGCGGCGGTCCGCCCCCGGGCGGCGGCCTCGTCGAGACGCTGCACGACCACCGCATCGCCATGAGCGCGCTCGTCATGGGAACTGCAGCGCAGAAGCCCGTGAGCATCGACGATGCGGGCATGATCGCAACGAGCTATCCGGATTTCGTGCCTCACATGAAAGCCCTCGGCGCGGACATCCGCTAGACCGTTTCCGTCCTTGACGGAATCGGTCGTCGTTTTTTTCGCTCACGCCGGTCGGCAGCTGCCGACGGCTCCGCGGGGGCGGCGCAGGGGCGCCGGGCGACCCTTGGTCGCTTGTCGCGCTTCCGCTGAAGTCGAAAGCGCTCTAGGCCCCGCAAGGGCACGGATTGACAGGGCAGGTCAGGTGCGGTCCCCTGATTTCTTTGAGGGGAAAACCATGATCCGCACTTGGCTCGCCGCGCTCGCCGCCGCTCTGGCCATGCCAGTCTTCGCCCTTGCCGAAGAGGACCGGTCCGGCGTCCTCCAGCTTGCCGACTATCTCGATTTCGAGACGGTCGGCGATCCGCAGGTCTCGCCTGACGGGTCGCAGATTCTCTACACCCGGACCCGCATCGACAAGATGAACGACAAGCGCGCCTCGGCGCTCTGGCTCGTCGATGCGGACGGCTCCCGCAACCGCCAGCTCATGGACGGCGGCGGCGGCCTCTGGTCGCCGGACGGGACGCGCATCGCCTTCGTCCGCCCCGACGGCAATGACCGGCCGCAGATTTTCGTCCGCCACATGGATGCCGAGGGCCTCGTGACGCAGGTCACGAGTTTCGAGTTCGCCCCGAGTTCGATGGCCTGGTCGCCGGACAGCCGGTCCATCGCCTTCGTGTCCCGCGTCAGGAAAAAGTCCGACTGGACCGTGACGCTTCCCGGCAGGCCGGAGGGCGCGACATGGACCGAGGATCCGGTCATCATAGACAGCCTGCATTTCCGCCAGGACCGGGTCGGCTACACCAATACCGGCTATGACCACCTGTTTGTCGTGCCCGCCGAGGGCGGCACGCCGCGCCAGCTCACGAACGGGGACTGGAATGTCGGTCAGCGCGGCATCGGCGCGATTGCCTTCCCGGCGCGCCTCTCCTGGTCGCCGGACGGCACGCGCATCGCCTTTGACGGGCCTGGCAAGCCGTCCGGGGCCGGCAACTGGTTCGAGAGCCACATCAATGTCGTGACGGTTGCGAGCGGCGAGATGGCGGTGCTCACGCCCGGCAGCGGCGTCTATGGCGAACCGGCTTGGTCCCCGGACGGGGAACTGATCGCCTTTTCCGGCTATCCCGAGCATGACCTGCTCTATCCGGTGCCGAACCTCTATGTCATCGGGGCAGGCGGAGGGACCCCTCGCGCGCTCCTGTCGGGCCTGCCCGACGGCCCGGCGAGCCTGCGCTGGTCGGCCAATTCGCGGACCGTCTATTTCACGATGGACAAGGAGGGCGACAGCAATCTCCATGCCGTCGACCTGCAGGGCCGAATGCGCAACGTGACCACGGGTGACCACTTGGTCTCGGTGTCCAGCATGTCACGCAATGCAAGTCTCGCCGCGGCCGTCATCACCGATCCGCAGACGCCCGGCCAGGTCGCGCTCATCCGAAATCTCGACCGGCAGGCGCGCATCGACACGCTGGTCGATGTCAATGCCGACCTGCTCGCCGGCAAGACCCTCGGCCGGGTCGAGGAGATCTGGTACGAGGCAACCGCCGAGACCGGCGAGACGGCGCGCGTCCAGGGCTGGATCGTCTATCCGCCCGACTATGACGCAGCGGAAACCTATCCTCTCATCCTGTCGATCCATGGCGGTCCGAACGCCATGTACAATACCGGCTTCAACTTCACCTTCCAGGAATTCGCCTCGGACGGCTATGTCACGCTCTACACCAATCCGCGCGGTTCGACCGGCTACGGGCAGGACTTTGCCAATGCGATTGAGGCCCGCTATCCGGGCCCGGTCGATTATGCCGACCTGATGGCCGGGGTCGATCTCCTGATCGAGCGCGGCATCGCCGATCCGGACCGCCTGTTCGTCACCGGGTGCTCCGGCGGCGGCGTCCTGACGACCTGGGTGATCGGCCAGACGGACCGCTTCAAGGCGGCGGCCGCCCTGTGCCCTGTCGTCAACTGGATCGGCATGTCCGGCACGACCGATGTTGTCGGCTGGCTCTATTCCTTCTTTCCGGAACCGTTCTGGGTCGATCCGGAACCTTGGCTCGAACATTCGACGATCATGCATGTCGGCAATGTCTCGACGCCGACCCTGCTGATGACGGGGACCGAGGACCTGCGCACGCCGATCGGCGAGGCGGAGGAATATTTCGCGGCGCTGACCATCCGCGGCGTGCCGGCAAAGCTCGTGCCGATGAACGGCGAACCGCACGGCACGCGGTCGATCCCGTCGAACTACCTGCGAACGAGCCTGATGCTGCGCAAATGGTTCACGGAATACGATCCGGCCCGGCAGGCTGACGGCGAGGCAGGCGCGGACGGGGAAGTGTCGGCGGACTGACCGGCAGGCGGGCGGCCTTGACACAGGGCCATGACCTGCCCACGAAACGGGCGATGATTATCGCGATCGACGGAACGCTCGCCTCCGGAAAGGGCACCATCGCGCGGCGCCTCGCCGCGCAGTTCGGGGTCGCCTATCTCGATACAGGCCTCCTCTACCGCGCCCTCGGATGCCTCGCGGCACGTCGCGAGGCCTGTCTTGATGATGAAGAAACGCTCGCCGCCTGGGCCGCGAGCCTCGATCCCGGCGCGTTCGATGCCTATGAACTGCGCACCGCCAGGGCCGGCCAGAATGCCTCGAAGGTTGCCGCCCTGCCAAAGGTCCGGGCCGCGCTGCTCGACTATCAGAGGCGGTTTGCCCGCCAGCCGGGCGGGGCGGTGCTAGACGGGCGCGACATCGGCACGGTCGTCTGTCCGGACGCCGACGTCAAACTCTGGATCGATGCCGACATTGCCGAGCGCGCGCGCCGCCGGCGCACGGAGCTTGCCGCCTCCGGCGAGGCCCTGTCGCAGGCCGAGATGGAAGCCGACCTGCGCGAGCGCGACGCCCGCGACCGCAACCGGTCAGCCGCACCGATGCGAAAGGCCGCCGATGCGGTGTTGATTGATACGACTGATCTGAGTATAGACGCGGCTGTGGATAAGGCGCGGGCAGTCATTGAGGCTGTTCTGGCCGGAAAATGACCGTCACCTCTGACAGGGCGCGCCAATGGCAGGCCCGGTCAAAACCAAAGGGTGGCCCCACGCCTTTTCAGTTTCAACTCCAGCCCCAGGACGGGCGGCCGAGTCGGCATGCGCCCTTGCGCGCATCCCGGTTCCGCCCCGAAGCCATTAGGAAATTGCATGCAGACCCAGACCATGAACCCCTCCACCGACGATTTTGCCGCCATGTTCGAGGGCAGCGCCGCTGCCGAGACCATGACCGAGGGCCGGGTCGTCCCGGCCACCGTCATCTCCGTCGAGAACGACATTGTCGTTGTCGATGTCGGCCTGAAGACAGAAGGCCGCATCCCGCTGAAGGAGTTCTTCCTCGATGACCGTGCGCCCGAGCGCGGCAAGCTCGTCGAGGTCTATCTCGACCGGATCGAGAATGCGCTTGGCGATGCGGTGCTCTCCCGCGAGAAGGCACGACGGGAGGAAAGCTGGGTCCGGCTCGAGGAAAAGTTCAACAAGGAAGAGCCGGTCACCGGCGCGATCGTCGGCCGGGTCAAGGGCGGGTTCACCGTCGATCTCGGCGGCGTAAATGCCTTCCTGCCCGGCAGCCAGGTGGACATTCGCCCGGTGCGGGATGTCGGCCCGCTCATGGGCGAGAAGCAGCCGTTCGCCATCCTCAAGATGGATCGTCCGCGCGGCAACGTCGTCGTGTCCCGCCGCGCCGTGCTCGAAGAGAGCCGCGCCGAGCAGCGCGCCGAGATCGTTGGCGAGATGACCGAGGGCGATGTCCGCGACGGCGTCGTCAAGAACATCACCGATTATGGTGCCTTCGTTGACCTCGGCGGCATTGACGGCCTCCTGCACGTCACCGACATGAGCTGGAAGCGGGTCAACCACCCAAGCCAGGTGGTCGAGGTCGGCCAGACCGTGAAGGTCCAGATCATCAAGATCAACCCGGAGACCCAGCGCATATCGCTCGGCATGAAACAACTCGGCTCCGACCCGTGGGACGGCGTCGTGCGCAAGTACCCTGTCGGCACGCGCCTCGAGGGCCAGGTCACGAACATCACCGACTACGGCGCGTTCGTCGAACTCGAAGACGGGGTCGAAGGCCTCATCCACGTTTCCGAGATGAGCTGGACCAAGAAGAACATTCATCCCGGCAAGATCGTGTCGACCTCGCAAATGGTCGATGTCGAGGTCCTCGATGTCGATTCCGAGAAGCGGCGCATATCGCTCGGCCTCAAGCAGACCATGGACAATCCGTGGGACGCCTTCATGGCCGAACACCCGATCGGCAGCGAGATCGAGGGAGAGGTTCGCGGCATCACCGAGTTCGGCCTGTTTGTCGGCCTCGGGCCGGACCTCGACGGCATGGTCCACATCAATGACATTTCCTGGGACCAGCCGGGCGAAGCGGCCATAGAGACCTTCAGCAAGGGCGACATGGTCCGCGTCAAGGTGCTCGATGTCGACGGCGACAAGGAGCGCATCTCGCTCGGGATCAAGCAATTGTCCGGCGACCCGCTCGGTTCGGATACCGGCGTGCTGCGCAATGCGATCGTGACATGCCGCGTGACCGAGGTGGCGTCCGGCGGCATCGAGGTCGAGTTCGGCGAGCCGGCCATGAAGTCCTTCATCCGGCGGTCTGACCTTTCCCGCGACCGCGCGGACCAGCGCCCTGAACGCTTTGCGATCGGCGACAAGGTCGATGCCCGCGTCATCAGCGTCGACAAGGGCTCGCGCCGCGTCACCCTGTCGATCAAGGCGCTCGAGATTGCCGAGGAGAAGGAGGCGGTGGCCCAGTATGGCTCGGCCGACAGCGGCGCGTCGCTCGGCGACATTCTTGGTGCCGCGCTGGCAAGCTCCGAGCCGGTGGCTGCCAGAAAGGCCAAAGCGGCTCCGAAGGCAGACAAGTCCCCGTCCAGGGGCAAGGGCGGCGCGGCCGACGCGCGGGGCCGCCTTGCCGCGCCGCAAGGCGAAGCGGACGATCTGAAACGCCTCAAGGGCGTCGGCCCGGTCCTCGAAGGCAAGCTCAACGAAGCGGGGATTTTCCACTTCTGGCAGGTGGCCGCCCTGAACGAAGGCCAGATCGCCGGGCTCGAGGAAGAAATGGGCTTCCCGGGCCGGATAACGCGGGAGGAATGGCTCGCCCAGGCGAGCGCCCTCGCCGGCGAAGGATAGGGCATTGCGGCCGTGCCCTGTGGCTAAGCACCTATAATCCTTCCGAAATTTCATGACTTTTTTTGCGGCGGAGGCTTCAGCTTCCGCCGCAATCTGTTTAAAGTTTTGTCCATGCTCAGATCAGAACTCGTTGCGAAACTGTCCGAGGCGTATCCCCACCTGCCGCAGAAGCGGGTGGAGCAGGCCGTCGATGTCATCTTCGAGGAGATCTCGGCGGCGCTCGAGCGCGGCGACCGGGTCGAGCTGCGCGGCTTCGGCGCCTTCTCCGTGCGCGAGCGCGAGGCCCGTCGCGGACGCAACCCGAGAACCGGCGAGGCGGTCGACGTGCCGGCCAAGCGCGTGCCCTTCTTCAAGGCCGGCAAGGAGTTGCGCATGCGCATCAACAACGGCATCGATCCGGAAGCGCGCTGACCTGACCTGACTTGACCGGCCTCCCGCCAGCGGCTCAGGCGCGCCCGTGCTTGACAGCCAGGCCGAACCGGCCGATCATGAAACGGTTAAATACTCATTGCAATCAACGGATTAGGGGTTCCCGATGTTCAATGAATTCAAGCAGTTCGCGATGAAGGGCAACCTCATAGACATGGCCGTCGGCTTCGTCATGGGCGGGGCATTTGCCACCGTGGTCACGGCCTTCATCCAGGGCGTTTTCCTTCCTGTCCTCAGCCCGGTTCTCGGCGGGGTGGACTTCTCCAGCATCGCGTTCACCATTTCCCCGGCCGAGGTCAATGCCGCCGGCGAGGTGGTCAAGGCCGCTGCCATAGTCGAACTCGGGGCCTTCATATCGGCGACCATTTCTTTCCTCATCGTCGCTTTCGTCATGTTCATGATTATCAAGGGCATGAACACGCTGAAAAAGAAGGAAGAGGCCGTGCCCACCCCGCCGCCCGCCCAGGAAGTTCTGCTGGCCGAAATTCGCGATCTGTTAGCAAAGCAGCGATAAGCCTCACGCTCAGTAGAGTGCGCGTAGATTGGAAGGGCGGCCTGCACGGGTCGCCCTTTTCTGTCGGCCCGCCGCCGCGCCCGGCAGGGCATCCGGGAGGGCGGGTTTCAATTCGCCGCGAGCGAGACTATATAACATTTCGCATATCGGGCGCGGCGCTTTCGGACAGGCAGGCAAATCATGTGGTCGGACATCCAGGCCCCCATGTTCTTCGGCCTGGTCGCGGCCTTCGTGACGACCGTTGGCCTGATCGTCGTGGCGCACAGGCGGGACTGGAGCGCGCGGTTCTCGGCGCTGTTTGCCCTTGCGGCCGGCGGCATGCTGCTCACGCTCACCCTGCTGCACATCGCGCCTGAGGCGCTCGCGCGGACGGCCTCGGCACCCGCCTTCATTCTTTCGGGCTTTCTGGGCGGGCTCGTCCTCAGCCACGCCTCCGGCCGCCTCTTTTCAGGATCGCCATCCGGCCTTCCCGTCGCAGCGGCGATCACGCCGGTCCTTGCCATCGCCGCCCACTCTTTTCTCGACGGCATCATCTATGCGGTGACATTTGCGGCGAGTTTCGAGGCCGGGGTCTTTGCCGCCACCTCGCTCATCGTCCACGAGGTCCCCGAAGGCATCATCGCCTTTGCCATCCTGCGCGGCCAGGGCGTGTCGAACCGCAATGCCTTCATCTTCGCCTTCTTCGCAGCGGCGGCGACGACGCCCCTAGGCGTTGCAGCCTCCGCTCCGTTCTTCCTCTCCGTCGGTCCGGAGATGGTCGGCTCGCTGTTTGCCCTATCGGCGGGGCTCCTCCTCTATGTTGCGACCGGCCCGCTGATGGCTCCCTTGCGGACCGAGCCGCCCCTGCGCGGGGCGGCCGCGCTCGGGCTTGGCGTGGTTCTTGCTGTCGCGCTGACCTATTCGCCATTGAACGGCCACGCTTCTCCGGACACACTCGGGCATGGCGGGGCGCTGCAGGCAGCGGCAGGGCCCTCTCACGGCTGAGATCCAGGGTTCCTGACAAGCGGGAAGGCCCTGGAATGACTGATCGCGAAAGCCTCGCCCGCGCGGCAGTGTGGATGCCGGGCCCTCCCGGCATCCGCTGGCTGGCCTGGCCCGCCGCCGGTCTGGCAGGCGGTGCCGGGATCATTGTCCTCGCGATCGGCCCGCCGCCGCCCGCGCCGCCAGACCTTTCGGCAGGATTGCCGGAACCTGTGAGGCCGGAGCCCGTCGTCCCGGAACCCGACGCCGCGCCGGTGGAACCGGACGCGACCCCCCTGCCGGGCGAGCCCCGCCCGGGGCTTGCGTCCGTGCCGCCTGGCTATGTGCCACTGCCGGGCGGGCAGGGGTTCATCAGCCTCTTCGGGAACGGACCGGAACCGGTGAACTGGCACGTGTCGGACCATGCCATGAAGGATCACTTCATGGCGAATGACTGGAGCCGCGAGAATGTCGTGTTCAGCTCCGGCGGCATGGCCCTCGAAATGCGCGGCGGACGGCCGGGAGGCCAGGCGTGGACCGGCGGCGAGGTCCAGTCGACGCGGACCTATGGCTACGGGCGCTACGAGGTCCTCATGCGCCCCTCGCCCGAGTCCGGGCTGATCTCGGCCTTCTTCACCTATACCGGCCCCTATTTCGGCCACCCCCATGACGAGATCGACATCGAGTTCACGGGCAAGGACACGAGGGCCGTCGAGTTCAATTATTTCCGGGACGGCAAGACCGGTGCCCACAAGCGGCTCGGCCTGCCTTTCGACGCGGCCGATGCCCTGCATCTCTATGCGTTCGACTGGCATCCGGACCGCATTGCCTGGTACATTGACGGTGAGCTTGTCTATGAAACGCCGGCCGGCGAGCGGGGCATTCCGCGCACGTCCGGCAAGATCTACATGAACATCTGGACCGGCCACGGCCCGAACATGCGGTCCTGGCACGGCGAACCGGCCTTCCTGCCGGGGGCGAGCGCGGAATATGGCTGCGTATCGTTCACCCCGCTCGGCGAAAGCGGACGCTCCTGCGCCGACATCTACCTGAAACCCCCGGGCCTCGCCGCCCGGGTCGCGCGCCGCCTGCGGCCCTTCCTCCGTCTGTCCGGCAGGCCGCAATCGAGCGAACCGGTACGCTAGAGCAATTCCGCCTGTGGCGGAATCGCTCGTCGCTGTTCTCTCGCTCACGCCAGTCGGCTGGCGCCGACGGCTCCGCGGGGGCGGCGCAGGGGCGCCGGGCGACCCTTGGTCGCTTGTCGCGCTTCCGCTGGAGTCGAAAGCGCTCTAGAGCGTCTTCGTCTTTGACGGAATCGCAAGGGATTCCTTTCCGGGTCGAAT
>CAYSED010000031.1:0-3434 GCA_964429935.1 uncultured Hyphomonadaceae bacterium
CGTCGTCCTTGCCGCAGCAATCTTATGGATGCGCTGAATGTCGATTCAGCCTAGCCCTCCCGTTGTATGAAACATGACTGTCACAATCGCGCCAACGCGGCCAATGACGATGGTTGAACCGGCTTCAACTGCCTGTGATTGTCCCGGCACCTGCACGCCGGGGCTTGAGTCCCGGGCATCCGGCGGCGATAGTTGGAAGCGCGTCAAGGAAAGAGCCAGTCGATGAAAATGCCGGTGACGAAACCTGTCCTGGGGCTTGCTTGCGGGGCGCTCCTCCTCTCGGCCTGCCAGAGCAACAGCCGCCGCGCCGAGAGGGCTTATGTCGAGCGCCCGGTTGAGGTCCTCTACAATTCCGCCGCGCGGGAGCTTGACCGGCGCGATTATGACGAGGCGATCACCCTGTTCAACGAGGTGGAGCGCCAGCACCCTTATTCGGAGTGGGCCCGCCGCTCGACCCTGATGACCGCCTTTGCCGCCTACCAGTCCCGCAAGTATGAGGACGCGATCTCGACGGCGCAACGCTATGTCGCTCTGAATCCTGGCAGCGAGCACGCGCCCTATGCCTATCATCTGATCGCCGCGAGCTATTTCGAGCAGATCACCGATGTCAACCGCGACCAGCGCACGACCGAGCTGGCCAAGTCCGCCCTCGACGAGATCATCCGGCGTTTCCCGCAATCAGAATATGCCCGCGATGCCGAGCTCAAGATGGACATGGTCAATGACCAGCTTGCCGGCAAGGAGATGGAAATCGGCCGCTGGTACCTGCGCAAGAACCAGCACCTGCCGGCGATCAACCGGTTCCGGACGGTCGTCACGGACTATGACACGACGACCCATTCGCCCGAGGCGCTCTACCGGCTCGTCGAGTCCTACCTCTCCATCGGCCTCAACGGCGAGGCGCTCGCCGCGGCGGCCGTGCTCGGATACAATCACCCGGACACGAACTGGTACCAGGACGCCTATCGCCTGATGCAGCGCGAAGGGCTCGATCCCGAAGCGGTCACCGACGAACGCCGCCGCGGGGTATTTTCACGCTTGTTCTAGTTTTGTTCACATGATAATGGAGGCACATGATTACGGCGCTCTCCATTATAGATTTCGTGCTCATCGACCGGCTGCAGCTCGAAGCGGAGCACGGCTTCACGGGCCTGACCGGGGAAACCGGATCCGGGAAGTCGATCCTCCTCGATGCCATCGGTCTTGCGCTCGGCATGCGACCGGACAAGCGTTTTGTGCGGGCTGGGGCCGAGCGCGCCGTCGTCGCCGTGACCTTCGAATTGTCGGCGGAACATGCCGTATGGGACCTGATCTCGTCGGCCGGGCTCTTTGCGGACAATGAAGACGGGCTGATCCTGAAGCGGATCGTTCCCCGGTCCGGGGCGGCGCGGGCCTTTGTCAACGACCAGCCGGTGGCGAGCGGTCTCCTCGCCGAGATCGGTGCCGAACTTGTCGAGATTCATGGCCAGCATGCGGCCGCTGACCTTCTGAAGCCGTCCCATCATCGCGATCTGGTCGATCAGTTCACCGGCAATGGCGGGCTGCTCGAGGCGCACGCGGCGGCCTGGCAGGCGCTGAACGCGGCGCGGGCGGCGCGCCGGCAGGTCGAGGCGGTGATCGGTGACGAGGACAATCTGAAGGACATTCTCGTCCACAATATCGGCGAGCTGCGCGCCCTCGACCCGCGCCCCGGGGAAGCGGCACGCCTCGCCCTCTCCCGGCAGGAAGCCCAGCAGGCCTCCCGTGTCCGCGACGGGCTCCGTCTCATGACCGGCATCCTCGAGGCGGCGGATGTCGATGCGGCCCTGCGCCAGGCAACGGCCGAGGCACAGCGCCTTGCCGGCC
Organism: uncultured Hyphomonadaceae bacterium; assembly: GCA_964429935.1. Classification (GTDB taxonomy): domain Bacteria; phylum Pseudomonadota; class Alphaproteobacteria; order Caulobacterales; family Hyphomonadaceae; genus CALLCD01. The sequence goes on from CAYSED010000031.1 coordinate 1,846, forward strand.
TGCCTGCCATGGCAGAACGACAGGGCGGCAGCGGCGAGGGAGCGCTCGGCGATGCGGTCCGCCTGCTCGCCGAGGCGCTCGATCGAACGGTCATCGAGTTCGGCGAGGCGCTCGGGGCCCTCTCGGCCCTCGGCGATGTGGCCGTGGATGACGACGCCGCCCTCGAGGCCGCCGAGGCGCGGCTCTTTGCCCTGAAGGCGGCTGCCCGCAAGCACCGGCTCGACCCGGACGGCCTGGCCGCAAAACTTGCCGCGCTCGAGGACGAGCTTGCCGGGCTGGAGCGCAGCGAACACAGGCTGGCGGAGGCGCGGGCGGCCGAAACGGCGGCGGCGGCGCGCTGGCGCAGCGCGGCCGAAACGCTCTCCGGCGCGCGGCGCGCGGGAGCTGCCCGCCTCGAAAAGGCGGTGGCAAGGGAACTCGGTCCCCTGAAGCTCGGCAAGGCGGGCTTCCGCGTTTCGGTCACCCCGCTTGCCGAAGACGAGGCCGATGCGCGAGGCATCGACCGGATCGAGATTGAGGTCGAGACCAATCCCGGCGCGGGATACGGTCCGCTGCGCCGGATCGCCTCGGGCGGCGAACTCGCCCGCATCTCGCTCGCGCTGAAATGCGCGGCGGCGACGGCGAGCAGCAGCCTGCCGGCGCTTATCTTCGACGAGGCTGACCAGGGCGTTGGCGGTGCCGTTGCCCATGCCATCGGAGAGCGCCTCGTCCGTCTCGCTGGCTCGCGCCAGGTCTTTGCCATTACGCACAGCCCCCAGGTCGCGGCGGCGGCGCATGCCCACTGGCGGATCGAGAAGGCGGGCGGGCGCAAGGGGCTTGGACAGACGCGCGCTCATGTCCTAAATGCCAACGAGCGAACCGAGGAAATCGCGCGGATGCTGTCCGGGGCCGAGGTGACCCGGGAAGCAAGAGCCGCAGCGGAGCGATTGCTGGAGCGATAATGGAACTGGGCGGGACGCCCGTCGAGGCACTGGACGAGGCCGGGGCGCGCCGCGAGCTTGCAAGGCTTGCAGGCGAGATCAGGGCTGCCGACTCGGCTTATTATCAGAACGATGCCCCGCTCATATCCGATGCCGACTATGATTCCCTGCGCCAGCGCAACGAAGCGATCGAGAAACGGTTCCCGCGCCTGAAACGGCCTGACAGTCCCTCAGACGAGGTTGGCGCGCCTGCGGCAGACGGCTTTGACAAGGCCGCCCATGGCGAGCCCATGCTCTCGCTCGCCAACGCGTTCAGCGACGAGGATGTCTCCGAGTTTGCCGCGCGCATTCGCCGGTTTCTCGGACTGGATGCTGGAGAGCCCCTGGCCATCACCGCCGAGCCGAAGATCGACGGCCTGTCGCTAAGTCTTCTCTACAGGTCGGGCAAGCTCATTCGCGCCGCCACGCGGGGCGATGGCCGCATCGGCGAGGAGGTGACAGCGAACGCCCGGACAATCGGGGATATTCGGGAGAATCTTTTAGGCAGCGGCTGGCCGGACGAGATCGAGATACGCGGCGAGGTTTACATGTCGCATGACGATTTCGCCGCGCTCAACGAACGGGAAGGGGCGGCCGGGCGCAAGACCTTTGCCAATCCGCGAAACGCGG
>CAYSED010000031.1:3444-25038 GCA_964429935.1 uncultured Hyphomonadaceae bacterium
CAGCTTGCGCCAGCTTGATGCTTCGATCACCGCATCGCGCCCCCTGCGCTTCTTTGCCTATGCCTGGGCAGCAGCATCAGAGCCGTTCGCCGATACCCAGAGCGCGGCCATCAAGGCTTTCGCCGCCTGGGGATTGCAGACCAATCCGCGCTTCGGCGTCCATGCCTCGCTGGAAGGGCTGCTCGCGGCGTATCGCGAGATCGAACAGGCCAGGGCCGGGCTCGGCTATGACATAGACGGGGTCGTCTACAAGGTCGACCGGCTCGACTGGCAGTCCCGGCTCGGCACGGTCAGTCGCGCTCCGCGCTGGGCGATTGCCCACAAGTTTGCCGCCGAGAAGGCAACGACACGGCTTGAGGCGATCGATATCCAGGTCGGGCGGACCGGGACCCTCACGCCTGTCGCCCGCCTTGCTCCAGTGACCGTAGGCGGCGTCGTCGTGTCGAATGCGACGCTGCACAATGAGGACGAAATCGCCCGCAAGGACATTCGCGCCGGCGACATGGTCACGGTGCAGCGGGCAGGGGATGTCATTCCGCAAATCCTCGGCGTTGTGGACCCGGACCGGTCCGGGCGTTCGCAGCCCTGGCAGATGCCCGACGCCTGTCCGGAATGCGGTTCAGCGGCGGTCCGGGATATTGACGAGGCAGGCAATGAAGATGTCCGGCGGCGTTGTACCGGCGGGCTCACCTGTCCGGCGCAGGCGGTCGAACGGCTGAAGCATTTCGTCTCGCGCAAGGCGCTTGATATAGACGGGCTGGGGGCAAAGCAGGTCGCGCTTTTCCACGAAAAAGGCGTGCTCGCCGGTCCGCAGGACATTTTCAGGCTTGCCGCGCGGATCAGGGCTGCCGGCCTGCCGCCGCTTGCCGAATGGGACGGCTTCGGCGAGACATCGGCGGAGAAGCTCTTTGCCGCCATCGAGGCGCGGCGCAAGGTGCCCTTCGCCCGGTTTCTCAACGGTCTTGGCATCCGCCATGTCGGTGAAACGACCTCCGGCCTGTTCGCCCGGCATTTCGGAGCCTGGGAGAATTTCTGGGGCCTTGTCCGTTCGGCTGCGGGCGAGGGCGAAGGCGCGGGCCAGGCCCGCCTCGACCTTCTGGCGGTCGACGGGATCGGCGAGGCAGCCGTGTCCGCGCTCGCCGCCTTTGCCCGCGAGCCGCACAATCAGGACATGCTGGCGGCCCTTCTGGACGAGGTCGAGGTGCTTCCGGCCGAACAGGCCGCGAGCGACAGCCCTGTGGCGGGGCTCACCGTGGTGTTCACCGGCACGCTCGAGCGGATGACGCGGGATGAGGCGAAAGCGCGCGCAACCGCGCTTGGCGCCAAGGTTTCCGGCTCGGTATCGGCAAAGACCGACATTCTCGTCGCCGGTCCGGGCGCTGGCTCCAAGCTCGGGAAAGCCGGGGAACTCGGCGTGCGCACGCTCACGGAAGAAGAATGGCTGGCGCTTATCGGCGACCCAGCCGCGCGCTGACGGCCGGGGAGGGACCTCAGAGCGGCGCGCAGGCCGTCTTCAGCCAGTCCGACACCACGCCATCGACGCGCGGGGCGATCTTTTGCCAGACCTCGGCATGATAGGCATCGACCCAGGCGCGCTCCTGCGGCGCCAGTGCGGCGAGGTCGATCAGGTCCCGGGCGAGCGGGGCGAAGGTCAGCGTCTCGAAGCCGAGCATGTCGATCTCGCCGCCGGGAACGGGGGCCGGTCCGGTCACGAATTGCAGGTTCTCGATGCGGATGCCGTAGGCCCCGGTCTTGTAATAGCCGGGCTCGTTCGAGACGATCATGCCGGGCATCAGCGGGGTCGAATTCCAGGGCTTGGCGATCCGCTGCGGACCTTCATGCACGCCGAGATAGACGCCGACGCCATGGCCGGTGCCGTGCTGGTAGTCCAGCCCGGCCTGCCAGAGCGCGTGGCGAGCGAGCACGTCGAGATGGGTGCCGGTCGTGCCGGGCGGGAAGCGGACGGCGGCAAGGGATATATGTCCTTTAAGAACAAGGGTGTAGTGGTGCCTCATGCCGACGTCCGGTGGATCGATCGGCACGGTGCGGGTCACGTCGGTCGTGCCGTCCGCATACTGCCCGCCGCTATCGACGAGGAAGAGGCTGCCCCGTTCGAGCTTCCGGTCGGTTGCCGTGGAGACGCGGTAATGCACGATCGCGCCGTTCGGGCCGGCCCCTGAGATTGTCTCGAAAGAGAGGTCATGCAGCTTGCCGGTTTCGTCGCGGAAATTCTCGAGCCGGGTCACCGCTTCGATCTCGGTCACGTCGCCCGACTGGGCCGCGGTGTCGAGCCAGTGCAGGAACCGGGTCAGCGCCGCCCCGTCGCGCAGGTGCGCTTCCTTCGTCCCGGCAATTTCCGCCGCGTTCTTGCAGGCTTTCGGCAGGGCACACGGGTCCTGGCCCTTCAGGATGGTTGCACCAGCCGCAGCGAGCGTTGCGAAGAACCAGGCCGAAGCAGTCGCCGGGTCGAGCAGCACGGCCTTGCCCGACATGGCAGAAAGGTCGCCCTCGAGCGCGCCAAGCGGGCGCACGGTCACCTCATTGCCGAGATGGGCGCGAAGCTCATCGGTCACTTTCTCGGCGGCAAGATAGAGATCGGCGCGCCCGTCGGCATGCAGAACGGCCTGGCCAAGCGGCAGCGGCGTGCATTTCACGTCGCCGCCGCGAATGTTGAAGAGCCAGGCGAGCGAGGCCGGGGAGGTGACGACGGTCGCCGCCGCCTTCTTCCTGGCCAGTTCCCGGGCAATCCCGGCGCGCTTGTCGGCGGACGACTTGCCGGCGTGGACGAGCGGATGGGGCGTAACCGTGGCGAGCGGCTGCGGCGGCTGATCGGTCCAGGCGGCATCGACCGGGTTTTTCTGCAGCATTTTCAGGCAGCCGCCAGACCCGGTCACGGCGGCCTCGAGCTGTTCCACATCGTTCGGGCTGACGAGTTTCGGATCGTAGCCGACCGTCTTGCCGGCGAGGTCCTGCGAGGCGAGCCAGCCGAACGGGCCGGGATCTGGCAGGGCCATCATGTCGAACAGCGTTCCGTCGATCTGGTCTGCAGCCTGCAGCGTGTAGCGCCCGTCGACGAAAACCACTGCCTTTTCAAGGCCAATGACGGCCGCACCAGCCGAGCCGGTAAAGCCCGTGGCCCAGGCGAGGCGCTCATTGGCTTCCGGCAGGTATTCGTTCTGGTACTCGTCCTCGTGGGGCACATGAACATAGTCGAGCCCCATGGCCTGCATCTCGCGGCGAAGGGCGGGAAGGTTTCTGCGGCCGGTTGCCGGGCCGCCGCGAACATCGAAGGTCTGTTTCATGCTGGCGACACTAGCGCGGAACGACAGGTTAAAAAAGGGTTCAGCGGAGCCATGCACAAACGCATGGGCACACTGTTTTTCCAAGGATTCTCAAGCGGCTCTGCCATACCATATGTGCGCCAACAGCAAAATTGCTGCAGTGCACAATGCGGAGCTTCCGATGCAAGACCTTCACATCCTTCCCCGGCCCCTCGACATGATCGTGGTGCCGCAGGCCAAGCGGCCGCCCTTTGTCAACGAGGTCACCCGTGCCCCGGCCAGGGTTTCGGCAGCGGCCCCTGCCGCCAAAGAGCGCCCGCGCATCCTTGCGCGCCGCGCTGCCCGCTGGGCCCGCCGCGACGCGCGCTAGGCTCCGGGTTTTCGCAGGACGAGCGTCGACCAGCCATCCTTGCGGATGCGGCGGGCAAGGGCGAGATTTCGCCCGGCAAAGGCGGCGCGGACCTGCGGTTCCTGACGGGTCAGGAGGCCCGAGAGGATGATCGCCCCGCCCGGCGCGGCGAGCCGGGCAATGTCGGGCGCAAGGCCGACGAGCGGGCGCGCGAGAATGTTCGCGAAAACCGTGTCGAAGGGCGCGCGGGCCCGGATGACAGCGTGATGCGCGCCGGTGACATGCAGGGCGCGGAACTGGGCTGACACGTTGTTTTTGCGTGCATTTTCGGAGGCAACACGGACGCTTTCCCGGTCGATATCGGTGCCGATGGCGCTCGTTGCCCCGGCCTTCAGGGCGGCGATGGCGAGCACGCCGGAGCCCGTCCCGAGGTCGAGGACGCGGCCGATCCGGCGCTGGCGGCGCACGTGTTCGAGACCTAGGAGGCAGCCGAGCGTCGTACCGTGATGACCGGTTCCGAAGGCCGGGCCGGCTTCGATGAGAATGCCGATCCGGCCGGGCGCGGCGCGCGTCAGGACATGGCTCCCGGCGACGAAGAACGCGCCGGCCGAGACCGGCGGCAGGCCTTCGAGAGACAGGCTCACCCAGTCTCTTTCTTCAAGGAATTCAATGCGCGCGACGAGGTCCGGAGAGGTTTTGCCGATCATCGCCACGCAGGCGCGGGCGTCTTCCTCGCTGCCGGCATAGGCGTCGAGCCGCCAGGCCGTGCGGCCCTCTTCCCGGGCATCGACCGCTTCGGCGGGCGAGGGGTCGGTCCAGGCGAGGGCGTCCCAGGCCGCCTCGATGGCCTCGCGCGGGCCGGTTGCGAAAATCTTGTACATGGCGCGCCTCCTAGCAGGGCTTTCGGGCAAGGCATAGGCAGGTCCGGTTTGGGGGATAAAGGGCCGGGTGGGACAGCCGGTGGGACAGGGGTGGTACAGGCATGGGACAGGGGTGGGACAGGTGGGACAGGCGAAGGGGGGTGTTCGGGGCAGGCAGGCTCATCCTTCGACAGGCTCATCCTTCGACAGGCTCAGGATGAGTCAGATCCAGGAACCGGGTCATCCTGAGCCCGTCGAAGGATGGCGCGGGTGAGGACGGGGAATCGCGCAACAGGGCTCAGGCCGCGCTCAGGAAGGTCGCGATGACTTTTTTGCGGTTGGCCTTCTCGAAATCGACGGTCAGTTTCGTCCCCTCGGCGGCGACGACCCTGCCATAGCCGAACTTGTCGTGAAACACGCGCTGGCCGATGCGGAAGCGGCTGTCGCCTGAAGCGGCCGCGATGAGTTCGGCCTTGCCGTCGATGACCGGGCCAGGGCCTTTCTCGCGTACCGCGTTTTCCTGCATGCGCTTCCAGCCGGGGCTCGAATAGGACGACCGGGCGCCGAGGTCCTCGACGGTTCCGGCAAAGCCGCTTTCGGCGCCGGGCTGGGTCGAATAGCCGGTCTCGGAGACGGCATCGACATGGGCAAGCGGCAGCTCGTCGACGAAGCGCGAGGGCAGGACCGACTGCCAGCGGCCATAGATCTGGCGGTTCGCGACAAAGGAAATTGCGCAGCGTTCGCGCGCCCGCGTGAGACCGACATAGGCGAGACGGCGCTCCTCTTCGAGGCCCTTCAGGCCGCTTTCGTCGAGGCTGCGGCGGGACGGGAAAACCTCCTCCTCCCAGCCCGGCAGGAAGACCATGGGCCATTCGAGCCCCTTGGCGGCATGCAGCGTGAGGATCTGCACCTCGTCGCCGCCGCTTGTCCCGGAGGAGGCGTCCATGACGAGCTGGACGTGTTCCAGAAAGGCCGGCAGGGACCCGAACTCGCCCATGGCGCGGACAAGCTCCTTCAAATTGTCGAGACGCGACTGCGCCTGCGGCGAGCGGTCCTGGACGAGCATGTCCGTATACCCGCTTTCGTCGAGGATGAGCTCGGCAAGGTCCGTATGCGGAAGGCCGGCGCGCAGCTTGTCCCGCCACATTCCGAGCTGGTCGAGCAAGAGCGCGAGGCCCCGCCGTGCCCCGCCGCGTATTTCGTCGGTCTGCAGGACCATGGGCACGATGACCGAGAGCGAGCGGCCATCATCGCGGGCATACCGCTGGAGCTTCTGCAGGGTCGTGTCGCCGACGCCGCGCTTGGGCTGGTTGACGATGCGCTCGAAGGCGAGGTCGTCGTCGGGCTGGGCGACGAGGCGGAAATAGGCCATGGCATCGCGGATCTCGGCGCGCTCGAAAAAGCGCGGTCCGCCGATGACGCGGTAGGGGATGCCGAGAAGAATCAGGCGTTCCTCGAAAAGGCGCATCTGCCAGGAAGCCCGCACGAGGATGGCGCAGCCTGCATATTGGCGACCCGATGCGCGCCAGGCTTCGATATCGTCCCCGATCAGGCGCGCCTCGGCCTCGCCGTCCCAGAGGCCGCGCACTTTCACTTTTTCCGCATCCGGATCATCTGCAGCGTCGCCGGCGACGTGCAGCGTCTTGCCGAGCCGGCCCTTGTTGTGGCTTATGACGGCCGAGGCGGCAGCGAGGATGTGCCGGGTCGACCGGTAATTGCGCTCAAGGCGGACGATTTCGGCACCCGGAAAATCCGTCTCGAAGCGGAGGATATTATCGACCTCCGCGCCGCGCCAGCCATAGATCGACTGGTCGTCGTCGCCAACGCAGCAGAGATTGCCGGACCCGCGCGCGAGCAGGCGCAGCCAGAGATACTGGGCGACGTTCGTGTCCTGGTACTCGTCGACGAGGATGTAGCGGAACTTGCGGTGATAGTCCGCGAGCACGTCCGGATGGTTCTGGAAAAGCGCGATATTGTGCAGGAGAAGGTCGCCGAAATCGCAGGCGTTCAGCACCTTCAGGCGCGACTGGTAAAGCGCGTAGCATGTCAGCGCCCTGCCATTGGCGAACAGGTGCGCGTCTTCGGCGGGGGCCTTGTCCGGGCCTTGTGCACGGTTCTTCCAGCCGTCGATGAGGCTGGCGAGGAAGCGCGGCGTCCAGCGCTTCGGGTCGATGCCTTCCGCCTCGATCACCTGCTTGCAGAGGCGGATCTGGTCGTCCGTGTCGAGAATGGTGAAGGAGGGCTTGAGGCCCACGAGTTCGGCATGCATGCGCAGGATCTGCGCGGCGATCGAATGGAACGTGCCGAGCCAGCGCAGGCCCTCGCCCGCATCGCCGATCAGGGACAAGGCGCGCTCGCGCATCTCGCGGGCGGCCTTGTTGGTGAAGGTCACGGTCAGCGTCTGCGACGGCCAGGCCCGCCGCGTCGCGATGATGTGGGCGAGGCGGGCGGTGAGGACGCGTGTCTTGCCCGTGCCGGCTCCGGCGAGGACGAGGAGGGGCCCGTCGGTCAGTTCCACGGCGCGGCGCTGTTCGGGGTTGAGCCCGGCAAAATAGGGCGCGTCGCCGCTGCCCGGAACAGGCGGGCGGGCGGCGGCAAGCTGCGAGACCGAGAGGCGATTCGGATCGGACGTCATGGCCCGACTATAGCAGGCCAAACCGGGAACGGCAGGCCCGATTGCACGGGCCGAAAAAATCGTCCGGGAGTCGCCGGCCCCGGATGTCGCGGCCTTGCCCATGCCGGGGATATCGACATTGCTGCCGGCCGGCGAGATAATCCGGACCAAAGGGGAGGCGTGCCATGGCTGCAACACCGCAAGAGATGCTGGAAAGCATGAAGGCGAACCTGGCCGAGAAGACCGGCAAGCCGTTCGAGCACTGGGTCAGGCTCGTGCAGGGCAGCGGGCTGGCGAAGCACGGCGAACAGATGACGCTCCTGAAGGAGGCCCACGGCATCGGGCATGGCTATGCCAACATGATCTGCCTTGCCGCCAAGGGCGCGCTCGATGCCGATGGCGGGGAAATGCTCGGCGCCCAGTACAAGGGCAAGGAGGGGCTCCGCCCGGTCTATGACGCGCTCGTGGCCCAGGCGTCGTCGTTCGGGCCCGATGTCTCCATCGACCCGAAGAAGACAAGCGTTGCCTTCCGCCGGTCGAAGAATTTCGCCGTGGTCACGCCCGCGACGAAGACCCGCATCGATCTCGGCCTCAACCTTAAGGGCGAGCCCGGCACCGATCGCCTCGTGCCGGAAAAGCCAGGCTCCATGTGCACCCACAAGGTCCGGCTCGAAACGCCCGCAGATCTGGACGCCGAGCTGACGGCCTGGCTGAAAGCGGCCTATGACCGCGCGTGATTGGGCGTCGGGTGACCCTGCGGGGCTTGCCTGACCGGTCCCGCGCGGCGAGAAATAGCGGCGTGATCGGCAAGGACGGGAGAGCGGCGATGATGCGGCGGCGAGTATTCTTGTGGGCGGCGCTATGCCTGTCGGCCGCGGCAGTCGAGGCGCAGGGCGCTGACCAGGGGCGGGTGATTGCCGGGGAGCGCGCGGTGCTCGAATTCCGGGATCGCGTGGCGCCTGAAAATGCCATGGCCGAGGACCGGCTCCTCAATCTCCTGCCGCGCCTGATGGACGAGACGGGCATCGACATGTGGCTCGTCATAAACCGGGAATATGCCGAGGACCCAGTCTATTTCACGCTCGTGCCGCAGCCGTCCTTTGCTGCGCGGCGGACGACGATCCTCGTCTTTCACCGCCATGACGGGGAACTCGACCGGCTGACCGTGAACCGCTATCCGCTCGGCCCGCCCTATGAGGCGGCCTGGGAGGGCGGCGACGAGGACGCGCAATGGCAGGCGCTCGGCGACCTGATCGCCGAACGCGACCCGGCCCGGATCGGCATCAACGTGTCCGGCGAGTGGCCGGTCGCCGACGGGCTGACCCATGCCCTGCACGAGCGGCTTGTCTCGGTCCTCTCGCCAGAGCTTGCCGCGCGGCTGACCAGCGCCGAGGCGCTCGTGGTCCGCTGGGCCGAAACCCGCAGCGACATGGAAATGGAGGCCTATGGGCACATTGTCGGGCTCGCGCGCATGGTGATCGGCGAGGCGTTCTCAAGCCGGGTCATCACGCCGGGCGTGACGACGACCGAAGACGTCGCCTGGTACATCCGCCAGCGTTTCGAGGGTCTCGGTCTCGACCCGTGGTTCATGCCGGACGTGAACCTCCAGCGCCCTGGCGAGGCGTGCGAGGCAGACCAGCCTTTCTGCGGCACCGGGGGGCTGATCCTGCGCGGCGACGTGCTGCATACCGATGTCGGCATCTGCTATCTGAAGCTCTGCACCGACACGCAGGAAATGGGCTATGTTGCCCGGGCCGGGGAGACAGGCGTGCCGCTCGGGCTCGACGCGGCGCTCGCCACCGGCAATCGCTGGCAGGACCACCTGACCTCGTCTTTCGAGACCGGCCGGACCGGCAATGATTTGCTCGCCCGCACGATTGAGAAATGCGCCCGGGACGGCATGGCCTGCAGCACCTACACTCATCCGATCGGCTTTGTCGGCCATGCGCCGGGGCCGACCATCGGCATGTGGGACGATCAGGACGGGACGCCGGTGCAGGGCGACTGGCCGGTCCATGCCGACACCTGTTATGCCATCGAAGGCAATGTGAAGGCTCCGGTCGCCGAGTGGAACGGCCAGCCCGTGCAGATAAAGCTCGAACAGAGCGCATGTTTTGACGGCAAGACCGTGACCTATCTCGCCGGACGCCAGACCGTGTGGCATGTTGTGAACTAGGCTGCGGGCGGAACAACAGGAGGAGACGGCGTGAAAGCATTGTCTGTCGGGCGCGTTCTGGCCCTTCCGGCGCTTGCCGGGCTTGCGGCCTGTTCGAGCCTTGCGCCCTATGTCGGGGCTTCGACCGAGGGCGGGGCGCTGTCCGGCCGGGGCATCGCGATCGCGGAGTGCGGCACGCGGGGCGCACCCTCGGCAGACCTGATCTATCCGCCAGGCTGGGCCGAACGGGTCAGCCAGGCCGAGACCGAGGACGAACTGCTCGGCGGGCCGGGCACGCGGGTCAACACGTCCGGGACGGTCCGTCCCCTCGCGCTCGCGCCGGTCCGCTATCCGGCTTCGGCCCTGTCGCCGCCGGTCGAGGCGCGTTGCGAGGCGAAATTCAATCTCTCGACACTCGGGGAGGCGAGCAGGATTCTCGTCGCCTGTTCGAGCGACATGTTCGTCTCCGAGATGACCCGGCTCGTTAGCGAGACCCGGTTCGAGCCATTGCGCATCAATGGCGACCTGGCGCGCGGCGTGAACCTTGTCTTCGCACACGATTTCTGCCGCCCGGAGATATGAGGAAACCTGCCATGGCCGACCTGCAACCCGCCGTGCCACACACGGGCTATTCGCCCTGGCTGCAACGCTGGATGGACCATGTCGCCTCGCACGACATGTCGGATCTCGACGGCCAGATTCATGACCACGTCGTCTTCACAAGCCCGGTCGTGTTCACGCCGCAGCGCGGCAAGGCCGTGACGCTCGCCTACCTGAAGGCGGCGGGCGAGACGCTCGGCGGCGAGGATTTCCGTTATGTCCGCGTATTCGACTGCGGGGCCCGCGCCGTGCTCGAATTCGAGACCGTGATGGACGGCAAATATGTCAACGGGATCGACATGATCGAGTGGGACGAAGACGGCCGGATCACGGATTTCAAGGTCATGGTGCGTCCCTTGCAGGCGATCGAGGCCGTGCACGCGGCGATGGGCGCGATGCTGGCGCGGATGAAGGGCCATATGCGTTAGGCTCGTGCCCGGATCGAGGTTAGAAGCTCTTCGGGATGCCCGCCTGCCTGCAGACGGCATTGGCCGTGTGTCGGCGTTTCAGGCCCTTGTCGACGGGAAAGTTCCGCTCTGTCAGCGGGCTGTACCAGATTTCGTGATCCCCCTTGCCATTCCGGACGAATGTGCACCCGTTAAGCCGAAGCAAATCGATCAGGTCCCGGTAGTAATTCGCCACTTTGGCCGCCGTTCAAAAGATGCCTGATATCAAAGGCCGGAAGCACGTCCCGATCGACATCGCTGCGCAATTTCGGGAGCACGTTGAGCTCGAACAGATCAAACGCCACTTCCTCGATGCGCACCTTCAACTGGTCGAGGGAGTCGGCCTCGACGACAAGGCCGAGTTCATCGTTGGTCGCGACATAGCCTGCCGGATCGCCGTCCGATGCTGGAACGTCAACAACCCTGATCTCGAAGACTTTTTTGAAGATATTCATAGCATCTAGTCTTGCAGTTGCTGGGTGAAGTGAAGATTTGCGGCCTTGCACCCCATGTTATGTGACCCTTCGCACTGGCTGTGGCAAGCCACGCCACCCAATTTCCATTGCAGCCCGCGCCAAAGTAGCAAAGCGCTTTCCGGGCCAGGAATCCCGTAGTATCCCCGCGCCATGACCACTTATCTCGATTTCGAAAAGCCCGTTGCCGAGCTTGAAGCGAAAATCCAGGAACTGGAGGCCGTCGCCGGCAAGGGCGAGGGTCCGTCGATTGCCGACGAGGTGAAGAAGCTGCGGGCAAAGTCGTCCAAGGCCCTGAAGGACCTCTATGCCGACCTCAACGCCTGGCACAAGACGCAGGTCGCCCGCCACCCGGAGCGGCCGCACTTTCTCGACTATGTGAACGGCCTCTGCGAGGACTATCAGGAGCTTGCCGGGGATCGCCTGTTCGGCAATGACGAGGCCGTGCTCGGCGGCCTTGCCAGGTTCAATGGCCGTTCGGTCGTCGTCATGGGCCACGAGAAAGGCCGCACGACCGAAAGCCGCCTCAAGCACAATTTCGGCATGGCGCACCCGGAAGGCTATCGCAAGGCCGTGCGCCTGATGAACCTTGCCGAGAAGTTCGACCTGCCGGTGCTGACCTTCGTGGACACGGCCGGGGCCTATCCCGGCAAGGCCGGCGAGGAGCGCGGCCAGGCCGAGGCGATTGCCCGCTCGACCGAGCGCTGCCTGACCCTGCCGGTGCCCATGGTCGCGCTCATCATCGGGGAGGGCGGGTCCGGCGGGGCGATTGCCATCGCGGCGGCCAACAAGGTCCTGATGATGGAACACTCGGTCTATTCGGTGATCTCGCCGGAGGGCTGCGCGTCCATTCTCTACCGCGATGCGGCCAAGGCCAAGGATGCCGCCGAGGCGATGAAGATCACGAGCGAGCATCTCCTGAAACTGAAGATTGTCGACGGCGTCGTGGCCGAGCCGGTCGGAGGGGCGCATCGCGATCCGGAGCGGGCCATGCGCGATGCCGGCAAGGCCATCGAGAAAGCGCTGAAGGAACTCGCCGGGCTCGCGCCGGATGCCCTGAAGCGCCAGCGCCGCGAACGCTTCTATGCCATCGGCCGCGAAGGGCTCGGCTGAACCGGATGGCCGCCGGCGTGACGATCGAGGTCTGCCCGCTCGCGCATTTTGCCGGGCTCGACCTGCCAGCCTACGAGACATCCGGATCAGCGGGCATGGATGTGCGCGCTGCCGTCGCTGCGGATGCGCCGGTGACGCTCGCCCCCGGCGCGCGGGCGCTTGTCCCGACCGGGCTCAGCGTCGCCATTCCTGACGGCTATGAAATCCAGGTGCGTCCCCGCTCGGGGCTTGCGGTGAAGCACGGGGTGACCTGCCTCAACACGCCGGGAACCATAGACAGCGACTATCGCGGCGAGGTGAAGGTCCTCCTCGTCAATCTCGGGGCCGAACCCTTCACGGTGACGCGCGGCGAGCGGATCGCGCAGCTTGTGGTCGCGCCGGTCACGCAGGGCATATGGTCGCTGGCGGAGACCCTCAGCGAGACCGGGCGCGGGACGGGCGGCTTCGGATCGACCGGGCGATAAATTTCCGGCGGCATGACTTGTGCTGTTTGGCGGTTTACCCTAAATATCGAATAACGATATTTTTGCGAGAGGGGACTCCGGCCATGGGCGTGTTTGAAATGGTGGCGATCATTGTCGTCATCGGGTGCGTGACCAGCAGCATCGACAATTGGGTGAAGCACCGGGAAAAGGCGCGCAAGAACCTCGCCCAGGACGGCGAGATCGCGACCCTGCGCGGCGAAGTCGGCCGGCTGGCCGAGCGGGTGCGGGTGCTCGAGCGCCTGGCCACCGACGAGGACAGCCGCCTGCGCAGCGAGTTCCGCAAGCTAGCCTGACGGATTTTCAGGCAGTAACGGGCTTGTGCCGCGCGGAAACGGCCATACATATCGAATAACAATAATGTTGGCGAGGAAGGACACGACATGAATCTCTGGATCATCCTGGCGATTGTCGCCGTGATCTGTCTCCTGAACCGGGCCCCGTCGCGCGCCGGACGCCGCGGGCGCGGGGAGCCGTCCCGCCGCCGCGACGTGCGTGACGACCAGATCGACCGGCTGAAGGCTCGTGTCGCGACGCTGGAGGAAATCCTCCTCGACCGCGACCGCCGCCTGCGCGACGACTTCCGGGGCATCTGAGGGGGGTGCCTTCGACCCCGGCTCCCTGACACGCGCGCTTGAGGGGCGGGCCGTGCGATAGCATATTGCCGCACCGGCAGCGGATGGGCGTTACCGGGAGATGAGGACTTCAAGGCGTGGCGCGACAGGCAGGGACCCGGCGTCCCGATCCGATCAGCCGGCCGTTCAGCCGGCTAGGCGAGCTCTTCGATGCGAGCGCCATGGGGCTCGTCACGCTGCTGCTGGTCGGCGCGTCCTTCTTCGCGACCTGGCGCGGCATGCGCGACTTCATCATCGGCAACGACCTTGCCGCAGGCCTCGCCTCGCAGGGCCTCATCGCGCTCGTCGTGCTGACCCTGACGCTCGCCATGTATGTCGCCCTGCGCGAGACGGTGAGCCCCTACGAGACGCCCGGCTGGTGGTCGCATGTCTGGAAGCGGCTCGTCGCGCTGCCGCTCTATGTCCTGCTCGCGGTCTGGTCGGTCGGCTTCGGCTACGGCTTCTGGTGGAGCGTGATCGCCGGCGAGAGCGTGACCGAGGCCGAGATCGCCCGGGTGCTGACCGATGTGCAGGAAGAGACGACCGGGATGAAGGCCGGGCTCGTCGCGGCGGCGTCCGTCATGTCGACGGCCGAGCGCCTGTCTGACGAGAAGGCGGCCATCGAGGCGAGCCGGGGCGGGACCTGCGGGATCGCCTCGCCGCCGGGCGACGGGCCGCTCGCCCGGGCGCGCGCCGAGACGCAGAGCCAGATCGCGGCCCTCTCGGCAAGCGTGCAGGGCGAATGGCTGCCGACGGTCGCGGCGCGGCTCGACGGGCTGGGCGCGGCGGCAGGCGAGGTCAGCCTCGCTGCCGAAGGGGCGGCCCGCCGGGCAGCCTATGAGCGGGTCTACCAGGAAACGCGGATCGGCGCGCGCGACATCTCGGCGGAGGCGACGGCGCGCGGCCGGGCGATTGCCGCGCAGCTCCGGGCCAAGGCGGGCCAGCTCGCCGCCCCGCCCGCAGGCGGCACCGTTCCCTATTGCCATGACCCCGATCTTGCAACGGCGCTGCAGGCGGCAGCGGACGAACTGGCGGGGCCTTTCGGGATCACGGTGCCGGACTTCCGGTTCTCGGAAGGGGCCGAGGGCGTTGCCCGGGCGGTCGAGGACCTCTGGCTCGGCCTGTTCCGGCGGGCGGGCCTGACGGACGAGGCCGCGACCGGCGGCCCGCTCGACGGGCGCAGCCTGATCGCGCTGATGGCCGCCATCGGGGTCGACCTTGCGCTGCTCGTGTTCGGCGTGCTGCGCGGCGGCGGGACGAAGGGGCGGCGGCATGAGGAAGCCGGGCCGCCCGGGCCGGAAACAGCGGCCATCGGACCGGCTGCCCAGGCAGCCATCGAGCCTGCCATGCCCCGGAGAGCGCTCGCGGCGCCTGCAGCGGCAACAGTGATGCCGGCGGCAGCAGACCCGCCCGTAGCCGAGCCGATCGAGGCCGAGTTCACCGAGGAAGCAGGGCAGGGCTTCCGGCCTGCAACCTTCGAGCCGGACTCCCAGCTCAGCGAGGATGACCAGTTGAAGGACCTGCTGGACCGGGCGCAGACCCATTTGCGGGAAATCCATGCTGCCGGCAGCGAGCGTAGCCGCTCCGCCGCGCGCAACCGCCTGCAGGACGTTTTGCGGGATCTCAGGCGGTTCGGCTATGTCGAGGCAGGCCTCGATGACCAGGAATTCCAGCCGGGCCTGCACCGCACCGTGGGACGCCAGAGAAGCCATCTCCCGGCGGGCCATATCGTCCGCGTCGTGCGTCCGCGCTTCATGGACGAGCGCGGCCGGCTGATCCTTCCGGCCCTCGTGATTGTTTCGGCAGGACGCTGACCCGGCAAACCGGCTGTCGCCCGCATATCCCGGTTGACGGCTCCGGCCCGTTTATGTATCCCCGCCGCTTGCGCCCGAACCGGGCACCGGGAGTCATGGATGGCGAACACACGTTCAGCAAAGAAAATGGTCCGCAAGATTGCCGCGCGGACCGAGGTCAACAAGGCCCGCCGCTCGCGGATGCGCACCTTTGTGCGCAAGGTCGAGGAAGCGATCACGTCCGGCGACCAGGCCGCTGCCAGGGCCGCGCTGCAGGCGGCGCAGCCGGAGATCATGCGCGCGGCAGGCAAGGGCATCATCCACAAGAACACGTCGGCGCGCACCGTCTCGAGACTCGCCAAGCGCGTGAAGACGATGGGCGCCGAAGCGTAGCGCTTCCGTCACATTTCTCTTCGGCAGGACTGACCACGGGCGGCCTTCGGGCACGCCCGTTTTATTTTGCTCCGTGCGCTGATTTAACCGGATTCCGGTCTTGACATTTGCAGGATGCGGCGTTGCCCGAAACGCCAACAAAATATAGGCAGCAGGCTTGATTTTCAAGATTCCGAGAAGTTTCAACAGGCTGCCGGACCGGGGCACGAAAAGTCCTGCGGTCAAGGGGGAACAGGCAGCCTTTTGCGGCTGATTCGGTCTGGACGGACCCACAAGGTTTCAGTACGTTTCTGACTGTCATGGTTGAGTAAGCCCAAAAGTCAGAATTCGTCCCGAAAGGGAACCGCTGCGTCTCGACGGCAACGGCGGGGCAGGCTTTGACCGAGTGGGTGTTCGGACGCAAAAAAAGAAAAAAGGGGCATGACTGATGGACAAGCATCAGACCAAAGACGGCAATCAAGAGCTCGCAAGGGGGACAAAAGGCGGAACCGATGGCGGCGACGGCAGCGGCCTCATGGGGGTCGAGGGCCGCGACATCTGGGCAAAGGCCTGCGCGGCGCTCGCCCTCGACATTCCCGCAGAGGACCACGAGCGCTGGATCGCCCCCCTGCGCTTCGTTATCGACAATGACGGCACGGCGCTGATCGGGGCGCGGACGCGGTTCTCCCATTCGCGCATTTCCAAGCCGCATCGCGAGCTCCTGAAGCGGGCCTGGCTTGCGGCCGATCCGCAGGGGCGCCAGGCCGAGCTGGCCTGCTGGGAGACGCTGCCGGAGGACATAAGGTCGCTCGTGGCGGACCCGTGGGACGCGGCCCTCGAGACGACCGCCGCTGCGGCGGGCGAACCGGCGCGCGAGGACGTCAATGTCATGAGCCCGGCCATCATGCGGTTCGACACGCTGGTGGTCGGCCCGTCGAACGCCACGGCCTATGCGACGGCCGAGCGCATCGCCGGGTCCGGATCGCTCGCCGGGTCCCTCTTCATGATCAGCGGGCCGCAGGGGGTCGGAAAGACGCACCTGATGAAGTCGATCGAAGGGGCACTGACGGCAGGCGGCCGCCGGTCGGTCGCCTATATCTCGGCCGAGGAATTCTACGTGTCCTATGTCGACGGCGCGCGCAACCGGGACACGCGGGCGCTGAAGGCGCGGGTTCGCGGGGCCGAGGTCGTGCTGTTCGACGATCTGCAGATCATCGCGGGCATGAAGGAGACGAACAAGGAACTCGCCGGCACGCTGCGCACGGTGAGCGAACGCGGCGGCGTGGTCGTTCTGACCTCCTCGACACCGCTTGCGGAGCTGACCGGGCTGTCGGAAGCGGTCCGCACGGTGCTGAAGGGGGCCACCTGCATCGCCATCGACTATCCGGACGACGACATGCGCCGGGCGATCGTGCGCCGCCGGGCCGACATGCTGCAGCGCCAGTCGCCGGCCTTCGTGCTCAGCGACGAGCTGTGCGAGGAAATGGTCGAGCGCGTCGACGGGCCGGGCCGGGACCTCTGCGGGACGCTGCTGAGCCTGCATGCCGAGACGACCTTTGGCGAGGTGGCACCGACCCGCCAGATGCTGGACACGGTGATCTGCCGCAAGCAGGGCCAGCAGAAGCCGGTGACGCTCGACGCGATCAAGCGGGCGGTGTGCAAGGTGATGGGCGTGACCCGGGCGGACATCGAGGGCGCGCGGCGCTACAAGCGCATCGCGCAGGCCCGCAAGACCGGCATGTTCCTCAGCCGGACGATGACCGGAAAGTCCTATCCGCAAATCGCGGCGGCCTATGGCGGCAAGCACCACACGACCGTCATCAGCGCCTATGATTCCGTGGCCAGCCTCCTGCCGGACGATCCGGCCTGGCAGGACGAGATCGAGCAGATCAAGCGCGCGGCGATCCGCCTGTCCTCGGGACGGGCTCTTTAGGGCTTGCATTTTCTCCCGATTTGCCAAGTCTGTCGGCCCGTCCGGAAACCCGGGCGGGCTGATTCCCCTGCCGGCCCGGGTTTCCGCCGCCGGCCAGACGCCAAGCCCGACAGGCCGATGACATGAAACTGACCCTCGAACGCACCGATCTCCTGAACGCCCTGTCGCATGTCCAGAATGTCGTCGAACGGCGCAACACGATCCCGATCCTGTCGAATGTCCTGATGGCGGCCGAGGGCGACGCGCTGACGCTGACGGCGACCGATCTCGACATCGAGGCGGTCGACGCCGCCGACGCGCGGATCGTCCGTCCGGGCGCGGTGACGGCCCCGGCGCATACCCTGTTCGATGTCATCCGCAAGCTGCCGAGCGGGGCCGAGGTCGAGCTTGAACTGCAGCCGGACAACCAGCGCCTCGCCATACGCTCGGGCCGGGCGACCTTCGCCCTGCCGACCCTGCCGGCGGCGGATTTCCAGACCATGCAGGACAATGCTGCCGGAACGCAGTTCGAGGGCGGGGCCGCCGCGCTGCGCCGCCTGATCGACAAGACGCGGTTCGCCATTTCCACGGAAGAGACGCGCTATTACCTGAACGGCATCTACCTGCATGGCGCGGACGGCGAGGGCGGCAAGGTGCTGCGGGCCGTCGCGACGGACGGGCACCGGCTTGCGCTCTCCGAGACAAAGGCCCCGAAAGGGGCAGGCGGCCTCGCCGGCGTGATCGTGCCGCGCAAGGCCATCGGCGAGATAAGGCGGCTGATCGACGGGCTCGAGGGGTCGGTGGCCGTGGACGTGTCGGAGGCGAAGATCGTCGTGCGGGCGGGCCGGGCGGTGCTGACCTCCAAGCTGATCGACGGATCCTTCCCGGACTATGCCCGCGTCATCCCGAAGGCGAACGACAAGAAGCTCACCGTCAACAACAAGGCCTTCGAGGCGGCCGTCGACCGGGTCGCCACCGTCTCGGCGGAACGCTCGCGCTCGGTCAAGCTCAGCCTGACCGACGGCAAGCTCGTGCTCGCGGTCAACCATGCCGAGACCGGGCAGGGCAACGAGGAACTGGAAGCGGAGTATGCGTCGGACGCGATGGAGGTCGGCTTCAATGCCAAATACCTGCTCGACGTTGCCGGGCAGGTCGAGGCCGAAGATGCCGAATTCCTGTTCGGGGACGCAGTCTCCCCGGCCCTCGTGCTCGACCCGAAGGATCCGTCCGCGCGCTATGTGCTGATGCCGCTGCGCGTCTAGGACGAGGCGCATGGCCGCCATCGCGAACTGGACGCCGGACCGCCTGCCTTCGCTGAAGGGCAGGACCTATGCGGTCACCGGAGCGAACAGCGGCATCGGATATGCGGCGGCCTGGCGGCTGGCCGAAGCCGGGGCTGACCTCGTGCTCCTCTGCCGCAGCGCGGAACGGGGCGAAAGCGCCCGTGCCGAACTGGACGGTGTCGGCGAGGGGACGGCGCGGCTGGTCCTGCTTGATCTTGCCTCGCTCGCGTCGGTGCGCCGGGCGGCCGCGGGCCTTTCCGCCATGCGCCTTGACGGGCTCATCCTCAATGCCGGCATCATGGCCCCGCCGAAGCGCAAGACGACCGAGGACGGGTTCGAGCTGCAGTTCGGGGTCAACCATCTTGGCCATTTCCTGCTCGCGGCGCTCGCGTTTCCGGCGCTGAAGCCGGGGGGGCGCGTCGTTGCCGTGTCGAGCAATATGCACAAGGCCGGGCTGAGGCGCATCCGCTTCGAGGATCCGCACTGGACGGGCAGCTACAAGCCGATGGCCGGCTATGCCCAGTCGAAGCTCGCCAATGCGCTGTTCATCCGCGAGCTCAATGCGCGGCTTGCGGCAAAGGGGCGCGCGGCGGCGGGCTATCTCTGCCATCCGGGCTATGCGGCGACGGAGATCCAGAACAGCGAGGCCGGGCCGTTCATGCGGGCGATCATGAACGCGTCGGAGCGGTTCATGGCGCAATCCGCCGACAAGGGCGGCTGGCCGACCGTTCTGGCGGCGGCAGACCCGCAGGCCGAGCCCGGCGTGCTCTACGGTCCGACGGGCCCGTTCGACCTCTCCGGCCCGGTCGGCGTCTGCCAGCTTGCCCCGCAGGCCCGCAACGACATTGCCGCGCAGAAGCTCTGGGCCCTGTCGGAAACCGCGACCGGCCATCGCTGGGACCTCTGAGGCGGCGAGGACATGACCGCCATCACGCGCCTGCGCCTGACCGACTATCGCAATTATGCCTCTCTCGACCTCGCGCTCGACGGCCGCCATGTCTGCCTTTACGGGCCGAACGGCGCGGGCAAGACGAACCTGCTCGAGGCGGTCTCGCAGCTTGGGCCCGGCCGGTCGCTGCGCGGCGCGGCGCTGTCGGAAATCACCCGGACCGGCGGCCCGCCGGCGTGGACCGTGTCGGCCGATCTCGACGGGGTCCGCAAGGTCGGCGTCGCGCTCGACGGGGCAAAGCGCCTCGTGCGGATCGACGGGGCGAATGCGGGCGCGGGGGACCTTGCAGACCTCATGCGCATCGTCTGGCTCGTGCCGGCCATGGACCGGGTGTTCGCCGGCGGGGCGTCCGAGCGGCGGCGCTTCTACGACCGGCAGGTCATGGCGCACCGCCCAGCGCACGGCCGCGTGACGGCGGCTTACGAGAAGGCGATGCGTGACCGCAATCTCCTGCTCGAACAGGGCCGCGTCGATCCGGCCTGGGCCGATGCGATCGAGGCTCGCATGGCCGAATATGGCGCCGAGATCATGCTGAACAGGGCTGCTGTGCTGAGCGAGCTTCAGGACGCGGTCGAAGCAAGGCCCGAAGGCTATTTCCCGAAGGCCGACCTCGCGCTTGTCGGAGACGCGAGCATGGTCTGCGATCCCGGCGCGATGCCGGGGGCGCTCGCCGACAGGCTTGCGCAGGCGCTGCGGGAGGGCCGCTGGCGCGACAAGGGGGCCGGGCGCGCGCTCAGCGGGCCGCACAGGGCGGACCTGTCCGTGATCCACCGGCCGACCGGGGCGCCGGCCGAACAGGCCTCCACAGGCCAGCAGAAAGCGCTCCTGATCGGGCTGATCCTCGCGACGGCGCGGGCCCTCTCGGACAGGACGGACGGGCCGACACCGCTTGTCATCCTCGACGAGGCGGCCGCCCATCTCGACCCCGACCGGCGGGCTGCCCTGTTCGACGAACTGAGCGACCTTGGCGGGCAGGCCTGGCTCAGCGGCACTGAGGCGGTCCTGTTCGAGGCGTTCGGCGACCGGGCTGTCATGGTCGAGGTCAGGGACGGCGAAGCGAGCCTCGCAAAAGGGTGAAACCGGCCCTTTTCCGGGCCTGGTCTGCCGACATTTTCGGCACAGGTAAACAATACCCGGAAAGCTGGGCCTGACCCGCGCTCCAGTGCCTTGTTATAAGCGGAAATATAGCGCCTTTTCGAGCCCCTGCGCCGAGCTGCTGAAAAGCCCCTCCGGGATTGGCCAAACGGGCCGAAACCGCCTATAAAACAAGTGATTCTGAAGAGACTGGACCCCCCCGTATGTCGGACCCCGTGCCGCAGCCTGGTTATCAGGCCGATTCCATCAAGGTGCTGAAGGGCCTCGAAGCTGTCCGCAAGCGCCCCGGCATGTATATCGGCGACACCGATGACGGCTCCGGCCTGCACCACATGATCTATGAAGTCGTCGACAATGCGATCGACGAAACGCTTGCCGGCCATGCCAATCTCGTCACCGTGACCCTGCATCCGGACGGTTCGGCGGAGATCACCGACAATGGCCGGGGCATACCGACCGGCGTGCACCCGACCGAGGGCATCTCGGCGGCCGAAGTCATCATGACGCAGCTTCATGCCGGCGGAAAGTTCGACCAGAATTCCTACAAGGTGTCCGGCGGCCTGCACGGCGTCGGCGTGTCGGTCGTCAATGCGCTGTCGGACTGGCTCGAACTGACGATCCATCGCGACGGGCGGGAGCACCGGGTGCGCTTTGTCGATGGCGGGCGGACCGAGGCGCCGCTGCAGACCCTCGGCGAGAGCCCCGTCGTGCCGGAGACCGGCAAGCCCTATACGGGCACCGCCGTGCGTTTCCTGGCGGCGACCTCGACCTTCACGATGACCGAATATGACCGCAAGACGCTGGAACACAGGCTGCGTGAGCTTGCGTTTCTGAACTCCGGCGTGCGCATTGTCTTCCGCGACGAGCGGGATGCCGAGCCCTGGGAAACCACCCTCGAATACGAGGGCGGCGTGAAGGCCTTTGTCGAGCATATCGACCGGCAGAAGACCTCGATCATCGGCGAGCCGGTCTATGCGATTGCCGAGCGGGACGGGATCACCGTCGAGGCGGCGCTGCAGTGGAATGACAGCTATCACGAGACGATGCTGTGCTTCACCAACAATATCCCGCAGCGGGACGGCGGCACGCACCTGGCTGGCTTCCGCGGCGCGCTGACGCGCATCATCAACAAATATGCCGCCGAAAGCGGCGCGGCGAAGAAGGAAAAGGTGGCGATCACCGGCGACGATGCGCGCGAGGGGC
>CAYSED010000032.1:0-19963 GCA_964429935.1 uncultured Hyphomonadaceae bacterium
GTGCGCGCGTTATGCTCCAGGCGCGCCGCCTCGTTCGCCGTGGAGGGCGTCTCGATGTAGTCCTCATCGACGCCGAGGCTCGGGAAGGGCATCCCCGGGCCGACCTCGTCGATGTTGTCGGCGACCCGGGACACGCCGGGGATCTTCTCCCCGTCGAGCCGCGTCGGCACCGTGTCGCCGGTCAGCGCGCGGAAGGCGTTGCGCACCATGGTCGTGCGCACGACCTCGCCGAACGTGCCGATATGCGGCAGGCCGGACGGGCCATAGCCGGTCTCGAAGACGACCGGACCCTCGCCGCCCTCCCCGGCCGCAGCCATCTGCTCGCGGCGCTGCAGGATGGCCCGGGCCTGCTCGAACGGCCAGGCCTTGGCGTCTGCGGCCAGCGCGGAAAGGTCTGTCATGGGCGGGCTCCGCGTCGCATCAGGCCGCTGGCCTAGGCCGGGCACGGTGAAGGGTCAAGCAGGACCGGCGCGAGATCGCTCCAATAAAGAGCGCTCCGCCCATAAGCGGCGTCCTCCCGCAGGCAAGCCGCGGGAAGACGCAAATAAAAACTTCAGGCCAAGATTGGCGACTCCCCGCGGCTTGCCCGCGGGGTCCATCTCCAGATGCCGCAAGTTTCCCCAGTTTATCCCAAACCTGCAAATGACTTGCAAGACGGATTGACAATCATTCGCAACTGCTCTTATCTCGCAACAATGATTATCTGCATATGCAACCGCATCAACGAAAAGACGGCCCGCGCAGCGCTCGAGGCTGGCGCGCGCAGCCCGAAGGCCGTGCTCGCCCATGCGGGCTGCCAGTTCAATTGCGGCAAGTGCAAATGCGAAATGGGCAGCTTCATCGCTGCGGAACTCAGCCGCGAGGTCCCGGCGCGCCGCCTCGTCGCGGTCGAATGAGCGCAACTGCCTCGCAGGCGCAGTGCAATTGCTTCTCACTTTCATAATCATTTGATTTTATTGGATTTTTATTCCGTTTTGCCCTTGTCTCGCGGACGAACGGGCGTATGTGTTCTCCCATAAGCTGACCTTGCTGGAAGGAGACCTGCCATGAAGGGCAATCCCGAAATCATCAAGCTCCTGAACACGGCGCTCCGGAAGGAACTGACCGCCATCAACCAGTATTTCCTGCATGCCCGCATGCTGAAGGACTGGGGTGTCACGAAGCTCGGCCAGAAGGAATACAAGGAATCCATCGAGGAGATGGAACACGCCGACTGGCTGATCGAGCGCATCCTCTTTCTCGGCGGCCTGCCGAACCTGCAGGATCTCGGCAAGCTGAAGATCGGCGAGGACGTCAAGGAAATCATCGAGGCGGACCTCGCCCTCGAAATGGAAGCCCATCCGATGTATCGCGACGCGGTCACCAGGGCCGACGCCGCCCACGACTATGTCAGCCGCGACCTCTTCGCGAAAACCCGGCCCCCGGAGGAAGAGCAACTCGCCTTCCTCGAACCCCAGCTCGAACTGATCGAGAAAAGGGGCCTGCAGAACTATGTCCAGCTCCAGTCCGCCCCGGCCAGCGACGAGGACTAAGTCCCTACTCGTCCGGCGCCTGCCGGGACCGCAGTGCCGGATCGAGGCGAAATTCGCCGGCGAGGAAGTCCACAACGGCCCGCACGCGCGGGGAGACGAGGCGCCGCTCCGGATAGACGGCCTGTATCGGGCTTGGTTCAGGCTCGAACCCGCAGAGAACGGCTTCGAGCGTGCCATCCGCAAGTTCCGATGACCAGAACCAGTAGGGCGTCAGGCCGACGCCGAGACCCGCCAGGACCGCCTCGCGCATGGCGTCCGAGACCGACGTGCGGAACCGCCCCGACACGCGCACGGCAATCGGGCCCTCCGGTCCCCGGTAATGCCAGCTTTCGCCGGTCGCCAGGCCGGTGAACAGGAGACAGTCATGTCCGGCAAGATCGGCCGGATGTGCGGGGCGGCCTTTGCGGTCCCAGTAGGCAGGCGTCGCCACCGTCGCGCGGGCGAGCATGCCGACCCGGCGCGCCACAAGTCCGGCATCCTTCAGGCTGCCGATGCGGATCGCGACATCGATGCCTTCCTCGATGAGGTCGATATACCTGTCAGACAGGACCAGTTCGACATCGAGCGCCGGATGGCGCTCAAAGAGGCGGCCGAGCCGGGGAACGATGTGCCGGCGCGCGAATGCAACCGAGGCCGCGAGGCGGACCCTGCCCGCCGCGAGCGCCGCCTCGCCCATGGCAGCCTCGTCGGCGCTATCGACCGCCTCGACGGCAAGCCTTGCCGCCTCAAGATAGCGCCGCCCCAGCTCGGTCAGGGACAGCCGCCGGGTGGACCGGACGAGGAGCCGGACGCCGAGATGCGCCTCGAGCTGGACGATTGTCCGCGACACGGCGGGCTGCTGGACGCCAAGCTGGCGCGCCGCCGCCGAAAAGCTTCCAGCCTCGGCCACCCGCAGAAATGCCCGCATCGCAAACAGCCGGTCCATCCGCTTTCACCTCTCCGCAAATTCATTCCGTCACGGAATAAAAGAAATCGATTCTGCCCGTCTAATGCAAGCCTGTGGAATAGGTCATATGCGGGCACAGCCGACACGGGGTCGGCACGCCAACAGGAGATGATCCCATGACCCGCCCGTTCACCCTTCACTCGACCGACACCGCGCCGGAAGGCTCGCGCGAAACGCTTCAGGCCGTCGCAAAGGCCTGGGGCGCCGTGCCGAACCTGCACAAGGTGCTCGCCGAAAGCCCGGCAGCCCTGAACGCCTATGCCGCGCTTTGGCAATTTTCCGAGGCCACCCGCTTCACGCCTGTAGAGCGCAATGTCGCCTATCTCGCCATCATCTACGAGAACGAGTGCGAATACTGCATGGCGGGCCATTCCGGCCTCTCCAAATCGGCCGGAGTCCGGCCCGAGCATTTGGCAGCCATTCGCGAGAACCGCCCGATCGACGATCCGAAGCTCGAAGCGCTGCGCGCTTTCGCTGCGACGGTCACTCGCCATCGCGGCGTCGCAACCGAGGCCGAGGTCGCCGCGTTCAGGGCAGCCGGATACGGGAACGAGGCCGTGCTCGATCTGCTCGTGCTTGCCGCGACCAAGCTGATCTCCAATTACGCCAACCATCTGGCAGGCACGCCGAACGACGCCTTCATGGCCGGCAATGAATGGACCCGGCCGGGTCGCCTTGCCCGCGCGTAAGGCCGGAGGGCCTCACGGATCGGCCGGAAACCGCCGGTCCAGCAGGTCCAGCAAAGCCCGGTCGAACACGGCCGGGCTTTCGTCCGGCAGGGCATCGATCGCGCCGGCCATGTCGGCCTGCGCCCTGACGCTCTCGAAGTCCTGCCCGGCGGCCCGTCCCGGGATCATGCCGGTCTGCCACAGATGCCTCGGCGCAAAGCCTGTCAGGATGAAGGCGGGGTCCCAGGCGAGCCCGGCGGTCTTGGCCAGCTCGTTCGTGCAGTTCGAGAACAGCGTATTGTAGAAGCGCGGCCGGGCCTTGAGGGCGGCGGTCTTGTCGGCAAGCGCGCCGAGAAAGGCCCGCCGCTCGGCCTCGGGCAGGTCGAGCGGATAGAGATAGACCCCGTGTTTCAGGTAGCGCGCCCGGCGGACGAGCACGTCGCGCGCCTCGGCCCAGAGATAGAGAAGCTCGTAGGTATTGAATGCGCCCCGCAGGGCCGAATAGGTCTCGCCCTCCTCCTTGCGCGCCTCGATGGTGAGCGCGAGGAACCGCCCGTTCGCGAACTCGAAGAGGACGAGGGTGTGGGCGATGGCATCCGACCCGCCAAACGGCTCGACCATCAGCCAGACGCGGGCAATCCCGGCCATGTCATAAGTGCCGGGATGATAGGCCGTGGCAAGCGGCCCGTCCGCCGAATACGTCCAGTCCCGGACCTGGTCGATATCGAGCCGCTCGCCCGCGCGGTCGGCCGCAGGCAGGACGGCAATCTCCGCCCGCCAGTCCCGGTCATGACTCGGTGCGCGGAAGATGACCGCGAGGGCAGCCGCGGCCAGCGCGGCGAGCAAGCCGAGCCCGAGGCTCCTGGCGAGGCTCATCCCGCTGCGTCCGGGATCGAACGGCCAGGGCAGGACCTTGTCTGTCAGCATGGCATCGTTCCTTGGCGCGCGGCCTGAGCACGGTAGACCGATCCGCAGGACCGGCCAAGCGTCCGCCCCGCCCGCATTGACGCGCCCGCCAGCCCCATGGGACACCACGGCGATGAAAACGAGTGACGAGACCCATGTGCCGCTGACAGACTGGCGCGAGTATCCTGCCGGGGAGATGCAGGCCCGCGCCGAGGCCTTTCATGGCGACATGGCACGGCGGCGCTCGGTGCGCAGCTTTTCCGCCCGCCCTGTGCCGAGGGAGCTGATCGAGGCCTGCGTGGCAGCCGCCGGCACGGCCCCGTCAGGCGCCAACCACCAGCCCTGGTTCTTCGCCTGCGTCGGCTCGGGCCCCCTGAAGCGCGAGATCCGCCTTGCCGCCGAAGCCGAGGAGCGCGCCTTCTATGCCGGCAAGGCCGGAGAGGAATGGCTCGCCGCCCTCGCCCCGATCGGCACCGATGCCGACAAGCCGTACATGGAAATCGCGCCCTGGCTCGTCTGCATCTTCGCCCAGCGCCGCGGCGGGGTCAGCGCCGGGGAAGACCGCAAGAACTATTATATCCACGAGAGCGTCGGCATCGCGACCGGTCTCCTCATCGCCGCCTGCCAGCAGGCTGGCCTCGCGACCCTCGTTCACACGCCGAACCCGATGAACTTCCTCAACGATCTCTGCGGCCGGCCCGCGACCGAGAAGCCCTATCTCATCCTTGTCGCCGGCTATCCGGCCGGGGACGCCATGGTGCCGGTCCACGCCCTGAAGAAAAAGCCGATGCGCGAGATCGCGTCGTTTCTCTGAGGGCGCTGCGGAAAGCGGCCCGCCGCTTGCACCAAACAGCCACCCTTGCCGCGTTCAGGCACCTGACGGCACGACAGTCCCGTCGAGTCAGAGAAGGAACCCCTGCATGAGACCCTGCATTCCGGCGCATGCCGCTGCCTTTGCCCTTGTTTTCGTTGCCGCCTGCGCGAGTGCGCCCGACTATCGCGAGGCGCGCCGGGACGGGGCTGAGGGCTATGCCTCCCGCCAGGCCGAAGCGAACCGCCACCTCGTGACTTATACGGGCGGCGAGGGCGACAGCGCCCGGTCGGTTCGCGACAAGGCGCTCCTGCGGGCCGCCGAGCTCACCCTCGAACAGGGCGGCGACTGGTTCGAGGTGGCCAATTCGGAGACGAGCGAGGACACATCGACCGATGTCCGCTTCGAGAGCGGCGGTCTCGAGCCATCCCCGGTCGTCACACGGCAATGCGGCCTGCTCGGCTGCACGTCCCGCGTCGAGCCGGCTACCCGCTTCGGGACCGCGCAGCGCATCGAGGAAACCGCGACCGTCTACGCGCATTCCATTGACATCATCATTCACAGCGGCCTGAAACCGCTTGACAATCCCCGCGCCTACGATGCCGCCCAGACGGCAGCGAACCTGCGCGCGAGCCTCTGACCGAGCCGGGCCCCGCCAGCGTGTGCGGGGCCCGGACAGGTCAGTTTGCCATCGCGGGCCTCAGGCCAGTTCGCGCAGGACCTCGTTGAACGGACCCGTGATCGCGAAGGTCCAGCCGGGTCCCTGGATGTTGACGAACAGCGTGTCTCCGTCCGGCGAGAAGGAGGCTCCGGCCCATTCGGCGCCCATGAACGAGACAGGCGTGCTGGCGGTGGCTGCCCCGGCAAGGTCCTCGTCGATGAAGTCCGGATTGCGCCAGACCCCGTTCATGTCCATCGTGTTGGCGACCTGGTCCTGCGTCAGCACGATATTGTTCTCGGCAAACACGAACGTGTCGCCGGACGGCGTGACGGCAAGCAGCCGCTGCACGTCCTGGTCGCCGTCCTCGCAGATGAAGAGCGTGCCGGTCGTCGGGTGGACGGTGATATTGTCCGGCCCGTTGGACGACGCGAGCGTCGAGCCGACATAGACGACTTCGAGCGTGCCGTTCTGCGGGGCGGCAAGGTCCGGCTTGAAGACATAGACCGCGCCCGTGTTCGTCGAGGAGGACGTGCCGGAGAGCGAGGGATTGTCCGGTCCGGCATTCGTGTCGAGGAAGACGAAACAGCCCGAACGCTCGTCGAACCAGGCCCCTTCGGGACGCGCAAAGATCGCCCCGCCCTGCGCAAAGCCCGCGACATAGGGGCTCGAAGAGGAGCTTGTCCGCGAGATCAGCGAGAAGCCCGGTATCGCCGCGCCATTGCCGGCCATCGAGCGCGGATCAACGATCCGGGTGCCCCCCGTGATGAAGCTCCCGAAAGCCGCCGTGCTCAGCGGATCGCTGACCGGGATCGGCGGTCCGGCCGCTTCGCCCGGGCCTTCGCCCTGCGGAATCTCGACCGATTCGATCTCGAACGTGTCGCCGATCGACCGGTTGGTCATCGGCTCGTTCGGCCGGCCCTTGACGGCGAGCATGTAGAGCTTGCCGGGGACAAGCTCGTCGCGCCGGCCCGTATAGCCGCCATTGCGCCGCACGTCCGAGACCGAGTCCGGCACGAAGAGATAGATGCCCGAATGGGTCGGGGAATTGTCCTCCGTCAGGAGAACGACGCCGGTGCGCGGGTCGATGGCGACGGCTTCGTGCTCCATGCGGCCCATCTGCTTCAGCGGCACGCCGCTCGCAAACCCTTGCGCGGGCACTTCAAAGGCAAAGCCGTGCGTCCGCCCGCCGGCCCCGAAATTCTCCTCGCAGGTGATCCAGCCGCCGCGCCCGCGCGCAAACGGGTTGAACCCGCCGGCACAATTGTTCTGGGTTGCCCCGATGCCCGGATCGGCGCGCAGCAGGCGTCGGCTGCGGGCACTGTAGATGAGGCGCGTGCATCCGCCGCTGGCAAAGCCGTCGAGCGCGTCCTGGACATTGAAGTTTCCCCGGCTGCCGCCGCTCTCGCCCGGGCTCGCATCGAAGAAGGTCGAGCCGCTCGCATTGTGTGTCTCGCCGGTCGTCACTTCGTGATTGCGGATATAGGTGATGATGCCGCCGCGCGCGCTGACGATCGCGCCGCCATCGTGGCGGGAGGGCGTCGTCTGGGACGAGCCGCCGCTCAGCGTGTCGCCGACCCAGCCGAGCGAATTGTAGGAAAAACGCGGCGGCAGTTTCAGGAGATCGAGGCCGGTATCGAGGTCCGTCGCGGCAACGGCCTCGCCGAACGGGCTGCCGACAAGATCGCCGAGCCCGCCGGCCGTCTGTGCACGGGCGGCCCGTACCGTCAGCCCGCTGAACATTGTCGCCATGGCGAGAGCTCCGGTGGAGTAGCCTGCCTGTTTCAGGAAAGTCCGCCGGTCCTGACTGCTTATGGTATTGACTTTCATTCTCAAGTTCCCCATTCTCGGGCATCGCCCCTATGGCGCGCCTGATTTAGGGTTAACGGCCTATGTTGACGGCTCCGCAACACCGGCATTAACTTGCCGTAAGAACATCAAATCGTGATCGAAGGTCCCGTGCCGGGCGGGCAAAAAATTCCGGAAAGATGCCCGTGCGTCCTGAATGATCCGTACACAGACTGTCGCTGTACAGACAATAATGCCCGCCGGGGACCCTTCAGGCCACCCCGGCTGCCCGAAGCCGGTTCATGACCGGAGCGAGCATGCGCTCAATGGCGGCATCCGACGGGCGCACGTCGCCGAAGGCCGGCAGGCCCTCGTCGGCGATCACGAGATCGGCCCCGAACTTCATCGGATAGGTATGCGCGTAATGGGCGGGTCGCACCGTCTGCATGTACTGGCGAAGCACGCTCTCGACGCTGCGGTCGCGCTCGATCACGTCGCGGCGCAGGCGTCGGGCAAGGCGCAGGTCGTCCGGCGTGTCGACATAGACGCGCAGGTCGATCAGCGCATCGGCCTCCGGCACGGACAGCGCATGGATGCCCTCGAACAGGATGACCGGGGCAGGCGCGATCCGGTGCGTCTGCGTCTTCGAGCGGTCATGCCGGCCATAGTCATAGACCGGTTGTTCGATGACCTCGCCGCGCTTCAGCGCCGCGAGGTCGCGCACGAGATGGGCGGCATCCTTGGAGGCCGGATGGTCGTAATTGATCGCGCTCGCATTCATGTCCGGCGGATAATGGTCGCGCGGCCAGTAATAGGCGTCCTCGTGAAAGAGCACGATGGCGTCGGCCCCAAGCCGGGCGACGAGCGCCTCGGCCAGCGTCGACTTGCCGGAGCCCGAGCCGCCGCTCACCGCGATCACGTAAGGGGTTGCGGGCGTCAATGGCACGTTCCTTCAATGCTTCCTGCTGCTGAATAGAAAGGGGCCGCCCCTTTCGCAAGGCGCGGCCCGGTTTTCAGTGTTCGGAATGCCGAGCGAACTCAGGCGTCTGCCGTCTCGTCCGCTTTCAGGTCTTCCCCGGTTTCCTGGTTCACGGCCTTCATGGACAGGCGGACCTTGCCGCGATCATCGAAGCCCATGAGCTTGACCCAGACCGTGTCGCCTTCCTTGACGAGGTCCTTCGGATGGCTGACCCGCTCGGTCGACATCTGCGAGACATGGACGAGGCCGTCCTTCGGTCCGAAGAAGTTCACGAACGCCCCGAAATCCTTGATCGAGACGATCTTGCCCTGGTAGACGCCGCCGATTTCGGCTTCGGCCGTCAGTTCATGGATTCGCTTCCTCGCCGCCTCGATGGACGACCGGTCGAGCGCCGAGATCTGGATCGTGCCGTCGTCCTCGACATTGAGTTTCGCGCCCGTCGTGTCGACAATGTCGCGGATGACCTTGCCGCCCGAGCCGATCACGTCCCGGATCTTGTCGACGGGGATCTTCATGATCTCCATCTGCGGCGCATTCTCGGACAGTTCCTGGCGGCTGGCGTCGAGCGCCTTGGCCATTTCGCCGAGAATGTGCATCCGGCCGCCCTTCGCCTGGGCGAGTGCGGTATGCATGATGTCGCGGGTGATCCCGGCGATCTTGATGTCCATCTGCAGCGAGGTGATGCCTTCGGCGGTGCCCGCGACCTTGAAGTCCATGTCGCCGAGATGGTCCTCGTCGCCGAGAATGTCGGAGAGCACAGCGACGCCGTCAGCTTCCTTGATGAGGCCCATGGCAATGCCGGAGACAGGCCGCGTGATCGGCACGCCCGCATCCATCATGGCGAGCGAACAGCCGCACACCGTGGCCATCGAGGACGATCCGTTGGACTCGGTGATCTCGGACACGAGGCGGACTGTGTACGGGAAGTCTTCGGGTGCCGGCAGGACGGCCTGCAGGGCCCGCCAGGCAAGCTTGCCGTGGCCGATCTCGCGACGGCCGGTGCCGCCCATGCGACCGACCTCCCCGACCGAATAGGGCGGGAAGTTGTAGTGCAGCATGAACTTCGCCTTGGTGAGGCCGCCCAGCCCGTCGATGTACTGCTCGTCATCGGCCGTGCCGAGGGTGGCCACGCAAAGCGCCTGCGTCTCGCCGCGCGTGAACAGGGCCGAGCCGTGCGTGCGCGGCAGGACGGCCGCTTCGGCGAGGATCGGGCGGACCTGGTCGAGCGCGCGCCCGTCGATCCGCTTGCCGGTCTTCAGGATGTCGCCGCGGACGACGGCCGCCTCGGCAAGCTTGAAGGCCGACTTGAAGACGAGCGGGTCCATGCCGCCGGCATTGTCTTCGGAGACGACAAGTTTCGCTGCCGCCTTGTCTTTGGCCGCGCCGACGGCGTCCTGGCGGGCGAGCTTCTCGGTGATCTGGTAGGCGGCCGAGAGGTCCTTGCCGACCAGTTTCTGGATGGCGGAGAGTTCGGCGGAGAGGTCTTCTCCAGCAAAATCGAACGGTTCCTTGGCAGCCTGTTCGGCGAGCCTGATGATCGCCTGGATCACCGGCTGCATCGCCTCGTGGCCGGCCATGACCGCGCCGAGCATCACGTCTTCGGACAGTTCCCTGGCTTCGGACTCGACCATCATCACGGCGTCTTCGGTGCCGGCAACGACGAGGTCGAGCTCGGAGGCTTCGAGTTCCGCAATCGTCGGGTTGATGATGTAGGCGCCGTCCCGGTAGCCGACGCGGGCCGCCCCGACCGGGCCCATGAACGGGGCTCCGGAGAGGACGAGCGCGGCGGACGCGCCGATCAGGCCGACAATGTCCGGATCATTTTCGGAATCATAGGAAATCGCGGTCACGACGACCTGGACCTCGTTCTTGAACCCGTTCACGAAGAGCGGGCGGAGCGGCCGGTCGATCAGGCGCGAGGTCAGCGTCTCCTTCTCGGTCGGACGGCCTTCGCGCTTGAAGAAGCCGCCCGGAATGCGCCCGGAGGCGTAGTATTTCTCCATATAGTTGACCGTCAGCGGGAAGAAGTCCTGCCCCGGCTTGGCGTCTTTCTGGAAGACGGCGGTCGCGAGCACGGTCGTGTCGCCATAGGTCACGACGACGGCGCCGTCGGCCTGGCGGGCAACGCGCCCGGTTTCAAGTGTGAGTGTGCGCCCGGCCCATTCCAGCGACACGGTTTTCTTGTCGAACATATTGATTGCTTTCTTTCACATACGAAAAACCCGCGGAAGCCCTGTGCCCCGCGGGTCTTGATGGGGTGCCTAGCGGCGGATCCCCAGTTCTTCGATGAGCGCCTGATAGCGCGCATCATCTTTCCTCTTCACATAGTCGAGGAGTTTCCGGCGCGTGGCGACCATGGTCAGGAGGCCCCGGCGGGAATGGTTGTCTTTCTTGTTGGTTTTGAAATGCTCGGTCAGGTTGTTGATCCGGGCGGTGAGGATGGCCACCTGGACCTCCGGCGACCCGGTATCGCCCGACGTGCGGGCGAACTTCTTGATGAGACCGGCTTTTTCTTCAGCGGTAATCGACATCGGCTTTTCCTTGTTTCGGCCCGCCATGGCGGGCAGTTTCTGCTAATCCGGGGGCGTCCTGCCAAAGACCGCTAAGGCCGGGATGTCGTCCAGCCTGGGTTAGAGCAAGGGATATGCCTCCCGACAGGGCGGCTTATGACCGATATGGCCCGCTTTGGAAAGGGGCGATGTGTCGCTGCATCAGCCTGCAAACACCCGGACAGGCTGGAACCGCCCGGCCCTGACCTCTCCCAGTGCCACGGCCCGGTCACCGTCCATGGCGACCGCGAGCCGGTTGTCCTCCGGTTTCGATGACCGGTTCGCCTGCCAGTGCTCGACCACATAGGGCAGCAGCATGACCGGCTGGCCGTTGAAGATCTCGCGCGCATCATCGCCCGATATGTCGACGAGCGGTATGTCGCCCATCACGGTCTCGATCGGGGCGAGCATGTCCATCAGGCCCTCCGGATTGCCGGCGAGCGCTTCAAGCTCGGCAATCGTCACGGCGTTCGCCTCTTCAAACACGCCGACCCGGGTGCGGCGCAACTCTGTAATGTGCCCTTCGGTGCCGAGTGCATGGGCAAGGTCCCGCGCCAGGGCCCGGACATAGAACCCCTTGCCCGAGCGGACATGGAACGTCGCGCGGACGCCCTCCTCGACCGAGACGAGAGAAGCATCGTGAACTGTCACCGGGCGGGCTTCGAGCTCGAACTCCTCGCCCTCGCGGGCAAGGTCATAGGCCCGCTCGCCGCCGACCTTGATGGCCGAGAATTTCGGCGGCACCTGTTCGATCTCGCCAATGAAGGCCGGCAGGGCTTCTCGGATCGCCTGTTCGTCCGGGCGGACATCGGACCGGGCGATCTCGATGCCCTCGCGATCATAGCTCGCCGTCGAGATGCCCCAGTCCACGGTGAAGACATAATCCTTGTCGGCGTCCATCGCCCAGGCGACCGTCTTGGTCGCATTGCCGAAAGCGATCGGCAGGATTCCGGTCGCCAGCGGATCGAGCGTGCCGCCATGGCCTGTCTTCTGGGCAGCATAAAGCCGCTTGAGGATCGCGACCGCCGTGGTCGAAGTCATCTCGATGGGCTTGTCGAGGCAGAGCCATCCGTGAACGGGATTGCCCTTGCGCGTGCGCTGTCTGGCCATGGGTCGTGTCGCTCGCAGGTCGTCGTCGCCGACGGATGGATCGAACATCCGGTCCCGGCATTTGGAAAGGCCGCGTGATGACAGATGGCAGGCGCTTTGTGAAGGGCGGTCGTGAAGGTTCCCGCGATGCGCCCCCTTCTCAAGGACGCCCCCTTTCCCCGGCCCTCCCCACGATGCGTCACCCCCGATGAGCGCCAGCTCATCTGGGGGCCCATCTCCTGTCATCTGACCCGGAGCACTTGGGGCACCGTTCCGAGTTTGGCCCCCAGACGCTTTGCGTCGGGGGTGACGAACGTGAAGTTTGGGGAGGTGACGAGCTGCCAGAATACCCGGAAGGCCCACGCCTTACGCCGCCGGGGACATGCCCTGGCGCCGTTCGCCGATCAGCCCTTGCGCGATGGCAATCGCGTCCTGGATCGGCTGGGCCTGCGGGTCGGTCGAGATCAGCGTCTTCTGGCGGCGGATCGCCTCGCGCACTTTCTCGTCGCGCATGACGATGCCGGCGAGGCGCGGGCGGAAGCCGAGAAACGTCTCGCAGGCCCGGGCAATTGCCTCATAGGTCCGCTGGCCCCCGGCGCGCGTCTCGGCCTGGTTGATGACGATGACCGGCTCGACCTTCGGGGCATAGCCCTTCAGCACCTTGATGAAGGCATAGCCGTCGGTCATGGACGGCGGCTCGTCGGTGATGACCATCACGGCCTTGTCGGCCGATCGGGCAAGGCGCATGCAGTTCGCCTCGATCCCGGCCCCGAGATCTAGCACGACCTGGTCATATTGCAGCGCGAGCGCCGTCAGCCCGGCGGCAAGGCGCGCAACCTCTTCGGAGGGCAGTTCGGCCAGCGCGCCGGAACCGGACCGGCCCGGCAGAACGTCGAAACCGCCATTCGCCGCGCCGCCATCGATCGGCGTCACCGCATCGTCAAGCTCGACCCAGCCGGCGACGACGGCGGCGAGATCGGTCTCCGGCGCGATCCCGAGCTGGACATCGACATTGGCAAGCCCGAGGTCGCCATCAACCAGCAGGGTGCGCTTCCCGGACTTTGCGAACGCGCTCGCCAGCGTGATCGACATGAAGGTCTTGCCGACGCCGCCCTTGCCGGACGCGACCGCGATGATCGATGCCGGCGTGACCCGCGTATGGGCCATGCCCGCATCCATGGATTTTCGCAGCGTGAAGCTCATCAGGCAGCTCCTCTCAAGGCGTCCTCGCCGGCGGCTTCCTCCATCAGGAGGGCCGCGAGGCGGGATTGTGTGGCTGGGACGAGACCGCCGCCGATGAACGGCGTCACGGCAAGATGGGAGAGCGCGATCTTCGCGCCCGCGAGCGCGGCCACGGCCCCGCCGCGCCGCCGCGCCACATCGAGCTTGGTCAGGATCGCGCGGCGGATGCCGGCCGAGGCAAAGGCCTTTGCCGCGTCGGCCTGGTCGTCCGGGTGGCCCTCGGCCGACAGGACCAGCACCGGCTCGGCATCGATGGCCGCCACGAGAT
Source organism: uncultured Hyphomonadaceae bacterium (assembly GCA_964429935.1). GTDB lineage: Bacteria > Pseudomonadota > Alphaproteobacteria > Caulobacterales > Hyphomonadaceae > CALLCD01. Next base: position 13,437 of record CAYSED010000032.1, read on the forward strand.
CCCTGAGGCGGGCAAGGTCCTCCCGGTCGAACGGAATGATGGCCGGCAGGTCGATGATGCACCGCTCGTCCTGGCGGCGGGCGTCCTCGAGCAGGGTGAAGAGCGCGTCCGGATCGGTCGCGATCCGCACCTGCGCGCGCTCGCGCTCGAGATAGGCCGAGAGCTGCTCGCCGCCCGCCGTGCCGTCGAAATCGGCTGCGACCGGCAGGATCAGGGTCTTCGCCACGGCAGCCCGCCGGGTCAGCTTGGCCGCCGTCGAGGTGCGCCCGTGGCCTGGCGCGCCGACCAGCAGAACGTCGCGTTCGGGACGCGCCGGAAGCGGGTCGCAGGCGACAAGGCTCGAGAGGCCCGAGGCGAGCGCCTCGACCGGGTCGGAAAGTTCGTGGTCGGCAGCGTGCAGGACGCGGTCGGCAAAGCGTTTCGGCGCGCCGTGCCAGGCGAGGGCATCGCGCACGCGATAGGACAGGACGCTGGAGCGGACCTCGTCGGCACCGTCGCCGCCGCGCAGGTAGAGCGGCTTGTTCGAGCCGCGCCCCTTGCCTTCGGTCGCCGCGCGCACCTCGACGCCGCCCTCGACCTCGCGCTCGGACAGGATGACCGCCCCGTCACCCATTTCGGCAAAGACGAGCGCCCGGGCCGCATCAAGACTGTCGGCAGCGAACATCTTCATACGCATCGGTTCTTGTCCTTTCCCGCTGAGACGGCACTTAAGCGCAGGATTGGTTAATGAATGGTGTGAATCCCTTAAGGTCTGGCGACCCGCGCAAGGGTTTCAGGGCACGTAGACCGAGAAGACGATGTCCGGCACGGGTCCGGCCGCCGGAACCGGGCTTTCGGGGTCGCCGATCAGGACATCGAACCGGACGGACTGGTCCGCGATCGTGCCCCGGGATGCGGCGGTCGACCGGTCGCCGCGAAACACGGTGCGGCGCGCGGCGAGGTCGCCGAGCGTGCGGGCTGCGCCGGTCAGCCCGGCTGCGGTTCCGCCGCTGTGGGGATGCCGGGAAGCCCGCCCGTCCGGCGACACAAGGAGGCCGAACGGCACCGCGCCATAGGCCGCCAGCGTGTCCGGCGCCGCCGGCGAGATCTCGGCATCGACGAGGAACGCGGCATTCGACGCGACATGGAACGAGGTCGCCCCGGCTGCATCGCCCGGATCGGCCGCCCCGGGCCGTGTCGCGACCTCCAGGGTTCCGCCGCCGAGGCGCGCAGGCAGCGTGGCAAGGGCCGCCTGCCCGGCCGGCGCGGCAAAGGCCGGCACGAGTCAGGCGCTGTCACCCGTGCCGCCTGCCCAGACGATGACGATGCCGCCGACCCGGAAGGAGACATGGTCCGTCGTGGCCGCAGAGGCGGTCACGCCGCCGAAAAGGACGAGAACGAGGACAAGCGGCTGAAGGCAGGTTCGGAACATCTGGCGCCGCCCTTCGCGCGTAATGCGCACCTGTGCGTCTATGCTCAGCCTGCCGGATTCGTTCCGTTCCGGGTAACGCTTTCTTCCGGGCCCGCGAGACCGGCCTCGCCGGCAGGCGGGCCAAGCGTGTCGCCAGACAGGAGCGAATAGGCGACAAAACCGATATAGAGCCCGAGGATGACGAGCACCGGGACCGGCAGGCGCCGCCGCCGGTCATGGCGGGTGCCCTGCGCCGTCTTGTCGGCCATGCGGGGTAAGCCAGAGATTCTCATTGCCTGTTCCTTGACGGGATCTGTCGAAGACTGTTCCATTTCAGGAATCCTGCGTTCAAGAATCGGGCCATGCGGGAGCCGTGCGCGGGATGCTTCACTTGACCGGCCCGGCGGGCCCGCCTAGCGCTGGCCGGACAGCGGGGTATCGGACAGGCTAGCAGGGAGGCTCGAGCGGCCATGGCAGACGATTGGACATTTCCTTCTGGCGACCTCATGACGGGCAAACGCGGCCTCGTCATGGGCGTCGCCAACCAGCACTCGATTGCCTGGGGCATCTCGACACAGCTTGCTGCACAGGGTGCCGAGATCGCCTTCACCTATCAGGGCGAAACCCTTGAACGCCGCGTCCGCCCGCTCGTCGATTCACTCGGCATGGACTTCATGCTGCCCGCCGACGTCACCGATGACGCGAGCATGGACGCTGCCTTCGCGGCCCTGAAGGACAAATGGGGCACGATCGACGTTCTCGTCCACTCGATCGCCTTTGCCGGCAAGGATGAACTCATGGGCTCGATGGTCGCCAACACGACCCGCGAGGGCTTTCGCCGCGCCATGGACATATCCGTCTACAGCTTCATCGATGTCTGCCGCCGGGCGGGCGCGCTGATGCCGGACGGCGGGGCCATCCTGGCGATGACCTATCTCGGGTCCGAGCGCGTCATCCCCTCTTACAAGGTCATGGGCGTCGCCAAGGCGGGCCTCGAAGCGGCCACGCGCTATGCCGCGCGCGACCTCGGGGCCCAGGGCATCCGTGTCAATGCCATCTCGGCCGGGGCCATGCGCACGCTGTCGCTCGCGGGCATTCGCGGCGGCAAGAGCCTGATGGGCACCGGCCGGGAATGGTCGCTCCTGAAGGAAGACACGAGCATGGAAGGCGTGGCGGGCTGCGCGCTCTACCTCCTCTCCCCGCTTGGCCGCTCGATCGCCGGCGAGGTCATCCATGTCGATGCCGGCTTCCACGCCGTCGGCGTGCCGGACCTGGGTGGCGATGCCTGAGAAACGTGCAAGCCCCAAAGAGGTTCTAGGCAAAAGAAAGACAGAGAATCCACACGTCAGATTCTACACCGGGGCTAAAGATTTCTATAAATGCGCTCGGTCCCTCGATCCCGGCCTTCCTCGGTTAGTTCTCACGCTTCATGCGATAGAATTGGCGTTGAAGGCCTACTTGCTAACGGCGGGCTACAGCTTGGACCAACTCAGGAAGGGGCCGTTCGGGCATAATCTGGCGAATTTGCTGCGAACGTCTTGTGATAAGGGTTTGACCCGGTATGTCTCACTGCCAGTTATTAGTGAGGATCAGATTGTGTTCCTGACGGAAGCTCACAATTCACGTATACTTCTTTATGAGTACACGGGACTAATTGGTTTTTGGCATGACTTTAGCGAACCCATAGCCTCCGCCCTGATCCAAAACCATATTCCCTGGCGTGACAGAATCGACCTCTCAAAGTTGAAATAGCCAAGCTATTCGACATTCCACATCAGGTCTTGATCTTCCGGCCAAACTGGATTCCCCTCCGAGGGGAACAACCGTCTGCGGATCATTTACGCATTGCGGGCTGCGTTAACGAGTTGGTTACCCCGAGTCGTTAACGTTTGGATGGTTAACGGTCAGCCCGGCTGGCCTGAACTGGGAGACAGACATGCGCGTTCTTCTGATTGAAGACGATACCGCCGTTGCCCGCAGCATCGAACTGATGCTCAAGGCCGCCGGGTTCAACATCTACACGACGGATCTCGGCGAAGAAGGCGTGGATCTCGGCAAGGTCTATGAATACGACATCATCATCCTCGACCTCTCCCTGCCGGACATTTCAGGCTATGAAGTGCTGAAACAGCTCCGCATGGCGCGGGTCAACACCCCGGTCCTGATCCTGTCCGGGAACCCCGACATTGAAGCGAAGGTGAAAACGCTCGGCTTCGGGGCCGACGACTATCTCACCAAGCCGTTCAACAAGGACGAGCTGATCGCCCGGATCACCGCCATCGTGCGCCGCTCCAAGGGCCATGCCGAAAGCGTCATCCGCACCGGCGACATCCTCGTCAATCTCGATGCCAAGACCGTCGAGGTCGAGGGCGACCGCGTCCACCTGACCGGCAAGGAATACCAGATGTTCGAGCTGCTCTCGCTGCGCAAGGGCACGACGCTGACCAAGGAAATGTTCCTGAACCACCTCTATGGCGGCATGGACGAGCCCGAACTCAAGATCATCGACGTGTTCATCTGCAAGCTGCGCAAGAAACTCGCGCAGGCGACCGGCGGCGAACACCATATCGAAACCGTCTGGGGCAGGGGCTATGTCTTGCGCGACCCAAAGGGCCATAAGGAGGCGCAGGCCGCCTGACGGCCTGTCCTCCCGGGGAGTCAGATACAGGAAAGTCCGCGCCGGTCACCGGCGCGGACTTTCCGGTTTTTCAGGCGGCCGCTCATGGTTCGACAAGCTCACCCTGAGTCCGGTCCCGGGAGACTCACCATGAGTCCCAGCTTGGAAGAACTCATGGTGAGCTTGTCGAACCATGGGCCAAACGCGCCCGCCTAAGCCGGCAGGAACAGCCCTACTCGGCGATCTCCGGTGCGCTGCCCTCAGCGCGGACCACGTCAGCCGCAACCGGGCGGCCGCGCGAAAGTGTCTTCATCACTCCGTCATCGCCCGCCTCGTCGCTGCGGTCGCGCGGCGCGCGGACAGGCCGCCCGCCGCCTGCTGCCTCGGCCGGCAGGGCGTCCCGCTCGCCGGCTTGCTCGCTCTCGCCGGACGGCCTTGATCCCGGCACGCCCTGCGGGCGATCCTCGCGCGGATTGCGGCGGCGGCGATTGTTGTTCCGGCGCTGGCCGTTCTCCTGGCCGGCATCCGGCCGGGCGTCCTCGGCCTCGCTCTCGGCGCGCATGTCGGGGCCGGTCTCATCGCCATCATCCTCGTCATCGTCGTCATCCGCGTTCACGGAGGAACGCTGGTCGTCGCGTGGGCGGTCCCTCGGCTGCATGGCGGAAATGAGCCGGTAATAATGCTCGGCATGCTGCTGGTAGTTTTCCCCGTTCACCCGGTCGCCGGCCGACAGCGCGTCGCGCGCATATTGCTGGTACTTTTCGAGGATCTGCTGCGCCGACCCGCGAATCTTCACGTCCGGCCCGTTGCTCTCGTAATGGCGGTTCGGGTTATTGTTGTTGTTATTGCCACCGCCGCCTGACCGGCGACTGCGTCCGCGTTGGCGCTTCATGGGGTTTCGTTTCCTTGTTACGTGTCCGGGTCGATCCGGGGTGCCAAGGCCTGCCCGTGGCAGGCCCAAACTTCATGCTGCGCCATACGCGGAAGACAGTTCGGCGGAAAGGCAGCGGTCACTTGCGTGGGTGGGGGGTGACTAGGTCAGCCGACATCACCCGCCTGCAAAACGTGTCTAGCGCTTCCGGTTCGCTTCGCCAAGCCTTTTATCCCGTCGCGCCCCGGCCGGGCGACAGGCCCGAGACGACCCGGCCGTGGCCGGAGAGGTCGCGGGCCAGAGCCGTCGCGGTGAAACCGGCCTGTTGCATGAGCCGGCCGACCGCGTCGCCCTGGTCATATCCTGTCTCGAAAAGGACCGGCACGCCTGCCGGCAGGCCCTCTGCGGCGAGCGCGATGATCTCGCGATAGGCGGCAAGCCCGTCCGGTCCGCCGTCGAGCGCGGCGAGCGGATCATGCAGGCGCACGTCCGGGTCGAGGCCGGCAATCGCGGCGGTCGCGACATAGGGCGGGTTCGACACGACCATTCCGGCGTCCAGCCATCCGGTCTCCTCTGCCCAGGCGCCGGCCAGCACCCGGAGCCGCCCGGACACCCCGAGCCGGGCAAAATTCTCGCGGGCCAGGGCCGCCGCGCCGGGATCGGCCTCGACGGCGATCCCGGAAAGGTTCGGGCGCTCGCAGAGGAGCGTCGCGATCAGGCAGCCGGACCCCGTGCCGAGATCGGCGACCGTCCGGGCGTCCTCCGGCTCCAGCATGGCAAGCGCGCAGGCCGCCAGCGTCTCGCTCTCGGGCCGGGGCACGAGCGCGCGGGCATCGCAGAGAAACTCGCGCCCGTAGAAGCCGACGCGCCCGGCAATGTGGGCGAACGGTTCGCGCGCCGCCCGGCGGCCGATCATCGCCCGGTAGCGCGCCGCGAGGGGCCCGTCCGGCACCTCGTCCCGGCCGGCCGCGACGAGCCCTGCCGCCGTCAGTCCGGCCGCCTCGGCGAGGAGAAGCCTTGCCTCCCGGCGCGGGTCCTCGATCCCGCCCGCGCGGAGCCTGGCAGCCCCCTCCCCGGCAAGCGCGTCATGTGTGAGAACCGGCTCGGCCATGGGCTCAGGCGTCCCCGGTCTCCATGGCGGCGAGCCGCAGGGCCTGGTCCTCGGCCATCAGCGCGGTGACGACCTCGTCGAGCTTGTCCCCGGCAATCACCCGGTCGAGGGCGTGCAGGGTCAGCCCGATGCGGTGATCGGTCAGCCGGTTCTCGGGGAAATTGTACGTGCGCACCTTCTGCGAGCGGTCGCCCGAGCCGACCTGCGACCTGCGCGCCTCGGACCGCGCCGTGTCGGCCGCCTCGCGTTCCATTTCGTAGAGCCGGATCTTCAGTTGCGACATCGCCTTGTCGCGGTTGACGTGCTGGGACTTTTCCGAACTCGTCGTCACGATGCCGGTCGGCAGGTGGGTGATGCGCACGGCCGAGTCCGTCTTGTTGACGTGCTGGCCACCCGCGCCGGATGAGCGGTAAGTGTCGATGCGCAGGTCCTGGGGCCGGATCTCGATCTCGATGTCCGTCGGGGCGGGCAGCACGGCCACGGTTGCCGCCGAGGTGTGGATGCGCCCGCCGCTCTCGGTCTCCGGCACGCGCTGCAC
>CAYSED010000032.1:19973-22356 GCA_964429935.1 uncultured Hyphomonadaceae bacterium
TCCCATTTCATCCGCCCGAACACGCCGTCACCCTCGACATCGGCGATGATCTCCTTGTAGCCGCCGGCATCGCCCTCGGTCAGGGACACAATGTCCACCCGCCAGCCCTGCAACTGCGCATAGCGCTGGTACATGCGGAAAAGGTCGCCCGCGAACAGGGCGGCCTCGTCGCCCCCCGTCCCGGCCCGCACTTCAAGCACGATGCTTGCCGAATCATCGGAATCGCGCGGCAGCAGGAGAAGCTGCACCTGCGTTTCGAGGTCCGGCAGGGCGGCCTTGATCTCGTAATACTCGTCGCGGGCGAGTTCGGCGAGGTCTGCGTCCCCGCCGTCCATCATCGCCTCGGCCTCGGCGAGGCGGCGGCGCAGGCCTGCAAGTTCCCGCGCCTTCTCCGCCACGGGCTTCAGCTCGGCATGCTCCTTGCCGAGCGCCACGATCTCGGCCGTCTGGGTGGCGACGCCCATGCGCGCCTCGACCTGGTCGAACCGGTCGATGACCTGCGCGAGGCGAATGTCTGAAATCTCTGCCATGCGAAGGGGAACTAGCGCGGAATCACGCCGGGAGGAACACCCGCAGCACTTCTTTGCCGGCCAGCACGAACAGGACGATCGAGCCGAGCGCAAACACGAGGAACCGCAGCGCCACCTTGCCGATGACGATCTGCACGAAGGAATGCACGACCCGGATGGCGACATAGGCCCAGCCGAGCATCAGCGCGACATGGTCCTGCCCGCCCGTCATCGCGGCGAAGACCATCAAGGCGTAGAAGATCGTCGGCTGCTCGTGCAGGTGATTGTAATTGTCGGCGACCGACCGGACGCTAGCCGGCATCAGGCTCGCATAGGTGCCCGGATGGCGGGCATCGTCCGGATTGATCCCGGCCTTCTGCATGGCCGGAATGCGCGTCGCGTACATCCACAGCCAGATGACGAGCGTCCAGACGACGAGCGCGAGCACGGGGCTCAGGAATTCGGTGACGGTCATGGCGTGCGGGCCTCCCAGCCGGATAAGTCCGACTTGCCTTATACCGCTTCTGTCATCCGCGAAATCGCAAAGTGGATACCCCAGTCCCCCCTGCAGGCACGCTGTTGCAATGTCATCAAGTCAGTTGTCTGATTTGCTGACAGGGGGAGTGCGGCTCCGGGATTGCCCTCGCTCGCTGCCTACTCCTTCAGCACGTCGACCGATGGCAGCCGGTCATAGGCGACGAGGCCGAGCAAGAGCCCCGGCACTTCGAGCACGAGCGTTACGCCCGCCTCGATCAGGACCAGCCCGCGAACGACCCGCGTCGCCATCCAGCCGTCCGGCAGGGCGAGGAACACGATCGCGATGGCGATCCCCGTGGCCGCAAACCCGCCGAGCGCCATGGCGACGAACTGGCCTTGCGAGTTCTGCGTCTTGTCGAAGCCGAAGAGGTAGACATTGGCAAGCCTTGCCGGAGCCCTGAAGGTCGCCCCCGCCGCGCGCCCGGCGAGGAGGTGGCCCCATTCATGGGCAAGCCAGGCGCACGCTCCGGCGGCAACGCCGAGCCCGGCCCCGGCAATGTCGGCGAGCAGACCGCTCCCGGCGCTGAGCGGTCCGAACGCGAGCCAGCCAAGCGCCGTCGCCCCGAGGATCGCCGCATCCCTCGCGGCAAAGCGCCCGAAGGCAGGCATCAGGGCGGGCATGGGTGCTTGCAAATCCTCGCTCCCCGTCAGTTCGGGGCCGCCACAACCGGACCGGCCCCGTCCCGGGAAGACATAAAGCTCGCATCGAGGAAAGCGAGAAATGCCTCGATGTCGTCGCCGATGATGCCATGTCCGCCCGGCCGGGTCAGGAAGGCGATGTCGCCCGCCGGATTGAAATCCCGCAGCCCGTCCTGCGCCAGCCCGTCCTGCCCGAACACGCGCCAGGCGGCACTCGCCGCCTCGGCCGCCCGGTAGGCTCCGTTCGGATCGGACCAGACATCGCGGCGGCCATTGCCGAGCAGCACCCGGCGCGGGGCGATCAGCGCGACGAGCATGTGCTGGTCGACCGGCAGGGCCGCCTCATTGCCGGCATAGGCCGCATAGGCCGGGGCAAACCAGTGCGGATAGGATTTCGTGATCTGCTTGACCGTCTCGCCCGGCTTGTCGCGGGAGAGCGAGGCCCCGCCCGTGCCGGACTGGTGCGAGATGACAAGCTCGGCCCGCTCGTCCCAGCCGCCCGCGACGAGGGCCGACTTGGCATGCCGGGAATGGCCGATCAGCGCGGTCCGGTCCGGATCGATGCGCGGATCGGCGTCGAGCACGTCCATGGCAGCGAAGAAGCCTGCCGCCCACGCCGCCACGGCGCCCGTCGGCCGGCGGCCGTCCGGAGCGGCCGGGAAGCGCTCGAGCGCAGCGAGGCCGGCTCCGGCGCTGTC
>CAYSED010000032.1:22375-24951 GCA_964429935.1 uncultured Hyphomonadaceae bacterium
GGCACGATCTCCGTCGCGAAGAAATTGGCGAAGGCATAGCCGCGTTCGAGATACTGCTCGACCGGGGCTTTCTCGATCCATTGCCCGAAGATGAAGGTGATCGCGCCCATCATCATGCCGCCATGCTCGTCGGCGCTTTGCGCCACAGGACCGACATAGAACGGCTGGGAGAGGTCCCAGTTCTGCATCACGCCCTGATTGGGCGAGAAGGTCTGCCCGATGACGAGCGGGGCCGGGCCGTCGCCTGTCGCCGGAAACGCCACGGCGAGGTGAAACCGGACGGCCTCGACCCCCTCGCCGATCTCGACCAGCCATTCTTCCAGCGTCCCGAGCCCGCCGAAATAGGCGTCATCGACGACCATCCGCCCGACGACGCGCGAGGCGAGGCCGGTCGGCACCGGGCCGAAGACATGGTCCTCGAGCCCGGCGCGGATCGCCGGCACGTCGACGCTGATCCAGGCTTCGGCCGTCTCGGGCGCAAGCGGCGGAAACGCGGCCGGCTTGTTGTCCGTCTCGAGGCTTGCATAGTTCAGTCCGAGCTGTGTGCAGCTCGTCGCGACCACGGCGAGAACGCCCAGCAGCGGCAGGTAGACGAAGACCCGAACGATCAGCCTGAACATGGTCTGTGCATCTCCCGCAAGTCATGGCCCGGCAGCATCTAGCGCACGCCCGCACCCCTTGTCTGCCGCAATCACGATTTTGTTTTCTCTCGCCTGCGCAGGCCCGCCCTAGCCGAACAGGCGTTCGTCCCAGCGCACGGGCATTTCTAGGCCCGGATCGATGTGCGCAGCATCCGGATGGAGAGGATTGACGAGGATGTTGCGTTCTTCGCGCGAGACAAGGCTCGGGACAAGCAGGAGACAGGTTCGCCCGCTCTCCAGCCAGCCCGACCCGAACATGCGGGAGGCATTCCCGTCCCGCTCGTCCCAGCCGGAAAGTGAATCCTTGGTCACGACCTCATAGGACAGCCCGGCCGGCAGCATGATCTTCAGGAAGTGCTGGTTCGGCGGCATGATGCCGTTTTCGTGGACGAGCTTCTCAAGCATCGCCGTGCCATAATGCTCGGAGCAGTAGATCACGTCCTGCCCCTTGCGGTGCCAGCGCGCATCCTGACGCGCCGCGCCTTCCCCGCTGAAGATGGGATGGGTCCCTGCCGGATCGCCAATGCGCCAGGCCGTCATCGCGGCCTTCAGCTCGCGCACAGCCATTACACGGCGACGCCTGCATCCGCCCGGTCAAGCATGGCCAGTACCATGTCGGCCCCGGCGGTTGACTCATTGGCAACGGAGAACGGCGAGCGCCCGTTCAGGAGCGGATGCTTGCGGGACAGAAACAGCGAGGCCCTGTCGGCATCGCCGTGATAGCGCCGCAAGGTGCGCGAGAACACTTTCGACAGTGCGAATACTTTCTCGCTCTGGTCGCGGCTGAGGGCCCGGCCGGCCGCCTTGGTCTTGTGAAAGGTGGATTTCGGGATCAGGTCGGTCGGGTGCAGCAGTTGTCCGTCAGGATCGATGCGCCGGACGATCGTCGTCACCGTGGACAAAGGCAGGCCGGTCCGCACCCTGTCCACAAGGTCCATGTCGCTGACATTGGCCCAGCCTGGCAGGCCCATGAACTGCGCGATGGCGCTGGCTTCGGATTGGGGAATGGCGGCCTGCATGCGGAGCGGTCCTGATTGTCTCGACAGAGACATAGATAGTCTCTTTATGGACCGGCAGCAAGGGCCCCTACTCCGCCCCCGGCCGCGCCGAGCGCAGCATTTCGGCCTTGGCCTCGACCGCATCGACGATCTCCTCGATCATGTCGCGGTTGGAGACCTTCCGGCTCGCCTTGCCGGCTGCGTACATCATGCCGGCCTCCGCGCCGCCGCCGGTAAAGCCGAGATCGGTCATCGCCGCCTCGCCGGGGCCATTGACGACGCAGCCGATGATCGACAGCGAGATCGGCTCGGAAATGTGGGCAAGGCGCTCTTCCAGCGCCTGGACGGTCGAGATCACGTCGAAGCCCTGACGCGCGCAGGACGGGCAGGCGATGATGTTCACCCCGCGTGTCCTCAGCCCGAGGCTTTTCAGCATCTCGTAGCCGACCTTGACCTCCTCGACAGGGTCGGCCGAGAGCGACACCCGGATCGTGTCGCCGATCCCCGCCCACAGGAGCGCGCCCATGCCGATCGAGGATTTCACCGTGCCCGTGCGCAGGCCGCCCGCCTCCGTGATGCCGAGATGCAGGGGTGCGTCGGTCGCGTCGGCGAGTTGCTGATAGGCCGCCACGGTCAGGAACATGTCCGACGCCTTGACCGAGATCTTGTAGTCGCGGAAGCCGAGATCATTGAGGATGCGGGCATGGTCGAGCGCGCTTTCGACCATGGCTTCCGGGCAGGGCTCGCCATCTTTCTCCAGGAGGTGCCGCTCCCGCGCGCCGCCATTGACCCCGATCCGCATCGAGCAGCCATTCGCCCGCGCGGCATTGACGACCTCCTTCACGCGCGCCGCAGAGCCGATATTGCCGGGATTGATCCTGAGGCAGGCCGCGCCCGCGTCCGCCGCCTCGATGGCCCGCTTGTAGTGGAAATGGAT
>CAYSED010000033.1:0-24715 GCA_964429935.1 uncultured Hyphomonadaceae bacterium
GACGAGCCCCGCAGAGGCGGCCGCGCGGGCGACGGCGGTCTCGCCCTCCTTCGGGTGGAAGAGCCGGTTGCCCGCGGTCGGCGAGATGAGAAAGGGAAGGCGGGCCGGAGACCCCATGATTCGGGTCGAGAGGTCTATTTCGGAAACGTCGGCGAGCGCGTTCCAGGTCAGCTCGTAGTCATCGTACCGGCTGACCGAGCGGCGCAGTGTCACCTCGTCGTCAGCCCCGCCGTCGATATAATCGAACACCATGCGTGGCAGGCGCTGCCTCGCCAGCAGGCGAAGGTCGGCAATGTTGAGGGCGCGGCCGAGACGGGTCATCGGCGCATCTGGGGCCATGCCGGGCTGCCGCGCAAGACGGCACATGGCACGCGCCGCCGAGACGCGGGATGTTGCGCCGCAGCAACACTCGCCAGGCGTGACATGGAACCTTGGCAAAACCTTCACCCGAGCGTCACGCGACCTGCCTAGGACGCCACGAAACTCTCAGAAGGAATGCCTGCCATGACGAAACACCTTCTCCTGTTCGGCGCCAGCGCCCTGGCGCTGCTTGCGCAAGGTGCCGCGAGCGCCCAGACCAGTGCGGCGGCCGATGGCGAGGACGCCTCGCTCGTCCAGGACACGATCACGGTCACGGCCCAGTTCCGCGAGCAGTCGGCCCTCGACGTGCCGATCGCGATCACCGCCTATTCGGGCGAGTTCCTCGACAAGCTCGGTGTCGACGAATTCGACGAACTCTCCGCCTTCACGCCGGGCTTCGTCGTGCAGGAACAGTCGGTCAATAATCCGGGCTTCGTCCTCCGGGGCATCACCTCCGACAGCGGCGCGTCGAACATCGAGCCGCGCGTGTCGGTGTTCCAGAACGGGGTTTCGATCGCCCGCTCGCGGGGCTCGATCATCCCGCTCCACGACATCGAGCGCGTCGAGGTCCTCAAAGGGCCGCAGGGGACGCTGTTCGGCCGCTCGGCACAGATTGGCGCAGTGCATGTCATCACCAACAAGGCGGGCTACGAGTTCGAGGGCGGGGCTGAGATCGAGGGCGGCAATTTCGAGGCGATCGGCGGATCGGGCCATATCAACGTCCCGCTCATCGACGACCGGCTGGCGGTGCGCTTTGCCGCGACCTATGACAATCGCGACGGGTTCATCGAAAATACCGAAGGCGGCGATGCCCTGAACGGGACCGAGACGGTCGCCGTGCGCGGGAGCCTGCGCTTCCAGCCCGTCGATCCGGTGACCTTCGACCTGATCGCGAATTATTCCAAGGACACCCCGCCCGGCACGAGCTTCAAGTCCGGCGTCATCCCGGCGGTCGGCGGCTCGACGGATCCGAACGATTTTGCCTCGCTCAACACCTTTGGCGGCTTTCTCGACAATACGCCGCTCGGCATCGAGCGCGTCGTCTGGGACGTGACCGGCATCGGCACCTGGGAGATCAGCCAGGCGCTGACATCCGTATCGACGGTCTCGTGGCGCAAGTTCGAGAGCCTCGAAGTGTTCGATCCGGACGGCACGGCTTTCGACCTCTTCATCTTCGGCGAGGACGCCGACGGCGAGCAGGTCAGCTTCGACACGCGGTTCAATTATGACCCGGGCGGGCAGTTCCGCGGCTTCTTCGGCGGCGGCGTCTTCCTCGAAGAGGGCAGCCAGTCGGTGCCGCTCGGCCTCGGGCTCGGCAATGTCGGCGCCTTCTTCGGCACGATCCCGGTCCAGGACCCTGCGGTGAGCGGGGTTGCCGTTTTTGGCGGCAATATCCCGCTGACGCAGCTCTTCCTGACCGGCCTGCCGGGGGCGGTGGCGCAGGCCGGAGTGCCGCAGGGGCTCTTCCAGCAGGAGGTCTTCACGAACTTCTCCGACAATACGAGCTTCGATGTGTTCGCGGAGGCCGAATATGACCTGACCGAGCGGCTGACCTTCACCGCCGGCGGGCGCTTTACATATGATGACAAGGAGACCCTGTTCTCATCCGGCCTGCAGATCCCGGCCTTTCCGGGCGCTTCGGCGACGCTCGTCGGTAATTCGGGCGGCATCATTTCGTCCAATGACCAGGACGGTCTCGACAACACGTTCAACGGCTTTGCCTGGCGAGCGGTGCTGAAATACCAGGTCACGGACAATCTCAACACCTATTTCAACTATTCGCGCGGCCGCCGCCCGCAGGTCATCCAGGACAATTTCGGCGCTGACGGCACCGGCGGCATCGCCGGCCAGTTCGAGATCATCCCGGCCGAAACGGTCGACAGCTACGAGATCGGCACGAAGGGCAGCTTCTTCGGCGGCCGCCTCGTCGCCGACGCGGCGGTCTACTACTATACCTACGACAACTTCCAGACGACGGTCACGCAGGATGCCGGGCCGGGCAACCCGCCGGATTTCGTGCTCGTCAATGGCGGCACGGCCGACTCTGTCGGCGTCGAGGCCGGGCTGTACGGTCAGGTGCTCGACGGCTTCGACCTGTTCGCCACCTATGGCTTCAACCGGGGCCGGTTCAACGAGACCGACGACAATGGCGACCCGCAGATCTTCGGCGGCAACCAGTTCCGCCTGTCGCCAGACCATTCCTTCTCGCTCGGGGCCGATCTCGAGCTTGCAACGCCCTACGGCACCTGGTTCACGACACCGACCTATACCTGGAAGTCGCGGGTCTTCTTCGAGGACGAGAACCAGGACGCCTTCGTCCTGATCTCGCCGGTCAACGGAAACGTCCTGTTCGGCGTGCCCGCCGTCAGCCAGGACAGTTTCGGGCTCCTGAACGTGCGCGGCGGCTTCCGCTTCCCGGGCGACCATTTCGAGGCGTTCTTCTATGTCGACAACGTGCTCGACGAGGAGTTCATCATCGATGGCGGCAATACGGGTGGCGCGTTCGGCATTCCGACCTTCATCGCCGGCCCGCCGCGCTTCTATGGCGGCGGCCTGCGGGTGCGGTTCTAGGGGGCAGGGCGCCTGCGCGATTGACGGCTCCGGCAGCGCGCGGCATGACAGGCCATGCCGGAACCCTCGCTGAATTCCACCGCGATCATCGACGCCCTCGAGCGGCTCTATTCGGAGGCGGTCGAGGCGCTGTCCGACGCGCTTGGCCGTTTCATCCGCGACGGGACGCCGCCGGACGGGGAAGTTCGCGCAAGCGGGGCGTTCTGCTATCCCGAACTCGTCATCCGCTATGATCCGGATGGTCCGCCGCCGCCGATCAGCCGCTCGTTCGGCAAGCTCTCGGAGGCGGGCACCTATGTATCGACCATCACAAGGCCGGACTTTTTCCGCACCTATCTCTCCGAGCAGCTCGACCTCCTTCTCGCCGACTATCCGGTCGCCGTCGAGGTGCGCCGGTCAAGGTCGGAAATGCCGTATACCTATGTCTGGGACCAGTCCAAGGCCGCCGGGCTCGACGAGATCGCGCCGGCCGAGCTTGCCCGCTGGTTTCCGATCCCCAAGCTTGCCGACATCGGCGATGATGTCGCCGACGGGGCGCTGTTCGAACCGGGCTCGGAGCGTCCGCTGACCCTGTTCGATGCCCAGAGGGTGGACCTGTCGCTGAAGCGGCTCGAACACTATACCGGCACGAGGGTCGAGCATTTCCAGCCCTATATCCTATTCACGAACTATCACCGCTATGTCGATGCCTTCTGCGACTGGGCCACAGGACGCATCCAGGACGCGGACAGTCCGTACAGGGAGCTGTCGGTTGCGGGCGGGGTCACGGTCAATGCGGAGACGAAGGATCCGGGCGCGCTGATCGAGGCGACGCCGTGGCGGCGATTCCAGATGCCGGCTTATCACCTGACCCGCAAGGATGGGCGGCCTGGCATCACGCTTGTGAACATCGGGGTCGGCCCGTCGAACGCGAAGAACATCACCGACCACCTCGCGGTCCTGCGCCCGCAATGCTGGCTGATGGTCGGCCATTGCGGCGGGCTCCGGCATTCGCAGTCGATCGGCGACTATGTGCTCGCGCATGCCTACCTGCGCGATGACCATGTGCTCGACAGCGTGCTGGCGCCGGACATTCCGGTGCCGCCGATCGCCGAAGTTCAGGTGGCGCTCGCGGCGGCATCTGCCGAGGTGACCGGCGAGAAAGGCGAGGCGCTGAAGAAGCGCCTGCGCACGGGCACGGTCGTGACGACGGACGACCGCAACTGGGAACTTCGCTTTGCCGACAGTGCACGCCGGTTCAACCAGTCCCGCGCCATCGCCATCGATATGGAAAGCGCGACGATTGCGGCGAACGGCTTCCGCCTGCGCGTGCCATACGGCGTGCTCCTGTGCGTTTCCGACAAGCCGCTGCACGGCGAGATCAAGCTGCCGGGCGCGGCGAACCGGTTCTACGAGCGGGCCATCGGAGAGCATATCCGCATCGGCATCACGACGCTCGAACGCCTCGCAGCCGATGGCGGGGCTGCGCTCCACTCGCGCAAACTGCGCGCCTTCGACGAGCCGCCATTCAGATAGGAAATTTTCCCGCGGCAAATGTCGAAACGGACGCGGCTCGCGGCTCTTCATGTCAGGCAGGGATCATCCTGCCGCAAACATGGAGACCCAAATGTTCCTGTCACGATCCTTTAGAGCTGCTTCTGCGCTTGCCGCCGTGTTTACCCTCGCCATGCCCGTCTTGGCGGAGGATTTCACCCTTTTCATCTATGAGACGCCGGACGAGATCGCCTTGCGCACCGATACCGGCGAAGAGGGCGCAGCCTACTGGGCGGCCTGGTCCGAGTTCAGTGCCAGTCTTGCCCGTGCCGGCGCCATTCGCGGCGGCGCACCGCTCATCCCGTCACAGGCGCTGAGATCGCCGGAGGGGCTCGTCATGGGCGGCTATTTCATCCTGGAAGCGGCCGATCTTGAGGAGGCCGAAAGCTTTGCTGCAGCGGCCCCATCAGCGACAAGGGGCGGCCTCGCGATTGTCACGCGGCACCTGCCGACCGGCGACAAGATGGACAGCCAATAGGCTCCGCGCCAAACTCGAAACCAGGAGATACGACAATGCAGTACATGCTCATCATGACCGAGCCCGCCGAGGAATTCGCCAAGCGGGATGACCCGAACGAGGCCGGAGCCTATTGGGGCGCCTGGAATGCCTATATCAGCGCGATGGCGCAGGCGGGCATCATCGTCAATGGCGACGGCCTCATGCCGCCGCATACGGCGACGACCGTCAAGGTTCGCGCCGGCAAGCGGGAAGTGCATGACGGCCCCTATGCCAATGTGAAGGAACAGCTTGGCGGCTATTTCGTCATTGAAGTGGCTGACCTCGATGCCGCCATCGGCTGGGCGGCGATGTCCCCGTCGGCGTCCTGCGCCGCAGTCGAGGTGCGACCGGTCATGCCGCCGCCAAGCGGCGGGGCCTGACATGGCGGAAGGAGGCGTCCGCGAGGCGGCCGAACATGCGGCCCGGCATTCCTACGGACGCCTCCTCTCCGTCCTCGTGCGCCGGACGCGTGATATCGCCGCCGCCGAGGATGCCCTGTCGGAAGCCTTGGCCAACGCCCTGAGGGTCTGGCCGAAGACCGGTATCCCGGACGAGCCGGACGCCTGGCTCCTGACAGCCGCCCGCCGCGCCGCCGGCCATGCCGCCCGCCGCATGGGCGTGCAGGACGGGGCGCGGGCGACGATAGAGATGATGTACGAGACCATGTCCGAACGCCTGCCCCCTGCCTTCCCGGATGACCGGCTGAAACTGCTCTTCGCCTGTGCCCATCCGGCAATCGACGAAACGGTGCGCACGCCGCTCATGCTGCAGGCCGTGCTCGGCCTCGATGCGGCGCGCATCTCGGCGGCGTTCCTCGTCCAGCCTGCCGCGATGTCGCAGCGGCTGGTGCGTGCCAAGGCGAAGATCCGCGATGCCGGGGTCCGCTTCGAGGTGCCCGAGCCCGGCGCGCTGGACGACCGGCTGCAGGACGTACTCGCGGCGGTCTATGCCGCCTATACGGTAGGCTGGGACATGGTAGGCGGGGCCGCAACCGGGCAGGGCGGCCTGACCGCCGAAGCGCTCTTTCTCGGGCGGCTCGTCGCCGCCCTGATGCCGCACGAACCGGAGCCAAGGGGCCTGCTTGCGCTGATGCTCTACAGTGAGGCTCGGAGCCCGGCCCGGCGCGGGGCGGACGGGGCTTATATTCCGCTCGCCGAGCAGGACACGCGGCTCTGGCGCACCGACCTGATCGGCGAGGCCGAGGAGACATTGCGCGAGGCGGCAGCCTTTGCCCGGTTCGGCCGGTTCCAGACCGAGGCGGCAATCCAGTCGCTGCATGTCCAGTCGGCCGTGACGGGGACCATGCCGTCCGCCCCGCTCCTGCACCTCTATGATGTGCTGGCCGTCCAGTCGCCGACCGTCGGGGCGCTGGTGGCCCGGGCAGTTGCCCATGGCACCCATTCGCGCCCCGAGACGGGCCTGCGCCTCCTCGACGAGATCCCGGCAAGCCTCGCCGAGAACTACCAGCCCTGGTGGGCCGCGCGGCTGCACCTCATGGCGCTCTGCGGCGACAGGGCGGGAGCCGAGGCGGCGCGCGAACGGGCCATGGCACTAACCGCTGACAAGGCTGTCCGGGACTGGCTGCGGGCCCGTCCGGCTGTTTAGGAGACTTGCGGACCCTCGCCTTTCAGGATCGCCTTCAGCCCTTCGCGATAGGTCGGGTAGGCCGGGGTCCAGCCGAGGGCGGCCTTGGTGCGGCCATTGGTGACGCGCTTGCATTCGGCATAGAAGCTCGCGGCCATGTCGCCGAGCCCGGCGGTCTCGAACGGTTCTGCTGGCGGGACAGGCATGTCGAGCAAGCCCGCCGCATGGGCGATGACGTCCTGCGGCGGAGCGGGGAGGTCGTCGCAGAGGTGCAGCACGCCGCGCACGTCCGGACGGGCCAGGCGCGCGATGAGGCCGCTTGCGATGTCATCGGCATGGACTCGGGAGAAGACCTGGCCGGGCTTGACGATGCGCCTTGCCGTGCCTTCGCGCAGGCGGTCGAAGGCCGAGCGCCCGGGGCCGTATATGCCCGGCAGGCGGACAATGGCGAGTTTCGCGGCAAGGCTCTGCCATTGCAGTTCGGCAAGGACGCGGGCGACCGAGCGCTCGTTCTGCGGGTTCACCGGCGACCATTCGGCGGCCCAGCGCCCGCCAAGGTCGCCATAGACGCCGGTCGTCGAGAGGTATGTGAGCGTTCGGGCGTGGCCGGCCTGGTCGGAAGCGGCGACATAGGCCGGGCAGCCGAGCGCGCCCGGCGGTATCGAAACGAGCCAGTGCGCGCCTTCGGGAACCTGGATCTCGCCCGTGCCGTCCCAGGCGCGAATGTCGAAGCCCTTGGCCCGAAGTGCCGCGGCTTTCTCTTCGGAGCGCACGGTTCCGGCCACCTGCCAGCCGTCTGCCAGCAGGCGCGCGCCAAGGATTTCAGCGCAGTAGCCGAACCCGAAGGCAAAAAGCAGGTCTTGCTGCATTGTCATTTGCGCTCCTTCTTCCCGGCTCATAAGCAAGTTTCATGTCAGGAGTCCCAGTCTGATGCTGATTTCCCTTACCAGCGCGTTGATCCTCGCCGTTTCGCAGGCAAGCGCGGGCGATGCGGCGCGTGCGGCGGAGGCTGACCGGCTGACGGCCTGCCTTGAACGGATCGAGACCGAGCCGGAAGAGGCCTATGAGGACGGGCTTGCCTGGTTTGGCGAGGGCGGGCGGCCTTTCGCGCGCCAATGCACGGCGCTCGCGCTGATCGCGCTCGGCCATGTCGCGGAAGGGGCCGCCAGGCTCGAGGAGCTAGCCAATGCCGATGATGCCGGATCGCTCGGCCAGCGCGTCATCTATCTCGCCCAGTCTGGCAATGCCTGGCTGCTCGCCGGGGCGCCCGAGGAGGCGCTGGTGACGCTCGACAATGCCCTGAAGCTCAGCCCCGGCGATGCGCAGGTCAGGGCCGACCGGGCAAGCGCGCTGATGGCGCTCGAACGCTGGGAGGAGGCGGCCGAAGAGCTCGACGAGGCGGTCGCGCAGATCCCGCGTGACGGCTTTGTCCGCAAGCTGCGCGGCGAAGTTCGCCTCGTACTTGGCGATTATGAGGGCGCCGATGCCGATGTGCAGGCGGCCATCGCGGCCGATCCGGAAGACATCGAGGCCTATGTCCTGCGCGGGCGCGTCAACGAGGCTCGCAGGATACGCGAAGAAGACCCAGCCTTCGAGGAAATCATCCGGACGGGGGATTAGGAATGGTTACTCTTGCAGAGCGATACGGGATAACCAGGCACTTGTTCATCTGCCCAAAAAGCGTTAACTATTTCCATTCCCGGTAGTGGTGGCCGGATTAGGCAAAATCGATATGGGGGGACAAATGGGACCATTGCGACGAATAGTGCCGTTTGTCGGCGCAGTGTTGGTTGCAGGAGCAGTCGCGGAAGCGCAGTCGTTTCCAACTGATCCGGAACATTTTCCTTCCGTCGGTCAACTGGACAAGATTGACGAAGGCTTGGGAGTTGCCGAATCCGGGGCTTTGCCGCAGCTCAGGTCCCCTGCCATTGAATTGATAAAGGATTTTGAGGGCTGGCGGTCGCATCACTACAATTGCGCGGCAAAATACTGCACGATTGGATATGGACATCTGATTGCTGAGGCAGCCTGCAACACGATTGATCCATTGCCATTTCCCGACGGCCTGACCCTGGAAGAAGGAGAAGCCCTTTTCGAGGAGGATATCCGCCCTGCGCGCCACTATGTCGATGCCTATGTCCAAGTCGATCTAACCGACGACCAGGCTGGCGCACTAGTTTCGTTCGTGTTCAATCTAGGCGCAACAAACTTCCGAAATTCTACCTTGCTGCGGCGTATCAATCAGGAACGGTTCGACGAAGCTGCAGACCAGTTTGGCCGCTGGGTTTATGCAAACGGACAAGAGTTTGAGGGACTTGTCACGCGTCGCGCCTGCGAGGCGGCACTGTTCCGCAGTGAGATCAGTCTGAGACCGGACGGTTCGTTCCAGCGCGCAGATTGCGCGAGCCTCGGTGTCGCAGACGGTGCTGGCCCGCCGATTGATATTTTCCTCGGCGAAGTGGACTGAATATCGGGCATGGGCTGTGTGCGATGCGAAAGAGTAACTGCTTTTTGATGCTTCTGATATGCTTGTCACCGGCGCTGGCGTTCGCGCCCCGGGCAGACGCGTTCACTCAAAGCTGTTATGATGAATATCATCGCGGCAGGGCTCCCTCGCTGGACGTGAAACTCGATCTTCCAAGCCTTACTGAACGCCTCATCGAGGTAGGTGCGCTGGATTATCGGGTCACTGTCGTCCTGTGCAATGCCCCAAAGCGGGCGGTTTCGATCATGACACTAGGTATTCCCTCATCTGGGTCGGAAGTGGCCGTGCCGGAAGGTCGTTATGTTTTTGTTCGCCCGATTTGGTTCAGGGAGATCAACGGCGACAGTTATGCCGGGGCGCTCTGGATTCTCGGGCACGAACTCGGGCACTTCGCACGCGGACACTTTGATGAAGATACCGCACTTGTTCGAGAAGACATTGTTAAGGTTGAGCGAGAAACGCAAAGTGACTATTATGGCGGCTGCTTGTTGGCCCACGTTGATCCAGACCATGCGATGCTGATGGAGGCGTCCGAAGTCGTCCGGAGACTGCGATCAGGGATCAAAGACCAAACTTATCCATCGCGGGAAGTGGCCATTCAGGCTGTGACAAACGGATTCGAGGAATGTGGCGGCGAGGCTGAGCCTTCGCCACCGGTGTATGATGCAACAGATTCGATAAGCGCCTTTATGATCGTAGAATATGAGAGCTTCCAGCCACACCCCGTGCAACTTGGGCAGCATTCTTATATTGGCTATGGCCACCGAATAAGCGAGGACGAGCTCAAGTCACAATCGATTATGATTGGTAACAGGGACGTAATTCTGGCTCAAGGGCTCAGCAAAGCTAGCGCCCTTATGCTGCTTCTTCAAGACTTGAATCTTGCACGAGACGCGATCAAGGATTGTCTTGGAGGTAATCTCGAAATTGATCAGCACATCGCCTTGGAATCATTCGCTTATACAATAGGCAATGATGCTTTTAGAGCCGGGAAGGTCTGCCGATATCTCAAGTCAGCCGAATACCATCTCGTTGCGTCGGCCATGGAGGCCGACTTCGTATCCCGTAGCGCAGAATACCAGGGATCTCGCCATCGCCGCGACGAAGAGATCAGCTTGTGGACATCTGCAATGAGGCTTCAGCCGCAGGTCATTGCAGCCAATTCAGCCCGCGCCTTCGGTCGCTAGCACGCACTCCGCCAGCCCTTCGTTCTCGATCACGCGCATTCGCGCCTGGAGCGTGCCGGCGCGCTGGCGGACATAGGGTCCGGGCGGATCGACCCGCCACTTGTTCGGGCTCGGGAGGACAGCGGCGAGCAGGGCGGCCTCGCGCTCCGTCAGGTCGCGGGCGGATTTGCCGAAACGTGCCCGGGCGGCCGCCTCGGCCCCGAACAGGCCGTCGCCCCATTCGGCAAGGTTCAGATAGCTTTCCATGACGCGCTTCTTGCCCCAGGCAAAGTCGATGAACACTGCGAACCAGGCCTCCGCGCCCTTGCGGACATAGCCGCCGCCATTCCAGAGAAATGTATTCTTGGCGGTCTGCTGGGTGATGGTTGATGCGCCGCGCGCACTTTGCCCCCGCGCGCGTTCTTCGAGCGCCTTGTCGATGGCGTCCATGTCAATGCCGTCATGCTGGCAGAAGCGGCTGTCCTCGGCGGCAATGACCGCGCGAACGAGATGCGGCGAGATCTTGTGGAGAGGTTTCCAGTCGCGCCGTACGGTCTCGCCCTGGAAGTGGCGCTGGACCATCAGGACCGAGCCGGGCGCGGGCAGGAATTTCACGGCGAGGGCATAGACGTGTACAAGCACGAAGGCCGCCATCAGCCAGCGCACAAGGCGGGCGGCCCATTCAACCATGCTGCCATTCCTCACGGACTTCGCCATGCATCTCGCCCGGTTCCCGGAGAGCCTTCTCGGCGGCAAAGCGGACAGGGTCAAGGCGGGCGAGCGCCCAGACCGCCGCGCCGCGCACGAGCGGGCTCTCGTCATCGAGACGGGCGAGCGTCGGCGGGACAAGGCCGTGGTGGGTGCTGTTGCCGATGGCGATGAGGACGTTGCGGACGAACCTGTCCCGCCCGATGCGCTTGATCGGCGACCCGGCATAGGCAGCGCGGAAAGCCGTGTCATCCAGTGCTACCAGCGTCTCCAGCGGCGGATTGTCTGTTGCCTCGCGGGCATGGAGGGCAGCCTCGCTTGCCGTGCTGGCGAACTTGTTCCACGGGCACACGGCAAGACAGTCGTCGCAGCCATAGACACGGTTACCGATAGCCGGGCGGAAAGCGCGCGGGACAGGGCCCTTGTGCTCGATCGTCAGATAGGAAATGCAGCGCCTGGCGTCGAGCTGGTAGGGAGCCGGGAAGGCCTTTGTCGGGCAGATGTCGAGACAGGCCCGGCAGGCCCCGCAATGGTCGGTTTCGGGCGCGTCCGGCTGAAGGTCCGCGGTTGTCAGCAGGATGCCGAGAAAGAGCCAGGACCCGTGGGAACGCGAGACAAGGTTCGTATGCTTGCCCTGCCAGCCGAGCCCGGCTTTCTCCGCCAGCGGCTTTTCCATCAGCGGGGCCGTATCGACGAAGACCTTGACCTCTTCGCCGGTCGTCTCGGCGAACTGGCGGGCCAGTTGTTTCAGGCGTTTCTTTAGGACATCATGATAGTCGCGGCCCCTGGCGTAGACGGAGATGGCGGCGTTCGAGCGGGCGGCGAGGGCGTCCAGCGGGTCATTATCAGGGCCGTAATTCAGGCCGACCACGACGGCCGAGCGCGCCTGCGCCCACATGGCCTGCGGGTGCCGGCGACGCTCGAGCGTATCTTCCATCCACGCCATCGTGCCGTGTCGGCCTTCACCGACAAATTCGGCGAGCCGGTCTCCGGCGCTCCAGGCTTCGTCAGCGCGGGCAATGCGGACCGCGTCGAAGCCGAGCGCCCCGGCCTGTGCCCTGAGGTCCGTTTCCCGTGTCATAGCGCTCAGGGTGTCGCCCGAAGCGGGTCAGAAGTCGAGATCGGCATAGTGCGCGGCCGGGCGCGTGCCGTCGAGCCGGTCGGCGAGGAGCGGCCGGAAGGAGGGGCGGGATTTCAGCCGCGCATACCAGTCCTTGAGGTCAGGGGCGAGAGACCAGGGGACATCGCCGAAATAGTCGAAGCAGGAAAGGTGGGCGGCCAGCGAGAGGTCGGCGAGGGTGAGCGTGCGCCCGGCAAGGAAGGTCCGCGTCTCGGCGAGATAATTGAGGAAGGTGAGGCGGCCGCGCAAGGCGTGTGCCCCCTTGCGGAGCGCGGCAGAATCCGGCGTGTGCCCGCGCGTCCTGGCAATGGTGATGCGCTCGGCGAGGAGCGTGCTGCAGGCTTCGTCCAGCTCGTCCTCGCACCAGCGCCAGAGGCGACGCGCCTCGGCCCGGACCTCGGCCATGCGCGGCAGGAGGGGCGCGCCCTCGCCCTGTTCCTCGAGATATTCGCAGATGGCCTGCGACCCGATGGCGACATAGCGCGCCTCGTGAGCCTGGTGGACGAGGGCGACGCCGGAGGCGCCGGGGGCGAGCTTGGCCAGGTCCGGGTGCGGTGCCCAGGGGAATGAGGCGACAAGGTCTGCGGCAAGGCCCTTTTCGGCAAGGACGAGGCGGACGAGCCGGGCGCGCGGGTCAAGCACTGCTTGGTAAAGTCGTCTCATGCCGCTCGCTGTCCCCCGCCTGTCCGAAGCCCTGCCCCGGACACGCGCATTTGCCGCTTTCGTCTTCTCATTGTGAACGGGCTATGGTTAAGAGTTTGCGAGAAACAGTGAAAATCGGGCAGGAGAACACACACGACATGACGACACGGCATCTGGCTCGCGCGCTTGGCAGCGTTGCGGCAATCGCGCTGATCGCAGCTTGCGCCACGGACGTTGATCCGGGCGCGCCGATTGCGCCGACGGCCGCGATCCTCTCGCTGGACACGGCCGGACAGCGCACCCCGGATGTTCCGGCGGGGCAGTTGCCGGACGGCGTGACGCCGACGGCCTACCGCCTCGACCTCAGGACGGACCCGTCGGCGGAGGGCTTTTCCGGAACGGTCGAGATCGATGTCTTCCTCGACGAGCCGACGGCGCTCATCTACCTGCACGCGCTCGGGCCTGTCATCTCGCAGGCAATGGCGACGCTGCCGGACGGCACAGTGCGGGAAGCAGACTTTGCCGGTGACCTCGCGCCGGGCGGCGTGTCGAGCCTGAGCTTTGCCGATTCGCTGCCCAACGGTCCGGTTACCCTGACCCTCGCCTATGAGGCGCCCTACAATCTCGGCCTCGCCGGGCTCTACAAGGCGTCCCAGGGCGGGGACGACTATCTGGCAACCCAGATGGAGCCGATCGACGCGCGCCGGGCCTTCCCGAGCTTTGACGAGCCGCGCTTCAAGACGCCGTGGACGGTGACGGTAACGGCCCCGGCAGGGCACAAGGTGGTCGCCAATGCGCCGGAAGTGCTGGCAACCGAACTTGGCGACGGCTGGGTGCGCCACGAATTCGCGCCGACGCGGCCGATCCAGTCCTATCTCGTGGCACTGGCCGTCGGGCCTTATGACGTGCTGGTCGCGGATTCCATTCCGGCCAATGGCATCCGGGACGAGCCGGTGCCGCTGCGCGCCTTTGCCGTCAAGGGCAAGGGCGAGAAGCTCGCCGAAGCGACCGAGTCCACTTATGAACTCCTGCGCATCCAGGAAGAATATTTCGACTATCCCTATCCCTACACCAAGCTCGACCTGATCGCGGCCGCCGACTTTGCCTATGGCGCGATGGAGAATGCCGGGGCGATCATCTATCGCGAGGCGGCGCTGCTGATCGACGAGCGGACCTCGCTCGCCCGCAAGCGCGGCATCCTGTCGACGCATGCCCACGAGCTTGCGCACCAGTGGTTCGGCAATCTCGTGACCCCGGCCTGGTGGGACGACATCTGGCTGAACGAGGCGTTCGCTACCTGGATGAGCGCCAAGACCATGCACGCCTATGACCCGGAGGGCGGCTTCGACCGCGCCTCGACGCAGGGCGGCGTTGGCGTCATGGGCGCCGACAGCCTCGCGAGCGCGCGCCAGATCCGCAATCCGATCAATTCCAATGGCGACATCCTCTCGGCCTTTGACGGCATCACCTATTCCAAGGGCGGGCACGTCCTGTCCATGTTCGAGAACTATCTCGGCGAGGACGCGTTCCGGGCCGGCATGCGCCTGCACATGCGCCGGTTCGAGGACGGGGTCGCCGACGTGAACGATTTCATGCAGTCACTTGCGGATGGCTCTGGCAATGCGGGCGTCGTCGAGGCGTTCGGCACGTTCATCTTCCAGCCGGGGGTGCCTTATCTCAATGTCACCGCGTCCTGCCCGGCAGGCGAGGGGGCTAGCGTGACCGTGACGCAGGAGCGCTATGCCCCGCTCGGCTCGGCGATTGACCCGGCCGCGCTCTGGCAGGTGCCGTTTGCCATGGACGTGTCGGTCAATGGCGAGGTCTCCACCATGACGACCCTGCTCACCGGACGCACAATGGCGATCCCCGTGCCGGGCGGCTGCCCGGACTGGGTGATGCCGAATGCCGATGGCAAGGGCTATTGGCGCTTTGCCACAAGCGACGCGAACTGGCAGGCGCTGACCGACGGCTTTGAAGGCCTGTCCGGCGGCGAGCAGATCATCTTTGCCGACAGCCTTGTCGCCGGCTTCCGGGCTGGCGACGTGCCGGCGGAGAAGCTGCTTGCGGGGCTCAAGGCGACCCCGGCCGGGGAATGGGATGCGGCGAGCGAGCCGCTCGGCGACCTCCCGGCGCTTGTTTCCATCCTGCCGGACGATGCGAAGCCGGCCATGCGGGCGTGGGTCGGCGAGACATACAGGCCGCTTTATGACAGCCTGAGTGCGAGAGGCGATCTCAGCCAGGGCGAGACACTGCTGATGCAGCGGGTCTATGCGTCGCTTGTCGGCGTTGCGCGCGACGAGGCGCTTCGCGCCGACATTCTCGGGCGCGCCAAGGCCTATGTCGGCCTTGGCGGCGAGGCTGACCCGAACGCGCTCAGCCCGGCCGAGCTCGGCACAGGCATGCAGGTCGGCGTCGAAGAGGGCGGCTCTGCCTTTTTCGAGGCGGCGCTCGCGCTCGGCCAGGCGTCTGACAACCAGACCGAACGCGGCGCGATCTTCGGCGCGCTGGCAGGTTCGGGCGGGGCGGATGACGTCACCGCACTGCTCGGCGCGGCGATGGGCGAGGCTTTCCTCGGCCAGGAGGGGCTGTTCATCTATTATGGCGCGCTCGGCAACGAGGACCCGGCCGTGAAAGCGGCGGCCTGGGACCTGTTCAAGTCCAATTTCGATACCCTGCTTGGGCGCGTGCCGGAGATCCGCAAGCCGCAAATGGCGGGCGCGGCGGGCGCATTCTGCGCCAATGCCGAAACCGACGCGGCGGAAGCCTTCATCCTGTCCAAGGCGGACCTGATCCCCGGCTATGAGCGCCCGCTCGCCCAGGCCGTGGAAGGCGCGCGGCTGTGCGCGGCGCTGAAAGAGGCGAAGGCGGACGAACTGGCGTCGGCGCTGGGGGCTGAAAGCTAGAACTGCTTACCATACCCAGGGCAGGACAGCCTTGCGGTCCGCCGGATAGTCCGCAAAAGTCCGGCGGTACCAGTTGTGATGGGTCCAGGCGCGGGGGGCGAGATTGGCGAAGGTAAACACCGCGAAGGCGGCCCCGGCCCAGGTGCCGGCGGCGATGGCAAAGCCGGTCCATTCGAGGATCTCGCCAAGGTAATTCGGCGAGGTCACGAAGCGGAAGCCGCCGCCCCGGGGGATCTTGTAGCCGGTCTCGCCGGGGCCGCGCAGCCGCCTGAGTATCGCATCCGAATTCAGATTGAGCCAGAAGCCGAAGGCAAAGAGCGCCAGGCCGATCCAGAAGGCCGGGCCGGTGAGCCAGGCGCCGGTCAGGTGCCCGGCATTCGCCGCCGCCCAGCCATTGACGGACCCGTTGAACGAATTGAACAGGATGGCCATCAGGCCGGTCGCGACCGGCTTCTTGCCGGGGCCCTTGATCCGGAACGGGTAAACCAGCGCGCGATAGGCATAATGGCCGCAGAACATGGCCATCAGGACGAGATTTGTCAGACCGGGTTCGCCGGACCGCCAGAACAGGACGAGGAAGGCGAGGGGGGAGACGATCTCCATTGCCAGCCAGACGAAACGTTCGTCCATTTCCGGGCCCCAGCCCTTGCGGTCATAGCGGCCATAGGGCGCGGTCGTGAAGAAAAGCGAGAGGAAAATCAGCGCGGCGGCGAGGACGAGGCCGAGGCAGACGCTTTCATAGAGGGGCAGGCCGAACATCGCGGGAGGGCTCCGGCTTGTGGGGGACAAGTCCCCCGGTGGGACAGGCGGTGGGACAGCGGTGGGACAGGGGTGGAACCGGGGTGGGACAGGGGTGGGACAGGTGCGCGGGGCCAGGCGCGCCGGCCGGGCTCAGGTCTTGTCAGTTTGCCGCAATGTGTCAAGCGCCGCACGCGCCGCCCCGCGGCAGGTTCCACACCCCCGATACAACCTAGGCGGACAGGTTAACTTGTGGTTAAGGTTTGGGAGTGGAGTGTGGAAATCGCGAATGAGTCACGTATTCATAAGTTATGCGCATGAAGATGGGCGCAGACGCGACCAAATTCGTAACCTGCTCGAGACCAATGGCATAAAGGTTTGGGTGGACGAGCGGAACATGCGTCCCGGCGACTCCTTACCAGAAAAAATCTATCAGGCGATCAAGGAAAGCCGGTGCCTCCTAGTCATCTACACGAAGAGAGTAGCCGGTAGTAACTGGGTCTGGCGTGAGATCGAACACGCGGTTGATTGCGGCGTGCCGGTTCTAGTCATCTCTTTCGGAGATGTATCATTTCCGTCTGACGACAAAGCCTGGCTCGCCGATATAAGCCGCATCGCGGTAAAAAGGGTCTTTTCCCAGAACAAGCAGAATGATCTGGTTCAGTTCGTATCCAGATACTTTTTCCAGCAAGTGTGCCCTGTTGTTACTATGCTCAACATAAAGGGTGGTGTGGGAAAAACGATCTTAACGGCCAATCTATTAGGCTGCCTTCACGAATACTCTAGAAAATCTGTCCTTCTTATCGACTTCGATCCTCAGCACAACTTGACACAGTTATTATTAGATGAAGGCCGGATGGCTCAGTCAATGATGATTGGTGCGAATGTTATGAGCATGTTCCGGGGATTTGGAGAGACAAGTAGCAATACTCCGCCGACAGACACTCAAATCCGAACTGTAGCGCAAAAATGTATAACTCCATTAAAAGTGGGTCGCTTGGCAAATGGACCGAAGATCGATCTAATCCCGGGCAGCTTTGAATTAATAACATATTTTATCGGCAGTCGTCATCAACACTATGACCCCGCTTCGGAGATGGCGAGGAATCTAAAACGTCTAATTGATCATTATAGATCCAACTATGACTTGATTGCGATAGACATAAATCCTGGTGCCTCTTTGATGACAGAGTTGGCGCTAAATGTATCGACCCATATCATTTCTCCGGTGCGACCAGATAGATTTGCAAAATATGGCCTGACTTTGCTCGACACACTATTGGATGAGTTGGGTATTGCCCCCGAAAAAATTCGGCAACTAGCTATCATGAATGGTGTAAAGAGGAATGTTGTCAGCGAAGTCGAGGTTGAGCTTCGACAGGGGCAACATCAGGATGGGCGACGCCCCCGAACACTATTACAAGCGCGTATTCCCCAGTCCGAGCGACTAGTCGCATCGCCCGCTAAAGCTACAGTGAGTGATCTAACGGCGAATCTGGCCTATCATGCGCGCTTCGGAAGCAATGTAATTCGAGATGACTTGAGAGCAGTTGCATCGGAACTTATTGAGGAACTATCGATATGATTTCGCCGTCCGCCCAAGAAGCACTTCAACGTCTGTGCAAAGGCAAGTACAAGTTAAGTGAACGACAGCTACGTTTAGTTCTTCAGGAATTGCAGTCTACTTCCATTGAGGAACTTCTGGTGTCGGCTTTTCCGCCCAAGCAGACGCCAAAGCGGAAGCCCGCCCCTGCCAAACCGCAATGGCTGAAAGACATGATTTCGGCTCAGAAGAAGCTTGCTTGGAAAGCAGCGGAGGCGACTGATCAACTTTATCAGATCGCTCAACAAAACGGTTTTCGACAGACTTCAGCCAAACAGAAGTCTTTTCCGAAAGCTGCGGAAGCTGTTGCTGCACAGTTGGGCAGCTCGAGAACTCGCGATGCCTATATCGCCTGGGTCGAACGGTATCAGCGAGAACACAAGCTCATTTAGCGCGCCTCATTTTTCGCAAAGGTTCGACCTTTTGGGAGATGGATGCCACGGACGGAGCCGTGGCATGACGCCGAGTTGGGTGTTGGGCCTGCAATACCCTGACCCCTAAAACCCGCCATGTTCCGCGAGCCAGGCTTCCTCTTCTGCCGTCGTCGTGCGGCCCAAGACCGCGTTGCGGTGGGGGAAGCGGCGGAAGCGGGCGATGACGTCTCGGTGCTGGCGGGCATAGTCGAGCGCGCCGGCGAGAACCGGGGCGAAGCCCGGGCGCGCGTCGGCTTCGGCGGCAGCGAGCGCCTTCACGGCGGTCTCCTGGTCGGCCAGGCGCTCGGAATGCTCGAAGGGCAGGTAGAAGAACATGCGCTCGATCTCGGCGAGCTCGTAGTCCGCCGCGATCATCAGGCCGTGGCTTGCAAGGTCGAGCGCCATGGCGTCATGGCCGAAGGCGGCGGGCATGCCGCGGAAGATGTTGCGGGAGAACTGGTCGAGGGCGATGATGGCGGCGAGCCGGGCGCGCGGGGAGGCGACCGCCCACTCATAGGCAAGCCCCGAGGCGAGGGCGGCGAGCGTGTCGAGAAAGCGGCCTGCAATGGCGGCATCCGTCGCGAAGGCCTTGCCGAACCAGAGCGGGTTGCGCGCTGTCGCGGCGGCGGGGTCGTCCAGGGCGGGCCCGAACCAGAAATCGAGCACGGCACCGGGGGCTTCGATCTTCATGGCCAAGGCGCGGCTCACGCTGGCGGACGGTGGGCGACGATCATGTAGTTGACGGCCGTGTCGGACGAAAGCCGCCACTGGTCCGCCAGCGGATTGTACGTGACGCCGACGGGCGGCCGGGGCACGAGCCCGGCCTCGGCGAGGGGCCCCGCGACCTCGGGCGGCCGGAGGAACTTCGCAAAGTCATGCGTGCCGCGCGGCAGCCAGCCGAGGACATATTCGGCCCCGACAATGGCCAGGGCGAAGGCTTTCGGGGTGCGGTTGAGCGTCGCGGCGATCATCAGCCCGCCGGGGGCGAGCAGGGCAGCGGACGCCTTCAGGAACGCGGCAGGATTGGCGACATGCTCGACGACCTCGAGATTGAGGACGATGTCGAACGGCCCTTCGCCCGCCTCGAGGAGGCCCTCGGCCGTGCCGGCGCGGTAGTCGATGCCGAGGCCGGAAGCCTTCGCGTGCGTGAGCGCGGTCTTGATGTTCGCCTCGGAGGCGTCGATGCCGGTGACGCGCGCGCCGAGCCTTGCCATGGGTTCGCAGACGAGGCCGCCGCCGCAGCCGATGTCGAGCAGGGAGAGGCCCTTCAGGGGGCGGCGCGGATCGGCCGGCGCGCCGAAGCGGGCCCCGGCCTCGTCGCGGATGAAGCCGAGGCGGACCGGGTTGAACTTGTGCAGCGGCCGGAACTTGCCCTTCGGGTCCCACCAGTCGGCGGCCATGGCCGTGAACTTGGCGACTTCTTTTTCATCAATGCTCGGGCGGACAGGCTGTTTTGCGCCTGATTGCAGCGTTTTTGCCATAAGCGTGAAGTCTTCCTGTTTGATTGCAGGGGCGGTTCGACCCTACAAGGCAGTTCTCTGGCACAGATGGGCCTTCGGAGTGAACGGGCAATGGCGCGCACCGTACTGAAATTCGGCGGAACCTCGGTCGGCGACCTCGACCGCATCGCGCATGTCGCCGACGTGGTGGCGGCGCGGGCGCGGGCCGAGGGCGGCATGGCGGTGATCGTCTCGGCCATGGCCGGGGAGACCAACAAGCTTGTCGGCTTTGCGCGCGGGGCGGCCGGGGACGGGCTGATCGGGGCCGACTTCGATGACGAGTATGATGTCGTCGTGTCCTCCGGCGAGCAGGTGACGAGCGGCCTCCTCGCGCTCGCCCTGCGGCGGCGGGGCCTGAAGGCGCGCTCCTGGCTCGGCTGGCAGCTCGCCCTGAAGACGACCGACCGGCACGGCTCGGCGCGGATCACCGGCTTCGAGGGCGGCGACCTGCCGGCCTCGGTCGATGCCGGGGAGATCGCCGTGATCGCAGGCTTCCAGGGCGTGACGGAGGAGGGCCGGGTGGCGACGCTCGGCCGGGGCGGATCGGATACGAGCGCGGTCGCGGTGGCCGCCGCGCTGGGGGCGAAGACGTGCGACATCTATACCGATGTCGACGGGGTCTACACGACCGACCCGCGCGTCGTGCCGAAGGCGCGGCGGATCCCGAAAATCTCCTATGAGGAAATGCTGGAACTGGCTTCGCTCGGCGCGAAAGTGCTGCAGACCCGTTCGGTCGAGCTTGCCATGAACCATGGCGTGCCGATCCGGGTCCTCTCGACTTTTGACGCAACGGGCGTGCCGGGCCCGGATTCTGGAACTCTTGTCTGCGACGAGGAATACATCATGGAAAAACAGGTCGTCAGCGGTGTCGCCTATTCGCGCGACGAAGCCAAGGTGACACTGCTCGGGGTGTCCGACACGCCGGGCATGGCGTCCCGCATCTTCTCGCTGCTGGCGGCCGGCGGGGTGAATGTCGACATGATCGTGCAGGCCAATGCGCGCGGGCCCGGCCGGGCGAACATGGTGTTCACCTGTTCGGACCGCGACAGCAAGATCGCCGAGGCGGCGCTGCTCGGGGCGCGCGGCAGCATCGTGTTCGACGAGCTCGAGGTCGATACGGACGTTGCCAAAGTTTCAATTGTGGGGGTCGGCATGAAGAGCCATACCGGAGTGGCGGAGACCATGTTCCGGGCGCTCTACGAAAAGGGCATCAATATCGATGTCATCTCGACCTCAGAGATCAAAATATCTGTCCTCATCGAGGCTGCCTATACCGAGCTTGCCGTTCGCGCCCTTCATACTGCCTTCGGCCTCGACGCGGCATGAGATAGGCTCCCCGTCGATGGTCCAGGCCTTTTCCTCCCCCCGCGTTCTCCTGAACCGGCTGCGCGACATGATGGCGCGCGGGGGAGAGGGCCGCGAACGGCTGCAGAGCGTCGTGCGCCTGATCGCGGCGAGCATGGTGGCCGATGTCTGCTCGATCTACCTGAAGACGGCGAATGACGAACTGGAACTGGTGGCGACCGAAGGCCTGCGGCCCGAGGCGGTGTCGGCGACGCGCATGAAGGCGGACGAGGGCCTCGTCGGCCAGATCAACCTGACCGCGAAGCCCCTGTCGATCCAGGACGCGCCGCGCCATCCGAACTTTTCCTACCGGCCGGAAACCGGCGAGGACCCCTATCATGCCTTTCTCGGCGTGCCGATCCTGCGCGGCGGGCGGGTGACCGGCGTCCTCACCGTGCAGAACCGCACCGAGCGGCTATATGACCAGGACGAGATCGAGACGCTGCAGACGATCGCCATGGTGATCGCCGAAGTGGTCGCCGCCTCGCGCCCCGCACCTGCCGCCAATGGCGCCGAGGCGGGGACGCGGACCGGACGGAGCGAAACGCTGCGCGGCCGGGTCATCAATGCCGGGCTCGGCATCGGGCCGGTGCGGCTGCATGACCCGGAAGTGCCGTCAGCCAAGTTCTTCGCCAAGGATGCCGATGCCGAGATGCTGCGGCTCGCCTCGGCGCTGCAGGCCCTGCGCGCCTCGATCGACAATCTCCTCGCCGGGGACGGGCCGCCGCTCGGCGACGATCCGATGGACATCATGGAAGCCTACCGGATGATGGCCAACGATCCCGGCTGGGCGATGCGGCTTGCCGAGGGCGTCAAGCAGGGCCTGAGCGCCGAAGCCGCGGTCGACCGGGCGCGCCGCGAACACCGCGCCCGCATGGAGAATGCCAAGGATCCCTATCTCAAGGCGCGGCTGAACGACCTCGAGGATCTCGACAACCGGCTGTTGCGCGTGCTCGGCGGGCAGGACGAGATCGACCATTCCGGCGATGCGCGCGGCGCCGTGCTCGTCGCGCGGCGGCTCGGACCGGCCGAACTGCTCGAATACCGCAATGCCGGGCTCGCGGCCCTGCTCCTCGAAGAGCCGGCGGCGGGCTCCCATGCCGCCATCGTCGCCCGGGCGCTCGACATTCCGACCATAGGCGGCGTCACCGACATCACCGTGCATGTCGAGTCCGGCGACACGATCATTGCCGACGGCGAGATGGGCGAAGTGCACATCCGGCCGGACGAGGGCCTCGTCGCCGCCTATCAGGCGCGCTCGGACCTCAGAAACCAGCGCGAGGAAATCTACCGCCAGCTCCGCGACGAGAAGGCCGTGACGCTCGACGGGGTCGAGATCAAGCTGATGCTGAATGCCGGGCTCCGGATCGATGTCGACCATATCGGCGAAAGCGGGGCGGACGGGATCGGCCTTTTCCGCACGGAGTTCCAGTTTCTCCTGTCCGAGCGGCTGCCGAGCCTCGGCGAGCAGGCAAGGCTCTATTCCCACGTGCTGGATGTCGCGACGGGGCGGCCGGTCTATTTCCGCACGATCGACGTCGGGGCGGACAAGCTGATCCCCGGCGTCAAGCGCAGCCCGGAGGAGAACCCGGCGCTCGGCTGGCGATCGATCCGGTTCGCGCTCGACCGGCGGGGCCTGTTCCGCCGCCAGTTGCGCGCCCTGATCCGGGCCGCCGCCGGACGGCCGCTGTCGGTCATGTTCCCTATGGTGACGGCAGCCTCGGAATTCCATGCCGCCAAGGCGCTCGTCGATGCGGAGGTGAAATGGGCCAAGGCGCGCGGACGGCCCGTGCCGCTGAAGCTCTCGGTCGGGGCCATGCTGGAAGCGCCCGCGCTCGCCTATGAGCTCGATGCGCTCGCCGGCAAGGCCGACTTCATTTCCGTCGGAACGAATGACCTGATGCAGTTCTTCCACGCCGCCGACCGCATGGTGCCGGAAGTGTCGGACCGGTACGACATGATCTCCCGGCCGGCGATGGCCTTCCTTGGCGAGATTGCCGAGAAGTGCGATGCACTCGGCCTGCCGGTCTCGGTATGCGGCGAGAGCGCCGGCCGTCCCGCCGAGGCGCTGGCACTGCTGGCGGTTGGTTTCCGCTCGCTCTCCATGCCGGCCGGCGCGGTCGGCCCGATCAAGCGCATGGTGCGCTCGCTCGACCTCGGAGCCTTTTCCGAGGCGGCCAGGGCGGCGGTTTCAAAATCGAACGGTTCGTTCCGTAAGGACCTGTTAGCACTTGCCAGTCAACATGATGTCCTGCTGGCCGATGCTTGAAGCGCCGCGCCTGGCGGGGTAGAGAAGATCAGGGAAAACGGGCGGGCCTTTTGCACTGCCGTGTAGCCGGGATCATTCCGGGACACGCGGGGGGCCTGCCGGGCGCGAACCAATGACGGATGCAGCAGAACACGAGACAATGACGGGTGCGGGCCGTGTCGGAGACCGCCTGCGGGCCGCGCGGGAGGCGCAGGGCATGTCGCTTGCCGATGTCGCCGGGACGCTGCTGATCCAGGAAAAGTATCTCGATGCCGTCGAGCGCATGTATGCGGGCGGCGTTCCGAAGGGCATGCTGAACGGCTTCCTGCGAACCTATGCCGGCCATCTCGGCCTGCCGGCCAACGCGATCGTCCGGGAGTACCAGGACCAGTGCGGCGCCGTGTCGGAAGCGCCGAAGATCGAGGCGATCGTGGCGGCGAACGAGCGGACGCGCTCGACGCTGCGGGCGGCCTTTGTCGGCTTTTCGGTTGCCGTCGGCCTCGTCCTCGCGGGCGGGCTCGGATTTGCCGTCTATGACGACCTTGCATCGCGCGAACCGGTCGAGGCCGCCGAGCCGGTCAACGGCGCGCGCACCAGCCTGTTTGCCGAGGCGTCCGGAGACGAGTTCGCGTCGCAACTGCCGCTGACGCTGACGGCGATGCGTCAGGGCTGGCTCGAAGTGCGCGGCGCCGACGGGACGATCTTCCGCTCGCGCACCATGGCCGCAGGCGAGGTCTACCATCCGCGCGTCGGGGCCGGATGGACGGTGTCGGCCCGCGACGGCTCGGGCTTTGTCTGGCATGTCGGCGATGTCGAGATCGGACCCCTGTCGGAGACGGCTGCGGCCGTCTATGCGATCAGCGTCGATGACATCGCGCAGGGAGCCTCCGCGATTGCCGCGCCGGCGCTCGCCGCCGCCGGCGAACGCAAGCCGAGCCGCTAGAGCTTGCCCCTTGCGCGCGCGGCCTGTCGGGGCAAGATGAACTGTACAGGCTGCGCGGCGCTTCCGCGCGGCGCGGCAAAGGCGGCTTGATGCACAATCCCATAAGGCCCTGGCGCAATATCGACCGGCG
Organism: uncultured Hyphomonadaceae bacterium; assembly: GCA_964429935.1. GTDB lineage: Bacteria > Pseudomonadota > Alphaproteobacteria > Caulobacterales > Hyphomonadaceae > CALLCD01. The sequence continues at coordinate 24,490 of CAYSED010000033.1, forward strand.
CGTGTCGCGCGCGGTGCGGGTCGGGACAGTCGAGATTGGCGGCGGCGCGCCGATTGCCGTGCAGACCATGACCAATACGCCGACCGAGGACGCCGCCGCGACAATTGCGCAGATCGAGCGCTGCGCGGAAGCGGGCGCGGACATCGTGCGGGTCTCCTGCCCGACCGAGGACGCGACCGCCGCCATGCATGCGATCTGCAAGGCGAGCCCGGTGCCGATCGTTGCC
>CAYSED010000034.1:0-23753 GCA_964429935.1 uncultured Hyphomonadaceae bacterium
GGCGTGAGCGAAAAAAACGACGACCGATTCCGTCAAGGACGGAAACGGTCTAGAAGGACACGGTGATCCCGCCGCCATAGGTGCGCGGCAGGCCGAACGTGTCGAGATTGGACGTGAGCTGGTTCAGCACGTTCAGCGAATCGATCGTGAACTCGTCATCCGTCAGGTTCTGGCCATAGACGAAGACCGTCACGGACCGGTTTCCCTCCCCGGCAATCGTGTAGGCGAGGCGCGCGTCGAGCAGGTTCTGGCCTGTCAGTTGCGAACTCGTGATCGTCGAGGCATCCTTGTGATTGAAACCGACATGGGCATGCATCTCGCCAATGCTGACGGGCCGCACATAGTCGAGATTGATCGAATAGGAATTGCGCGGCGCCTGGTCGACCTCCGACAGGTTCGCCCCGGTGAACGGGTTGATGAAATCGTCCGCCTCGGCGTCGAGATAGGTATAGGCCGCGCTCGCCGTCAGGAAGTCGCCGACGACGAACTGGCCGTCAATCTCGAAGCCGATGCGCCGGGAATCATTGTTGCCGATGAAGCGCGTCACGGGCTGGGCCGGGTTCGTGAACGAGAATTGCTGGTCGTCGAGGAAGCTTGCAAACACCGCGCCGTTCAGGCGGATCCGGCCATTGAAAAGGTCCGACTTCACGCCGACCTCGCCTGAGCGGATGCGCTCCTCGTCGAAATTGAAGTCGGCCTGGCTGATGGCGGCCTGGTTGAACCCGCCCGACCGGAAGGCCTGCGAATAGCTCGCATAGAACAGGAGGTCGTCGGTCGGCGTGTACTCGACGACGACGCGCGGATCGAGGCTGTCGAAGCTCTCGTCCCCGTTCAGTTGCGGGATCGGATTGCCGAGCAGGTCCGTCGTGTCGTTGAACAGGGGGCTGAAACCCTGCTGCACGGCCGTCTTGTTGTCCCGCGAATAGCGCAGGCCGCCGGTCACGCTGAGCTGGCCGGTCAGCGCGAAGGTGACATCGCCATAGACGGCATAGGCCTCCGTATCGAGCTCGATCCGCGAGCCCGGGCCCCTTGCGACCGTCAGCACGCCGGCAACGCCGCTCGTCAGTTCGGCAAGCTGGGCCTGCAGGCCCGCAAATTGCGCCTGCAGCCCCGGCAACTGGTCCGGCGGCGTCATCGGGTTCTGCAGGGCCGCGCCAACGGTCTGCAGGCCGGCCGCGACATCATTGATCGGCTGCAGGAAGCCGAGCGCCGGGAAGAGCTGGGCAAGGCCGATCGCCTCGCCCGGGCGCTCGCGGATCGGTCCGGCGGCGGTCTCCTCGTCGAAATAGAACGCGCCGAACGTGTAATTGATCCGGTCGCCGAGCGAGCCGGTCTGGGTCAGCTCGAGCGAGAACTGCTCGTGCCCGTCGAGCACGGGATTGCCCTCCGGAGGCGTCGTGCCGAAGGTCGCGAACGGGCCGTTGATGAAGGGCGGATTGAACGCGCCGTTGAGCGGCACGTTGAAGTCCGGTCGCGTCGGCACGCCAAGCCCGCCGAGGATCGCTGGCAGGGCATTGAACGTGTCGAGCAGGCTCGGCCCCGCCCCGCCGCCCGGCAGAGGCTGCGGGCTCGACAGGAGTGCGTCGAACACGAACGGGTTGAGCTCCGGATAGAAGGTCGCAAAGGCATTGGAATCGGCCCGGCGATAGCCGACAAGGAACTTGGTCGAATGGTCCTCGTTCCAGTCATAGTTCGCCTCGACCCGGTGGCCGATGATCTCGGTGCGGCCGTCGAAGATCTGCGTTGTCGAGACGGCCTCGTCCTGGCGGCCCTCCGTGATCGGCACAAGTGGCGGGGTCGGCTGATTGAGGGTCGGAGCAAGCAGGAGGCCGAAAGGCGGAACGGCCTGGCTGAAGAACGGCTCGGCAACCGTGCGGGCGTCCTCGAAACCATATTCGAGCCGGAGATTGTCGAGCGGCTCCCAGGCGAGATCCACCGTGATGCCGGAGCGGTCAATGCCGCCGAAGTCGGTGCCGAGGCCCTGCTGCAGGACAAAGCCCCCAAGATCGACCGGCGTGAACTCGTTCTCGACATAGCCGTCGCGGTCGAACGACAGGCCGGCGACCTTGATCGCCGCCCGGTCGCCGATCGGCACGTTCACCGCGCCGCGATAGCCGAAACTGTCGAAATTGCCGAACTCGACGGTCGAATGGCCGGTCCACTCGCCGATTTCAGCCCCCTTGGTGTTGATGCTGATCGCGCCGGCGACCGCATTGCGCCCGAACAGCGTGCCCTGCGGGCCCTTGACAACTTCGACGCTTTCAAGGTCCGGCGTGTCGAAGGCGAGGCCCGGCGTCTTGCCGACATAGATGCCGTTGACATAGAGGCCGACCGTCGCATCGAGGCCGATCTGCGGATCGTTGACGCCGATGCCGCGAATGGCGAGCCGGAGGCCGGAAGACTCCGCCGGGTTCGGCGAGGCGATCAGGCCGGGCGTGAAGGCCGAGAGGTCGTCGAAGCCGTCGATCCGGAAAGTCGCGAGATCCTCGGCATCGAAGGCCGTCACCGAGATCGGCACGTCCTGAAGGTCCTGCGACCGTTTCTGGGTCGTCACTTCGACCGTGTCGAGCACGCGGTCGGTGTCGAGCCGTTCGCGGATGCGCTCCTGCGCACTGGCAGCAGGCGGCAGCGCGAAGGCCGTCGCGGCCAGCATGGTTGTCGCGAGGAGCGTGGATTTGCGGGTCAGGATGGTCGCCAAGGTGAAATCTCCAGATGGAACGCCGGAACTCCCCTCCCGGGAGCTCGTTACCTGCGGACACTACTGGGAAACGGTGCCGGATTTTACACTTTTCAGCAAAAGTGATTAGCCATTAAGATCAATTAAATCAGGGGCTTGCCGAGAGCGCGAAATTTCCTTCGGCCGGTGTGCCAAAATGGCCACAGGAAAACGCCGGTTGCCGAGCCCCGGCCCCGCCGCCGCCGTCTCACTCGTCCGGGGCATAGTCGAGCGGTGCGGCCATTCTGCCGGGCGGCAGCTTGACATTGGGTTTCGGGGCTGGCTCGCCCTCGCCCCGGTCGTCCGGCGCGGGCAGCGCCGCCATGGCGCGGACCACGTCAAGCTCGCGCGCAAAGGTCTCGTGGCGCGGATGCACGAGCTGTCCGGCATCGCCGAACAGGTAGACGAGCCGCGACCAGTCGGCATTGGAATAGGCGAACGCCCCGCCCTTCGGGTCGAGGTCCGACCAGTCGGCCTCCCGCGAGGCCGTTACCGCAAGCCGGGCCCACCGCGCCGCCTCCTGCGCGTCGCCATAGCCGCGCAGCGCCCGTTCCATCAGGAGGCAGAGCCGCCCGGTTGTTCCGGCCTCGACAAGGACCGCCAGCGTCTTGACCGCCTCGACCCACTCGCCCGCCTGCATGGCGAGATCGACGCCGATCACCTTGCTTTCATAATGGTCCGGATTGGCGGCGGCGAGGCGCTGCAGCCGCGCCTTCATCGCCCCGCTGTCGCCGAGCGACATCTGGCGCACGGTCTGGGCAAGCGCCGGATGCGGGCGCGAGCGCCAGACAAGTTCGAGCACGTCCATCGCCGCCTTGTCCTTGCCGTCGAGCAGGAGCTGGCGCGCGCCATGCCAGGCGGCGGGCGGAAAACCCGGCGCGGCGCGGATCGCCTCGGCGAGCGCCTTCTGGGCGGCCGCCCTCTCGTCATTTGGCAGGCTCGCGGCGCGGGCGGTCAGCAGGACAGCGCGGCGGCGGCGAAGGCTGTCGCCAGAGACAAGCCTGCGGCGCTCGCCGACCGTCAGGGTTTCCAGCGCCTTCTCCCATTCGCCGCGGGAAACCTGCAGGTCGAACAGGGAATTGAACGGCCAGTCGGCGTCCGATTTCAGCTCCAGCGCCTCGCGGGCGCTCGCCTCGGCGGCCGCCATGTCGCCGCGTTCCATGGCCGCCGCCGCCGTGCCGCGCAGGCCGGCAAGCTGGCCGCCCGGCATCCGGGCCATCTGCGCCCAGGCCCGCTCGGCCGAGATCCAGTCGCCGGCCGCCTCGGCCGTGCGCGCTTCGACCAGCACTTTCAGCCGCTCGTCCTCGCCATGCGCGGCAGCCTGGCGGGAGAGCCGCCGCGCCGCCGTCACGTCGCCCGCCTCGGCGGCGAGCAGTCCGTCGGTCAGGGCGCTGTTCGCCTTGCGGACCTTCGACTGCCGCCGCGCCTGCCCGAGTTTTCCCGGCAGCTTCCACAGGCCGGCAAACAGGCCCCAGATCGCGGCTAGCCCGCCGGCGATGACGATGAGGAACAGGATCGCCCAGACGAGATTGAGGCGGATCGACATGCCGAACGCATCGATCAGCACCTCCCCCGGCAGCCGCGCGAGGTAAAGCGTCCCGACGCCTGCAGCCGCCACGATCAGGATGAGGATGAGAAGCCGCACGCGCCCCGCCCGCCTAGCCGTCCGTGCCGAGCAGGGTCAGCCGCAGCGTGTCGAGCCCGTTCTCGAGCGCGAGGCGCTGCTCGGCAAGGCTGATCCATCCGGCGAGGGCCTCTCCGGCAGCGCCGCCGATCGGCCTGACACCGGCCACGGCGGCGGCGAGGTCCTCGGCGGCGAGCGCGTCGCGCGCAGTCCCCAGCGCGTCACCGAGTTCGGTCGCCGCCTCGCCCGCCCGGCGGACCTCGACCCCCTCGCCGAACAGGCTGCGAACCCAGCCCCAGCCATCGCCGCCAGCCGCCTCTGCGTCCGCCGCCTTGCGGGCCTCCCGGGCGGCGGCGTCGAACCCCGCCTGAAGGCTCGCAAAGGTTGGCGCGCCGGACGCGGCGAGCGGCGCAAGGCGCGCGGCGTCCGCATTGCCGGGCAGCGCCTCGACAAGCTCGGCATAGGCCGACTGGAACGGCCGCCCCTGCCGCGCCGCCGCCTCGACATTGAGGAGCGCGATCATCGCCTGCGTCGTGTTCCGGACTTTCGCCTGCGCAGCGTTCGCCTCGGCCTCGCGCGCGCCGATCGCCTCGACCTCGGCCTGCAGCGCTTCGGCATCCAGGGCGCTCGTCTCGGCCACGGCCGCTTTCAGCGTCTCGATCTCTGCCCGCAGGGAGGCCAGGTCGCCGACGAGCGCGTTCGCTGTCCCGCCCTCCCCGCCGGCCGCCTCCGGCAGGGCATCGACCCGGGCGGCAAGGTCCGCGAGCGCCTCGGCCCGCAGCGCCTGACGGCTCGCAATGTCCGCCTGCGCGGTTTCCATGGCCTCGACGCGCTCGCGCAAGGCCGTGACGGCGCGGTTCATCAGCCGCGGGCTCGTGATGTCGTCCTCGTCGGCCCGTTCGAGCGCGTCGATCCGGGCAATCGCATCCTGCAGGCCACCCTCGCCGTCTTCGGGCGAAAGCTCGTCGAGCCGGGCGTTCAGCAGGCCAAGCTCGGTCGTCAGCGCGGCGATGGCGTCCTCGTCGCCGGCCCCGGCTGCGACGCCCGCGATCTCGCGCGACAGGCGCGCCTCGGCATTGGCAAGCTTGGCGGCAAGCTCGGCCAGCCCGGCCTCCGCCGTGTCCTGGCGTTCGGAGACGGCCGCCATCTCCGCGGCGAGCGAGCCGGACGCGTTTCCGCCCGTTCCGGCAAGGTTCAGACCGCCGGAGATGAGCGCGCCGAGCAGGGCTGCCGCGACCCCGGTGCCGCCAAGCGCGATCCAGCCCGGCCCCGCGTCAAGCGAACGGAAACCGCCGGCGAACCCGCCGCGCGGGACTTCTGTCTCGAACTCGGCATCGATCGGCTCGTTCGGAGGGTCGGTCTTTTCGTTCATCTCTGCGGCTCGCCCTGGCCTCCCTTCGATTCCCCCGTCACCTTATAGCCAGATGCGCATGCAATCAAAGCGTTGCATCGAGCCCTGCCAGCGCAGCGACCAGGGCCGTCTCGTTCGGGGTACGCGCAATCGCCGCCGCCGCGAACGCCCGGCCATCAAGCGGCTTGGCCGCAGCCGGCGAGATCGCCGCCAGTCCGTGGCGCGCGAGGGCGATCCCGCCGGCGAGCCCCGCAAACGCCGCCGCGCCCTTCGCCGAATGGACGAGGACGATGCAGGGCTCCTGCCCGGAAAGCGCGGCCCGGGCCGGTCCGGGCAGGTCTCGGGCCGGGGCGGCCGCATACAGGGGCGCGAACACGATCCCGAAGCCCGCCGCCCGGAGGCGCGCGGCGACATCGCCCCGCGCCGCCGCATTGGCGACGTGAACGAGCGGTCCGGCCGCAGGGTCGCAGAGCGCCGCGACATGATCGGCAAGCCCGGCCCCGTCGCCGTCAGCATTGCGGCAATCGGCAAAGCCTGCCCGCCTTGCCGCCTCGAAGGTTGCCGGTCCGACGCACCAGGCGGCAAGGTCGCGCCGGTCCGACTGGTCGCAGAAGAAGCGCACGCCATTGGCGCTCGTGAAGACAAGCCCCTGCGCGCCGCCAAGGTCCGGGACGCGCTCGCCCGTCGCCTGAAGGCTCAGCATCGGGGTAAGAACCGGCACGAAGCCCAAGGCGGCGAGCCGGTCTGCCGTGTCGCCTGCGCCCGGCTCGGACCGCGTGACGATGACCCGGCGCCCCATCGCCTAGACGGCAAATTGCGGCAGGCGGCCGCCGGTCTCTTCGAGGATCGCCTCGCCCGCTGCCCGGCCCGCTGCGGCGAGGTCCTCGAGGCCGGAATTGACGGTGCAATGGACGGTCTTCTCCCAGGCCGAGTGCCCGTCCGGCGATGTCACCTCGCCGACAAAGCGGAACGCGCCGTCCTCCTGGAAGAGGTGCCCGGAAATCGGCGTCCGGCACGAGCCGTCGAGAACGGTCAGGAAGGCGCGCTCGGCCGCTGCCGCCCGCGCCGAGGCGGCATGGCTCACCGCCGCTAGCGCCGCGCAGGCCGCCGCGCCGAGACGGTCCGGCATGGCGGCAATCGCGACAATGCCCTGGCAGGGCGCGGGAAGCATGTCGTCCAGCTCGATCGGGCGGGCGAGATGCTGCAGCCCGAGCCGGGTCAGCCCGGCCATGGCGAGATAGGTCGCGTCCGCCTCTCCGGCCTCGAGCTTCTTCAGCCGCGTCTGCACATTGCCGCGAAACGGCACGATTCTCAGGTCTGGACGCACAAGCCGGGTCTGCGCCTCCCGTCGGATGCTCGCCGTGCCGAGGACGGCCCCTTCCGGCAGGTCCTCGAGCCGGTCGGCCTTGTTCGAGATAAAGCCTTCGCGCGGGTCTTCCCGCTTCATGAAGGCGACCAGATCCTGCCCGTCCGGCAGGACGCTCGGGACATCCTTCAGGGAGTGCACGGCAATGTCGACCTCGCGGGCGAGGATCGCCGCATCGATCTCTTTCGTGAAAAGGCCCTTGCCGCCGGAATTGATGAGCCGTTCGGTCGTCAGCCGGTCGCCCGTCGTCGTGAAGGTCACGATCTCGCAGGCGATGGCGCCGTCCGCTGCCGCCTCGATCAGCGCCTTGACCTGTTCGGCCTGGTGCAGGGCGAGCGGCGAGCCCCGTGTTCCGATGCGCAACGCGTCTGTCATCACTACCTTCCCGTCATCGCCGGTGCCGGATGCGCCCCTAAACCGCAGGGGAGCCCTCACGCCAGCCGACAAAACCAGCTACAAGCCTTGGCATCATGGAGCAAGCCCGCCCCTCTTCGGCGCTCGTCCTCGGGATCGAGACGAGCTGCGACGAAACCGCCGCAGCGGTCGTGCGCCTGTCCGGCGGGACGGCCGAGATCCTGTCCGACATCATCCACACGCAGGCTGAAGACCATGCCCCCTATGGCGGCGTCGTGCCGGAGATCGCCGCGCGCGCCCATGCCGAGCTTGCCGACCGGGTCGTCGCCCGCGCCCTGGCCGGGGCCGGTGTCGCGCTGGGGGACCTCGACGCGGTTGCGGCGACCGCAGGCCCCGGCCTCATCGGCGGGGTCCTCGTCGGCCTGATGACCGGCAAGGGGCTCGCCATGGCGGCGGGCAGGCCGTTCCTGCCGGTGAACCATCTCGAAGGCCATGCCCTCTCGCCGCGCCTCGCCGCGTCCTGCCCCTTTCCCTATCTCCTTCTGCTCGTGTCGGGCGGGCATTGCCAGTTCCTCCATGTGGCCGGGCTCAGCGACTATCGCCGTCTCGGCTCGACCATAGACGACGCGGCCGGGGAAGCCTTCGACAAGACGGCGAAGCTGATGGGGCTCGGCTTTCCCGGCGGCCCGGCCATCGAGCGGCTCGCGGCAAAAGGCGATCCGCAAGCCGTGGACCTGCCGCGCCCGCTGCTCGACCGTCCGGGGCTCGACATGTCCTTTGCCGGGCTGAAGACTGCCGCCGCCCGCGCCGCCGCAGCCGGGCCGCTGACCGGCCAGCGCAAGGCCGACATTGCCGCAAGTTTCCAGGCCGCCGTCGCCGACATCCTCGCGGCAAGGGCAGCGCGGGCCCTCGGCGGGTTCGATGCCCAGGGGGGCGAGAAGCGGCTGGTGGTGGCGGGCGGCGTGGCGGCGAACGCGGCGGTCCGCGCGGCGCTGGAAGAGGTGGCGGCCGGCGCCGGGGCGCGGCTGATCGCGCCGCCCCTCCGCCATTGCACTGACAATGCCGCCATGATCGCGCTTGCCGGAGCCGAGCATTTCCTCGCGGGCGCACGCGGCGACATGGCCGCAAAGGCAAGGCCGCGCTGGCCCCTCGACGAGATCAGCGCGGCCTCAAATCCTGCCTATGGCAGCGGCAGGCGCGGGGCAAAAGCCTGAGACGAGGCACGCTCAGACAACAAAGCCGAACATGGCCACCGTGCCGAGAAAGGCGATGAGCGTGGCGGGAACGGCTGCGAGCGCCGCAGTGAAGGTCGTATCGGGTTTCGAGACAGTCATGGGAGGAAGTCCTGGATCATTGGCCAGCCCCCATGGCTGGCATGGGTCTGGTATAGACTATCCCTGACTAATAATCAATGAACATTTTCAACTTTGTTCAGCGATCACAAATTTGGCTCTTCAGCCTTCGGCGAGAGACCCGCGAGCAGGAGGCGCATGACCCCGTCGAGTTCGTATTCGAGCTTGTCGAGCTTCAGCTTGGAATAGGCTTGCGGGAAGCGGAACTTCATCAGGGCCGACTGCATCATCTCGGCCGTCTTGTTCGGATCGGCGAGCGGGCGAAACTCGCCGGCGGCGATCCCGTCCTCAAGCATCTTGACAAGAAACACGCGTTCCGTGGCGAGATGCTCGTTGAAGAAGGTCGGGCGCTCGAGGCGGAGGATCTCGGCGATCTCGAGAATCTTCGCCTGCGCCTCGATGGCGGCATAGGTTTCCTTGAGCGCGAAGAAGAAAAATTCCCGGAAGCGGGCTGCGGCCGGTATGTCCATGTGGGCGATGGCATGGAACTTCTCGAAGCGCTCGCCATTGAACTTGGTCGCCATGGCCTCGGCAATGTCGAGCTTCGAGGCATAGAACCGGTAGATGTTGCCAGCCGACATGCCGCAATCGCGGGCAACTTCCGACATGGTTGTCTTCGAATAGCCATAGTGCATAAAGCGGTCCCAGGCGGCTTCGAGAATTTTCTTTGAAGTACAGGTCTGTTCAGACATGGGGGCCTCGGCACTGAGATATTTGAATGATCTATAAATTCGTCAGGAAGGCAAGGCAAATGACATGCCAGTGCGCAGTCGCATGACCGGTCCGGCACAGTTTGCCGTACTCGGCACCGGGGCCTGGGGCACCGCCCTCGCGGTCGCGATCCAGGCAGCGGGCCGCTCTGTCACCCTCTGGGGGCGTGATGCAGATATCGTGTCCGCCCTCGCCTCCGGCAAGGGCAACCCGGCTTTCCTGCCCGGCATTTCCCTGCCGCCCGTGCCCGCCAGCACGGGCATGGACATCGTCAATGCGGCCGATGCCGTGCTCGCCGTCGTTCCGGCGCAGGCGACGCGCGCGCTCCTTCTGGCGGCCGCCCCGCACCTGCGTCCCGGCGTGCCGGTCATTCTCTGTGCCAAGGGCATCGAGCAGGACACGCTGAAACTGATGACGGACGTGCTCGCGGAAACCGTGCCGCACGCCTTGCCTTGCGTCCTGTCCGGCCCGTCCTTCGCCGATGATGTCGCGCGCGGCCTGCCGACCGCCGTCACGCTCGCCTGCCCGGACGAGGCTGCGGGCCGCGCGCTCGTCCAGGCCATCGGCCGTCCCGCCTTCCGGCCCTACTGGGTTTCAGACCTTGTCGGCGCGGAGGTCGGCGGCGCGGTCAAGAACGTGCTTGCGATCGCCTGCGGCATCACCGAGGGCCTCGGGCTTGGCCGCTCGGCCCATGCCGCACTCATCGCCCGGGGCTTTGCCGAGATGCGCCGCCTCGCCGTCGCCATGGGGGCGCGCGAAACGACGCTCTCCGGCCTTTGCGGCCTCGGCGATCTCGTGCTCACCTGTTCCTCGCCACAGTCGCGCAACATGCGCCTCGGACTCGAGCTTGGCCGCGGCCGCACGATGGCTGACATCTCCGCCGGCGGGCCCGGGGTCGTCGAGGGCGTCGCCACGGCCCCCGCCGTCACCGCCCTTGCCGCGCGCCATGGCATCGCCATGCCGATCTGCCGCGCCGTGGCCGGGGTGGTCAGCGGGCAGGCGAGCGTGCAGGATGCCATGGCCGACCTTCTGCAACGCCCCTTCACCGACGAGGCCTGACGCCCATGCCCCAGTACATCCTCTATGCCTGCGACAAGCCCGGCGCGCTCGGCCTGCGCATGGCCAGCCGCCCTGCCCATCTCGACTGGGCAAAACGCCATGCCGACAGCATCCTGATGGCTGGCCCGATCTTTGCAGATGACGGCACAACCTTTGCCGGCTCCGTCTTCGTCGTGGAGATGGAGAGCCTCGAAGCGGTCCGCCAATGGGCCTCGGACGATCCCTATGCCAGGGCGGGCCTGTTCGCGACGGTCGACATCCGGCCGTTCCGCTGGCTCATCGGAAACGGCCATGGAGGCGGCAAGGGAAGCTGAGGGGGACGAGCTGCCATCAGGTCCCCGCTTGCCAGGCTGAAGAGGACCTTGCCATGGCCGTATCCCGTATCCTGTGCGCCGCGTACCTAGGCCTGTCCGTCGCCGCCTGCGCCGCAACGCCGCCCTCGCCGCAGGCAAGGCCCTATGTCGTCACCGGCCTAGCCGGCACAGCGCCCGGCGAGACGACCGCCCTCTCCTGGCCCGCCAGCAGCATCAGCACCGTCTTCACCGGCGACCGGCTCCTCGCCACGCTTTCCGACACCGGCGACACCTGGCTCGACGTCGAGATCGACGGCGTTCGCGGCACGATCAGCCTCCTGCCCGGCCGTCACGCCTATCGCCTGATCGAGAATGTTCCGGGCACGCACAATGTCCGGCTCGCCATCCGCACCGAGGGCGCCTGGTCGCCCATGGTCTTCGAGGGTTTCGATCCCGGTGCCGGCACCCTTCAGGCCCCGCCGCCGCCCGCCCGCCACATGCTCGTCATAGGCGACGACATCGCGGCCGGCTACGGCATCGAGGGGGCAGACCAGTTCTGCACGTATTCCCGCGCGACCCAGAACGCGAACCGCAGCTTTGCCGCCGTCGCCGCCCGCGAGCTTGGCGCCGGCCTCTCGCTCGTCGCCCGGTCCGGGCGCGGCCTCGTGCGCAATTATGGCGGCGATCCGGCCCCGACGCTCGCCGCGCTCTATGACGAAGCCATGGCCGCTGCCCCCGCCGCAAGCGCCGACACCGCCGTCGTGCATGCCGGCGTCAACGATTTCGACAACGGCGATCCCGGCCCGGCCTTCCGCGAGGCCTATGCGGCCTTCCTGGCCCGCCTGCGCGCGGACCAGCCGGACGCCCTGATCGTCGCCGCCTGGGGACCGACCGGGCGCGCGGAAACGTCGGACGCCGCCATCGCCGCCGTCAAGGGAGCCGTCGAGATGCGCCGTGCCTCCGGGGACGGTAATGTCGCCTTCATTAATTTCACGCCCAGCCCCGACGGCCAGCTCTATGGCTGCGACTGGCACCCGAGCGCCAACACGCAGGCCCGTATGGGCCGCCAGCTCGCCGCGCTTGTCCGTGAACGGATCGGCGACTAGAGCGCTTCGACTTCAGCGGAAGCGCGACAAGCGACCAAGGGTCGCCCGGCGCCCCTGCGCCGCCCCCGCGGAGCCGTCGGCAGCTGCCGACCGGCGTGAGCGAAAAAACGACGACCGATTCCGTCAAGGATGGAAATGGTCTAGACGAAGCCGACCGTGGGGCTCGAAAAGTTCGGCAGGTTCGGCAGGGCGGCGGCAAGCTCGCCGTCGTTCAGGCCGAACCAGCGGCCAAGGCTCGCGGCATACTGTTCCACCGATATGGTCGGGATCAGGCGGCCGCGGCTGCGCGTGTAGAACTGCGAGGTGAGGTCCGGCGAGGGCAGGTCGCCATAGACCGTCCGGCCGTTGACGCTGCCGCCCATGACGAAATGGTGCGCGCCCCAGCCATGGTCGGTGCCGTCGCCATTGTCGATCGTCGTGCGGCCGAAATCCGAGGCGGTGAACACCGTCACGTCGTTCCAGACATTGCGCTCCACCATGGCGGCGCGGAAGGCTGACAGGGCATCGGACATCTGGCGGTGCAGGTTCGGCAGGGTCGTCGCCTGGTTGCTGTGCGTATCGAAGCCGCCGATCGTGACGAAGAAGATCTGCCGGCTGACATTCAGGGCACCCCGGACGTCGATCGTCTCGGCGACCGTGCGCAGCTGCCGGCCGAGCCCGGTGTCGGGGAAGACGGTCGAGAACGGCACCGACGCGCCGAGGGCGGCATTGAAGGCCGCCGTGTTGATGACGCCGTCGGCAGACGCCTGCGCAAGGTCCCGCGCATAGAGGTTCGTGTGGCCGAGATCGGGCTCGGAGAAGAAGTCCTGGATGGCGCTTCTGGCATTGTCGAAGCGGTTGTTGTTGCCGAGGAAGCCCCGGTTCCGCACGATGTTCAGTTCCATGGCCCCGCCGCCGCCGGACGCGCGGAACTGCCTCGCCCGGTCGCCGGCAAGGAACACCGAGTTCGACCCGGTCGTGATGACCGAATAGAGCGGGTTCGATGTCGTGTCGGAGGCGATCACCGCATCGGCGAACCGGCCGCCCCAGCCGACCTGCTGGCCCTCGACGCCAAGCGACTGCCAGGTCGACTGCTGGTCATTGTGCGAGAACAGCCGGGCGGGCAGCGGCACCGTGTCGGCCTCGAACGCGTCGCGGCTGGTCGGCTCGATCAGCGGGCCGACATTGCCGACGACCGCCATGTCGCCCGCCTCGAACATGGCCTGAAGCCCCGACAGTTCCCGCGGCAGGCCGAATTCCCGCCCGCCGAAATCGCCGGCGTTCGAGGCCGACAGCGGCAACAGGTTCTGCCGGTCGCGCGAGGATGTCCCCGAGCCGACATTATAGGCGTTGAACAGGCCGGGCCGCGCCGTCCGCAAGGCATTGTGGGAGGCAAGGTCGAGGGGCAGGATCGTGTCGGCATGGTCCATGCCGCCGAGGAAGAAGACGCAGACGAGCGCCTTGTAGCCGATCGTGTCTGCGGCGAAGGCGAGATTGCCGCCAAACCCGCCGAGCGCCCCGGACGCCCCGGCAAAGGTCGCCGCGCTGCCCATCATGAAATGCCGTCTGTTGAGATAGGTCATTCTGGTTCCCTCCGGTTCAGCGGATCGTGCCGTAGCTCGGCGAGCCCATCACCATGAGTATGGCGACCTGGACACGCCGGCGACGGTCGTCGGCCGCACTCGACTCGATGATCTCGATCGCCGCGACGGCCGCTTCGATGGCGCTGCGCTCGGCATCGGTCATCTGGCCGCCGGTCAGCAGCATGTCGAGCCGGTCGACCAGCATGGCCGCGTCATTGGCAATCGCCATCTCGCCCGAATAATCCGGCACGAAGGTCGGCGGGCCGGTGGACGAACCGGTCCGGTCGAGGATGAAGTCTGTGATGAAGTTCGGATAGCCGATCGCCGTGCTCTCGTTGACGACCTGAAGTTCGGGAGCCGTCAGGCCCGCCTCGCCCGACAGCGTTCCGGGCGCGACAAAGCCCGGCCGGTAGAAATTGAACACCGAGGGCGAGCGGAACGGATGCTGGCCGAGCCGGTCGGACGGGCTTGACGTGTCATCGAGCCGGCTCTCGATGTCGGTCCGGATGTCGGAGACATCGAACGCCCGGGCCCACTGGACGAATTTCAGCACCGGCTCGCGCAGCTTGCCGGCATTCGGACCGAGCGCGGCCGGATCGCCATGCACGACCGGGTCGAGCAGGATGGCCGCGAGCGTCGCCTGCAGGTCGCCGCGCCGCCCGTCGCCGAACACCCGCCCGTTCGGCGCGTTGAACCGCCCGGCATCGAACGCCGCCGCCACCCGCGCCACATAGGCCGGGGCCGGATCGCTCGCCGTGAAACGCTGGATCAGTTGCCGGGCAATGAACGGCCCGACATTCGGATGGCCGAAGATCGTGTCGAGCGCGGCATCTATACTTGCCTCGCCCGACGTGCCGGCCGGAATGACCGTTCCGAGAAACGCCTTCTCGCCGTCCTCGTGGAATTGCGCAAAGACCTGCATCGGCCGGTAAGGGCCTTCCGGCGCCGCATCGCCGCTGAAGAAGCCGGTGCCCTGCAGCGACAGGCCGGTGAACACGCGGGCAAGGCCCTCGATGTCGTCATTGTCGAAAATCTCGACCGGTCCGTCCGGTCCCTGCCGCACCGTGCCGTCGGGATTGAGCTCGACAAGCCCGATCGTGAACAGTTGCAGAAGCTCGCGGGCATAGTTCTCGTCCGGCATGCGGCCGGAATTCGGGTCGCCCTTGCGATTGCGCAGATAGGTCAGGTACTCGCCCATGGCCGGGGAATAGGTGACGTCCTCGAGGAGGTCGCGATAATTGCCGAAGGCATTCTCGGAAAGGACATCCATGTAATAGGCGGTCTGCAGGGGGCGGCTGCCCATGGCCGAATCCGAGACGACGAGAATCTGCGACAGGGCGAACACCATCCGCTGGCGGAGCGGATCGTTGCCCTCCATCATGGCGGCATAGAAAAGGTCCGAGTGCGGACGGCCATCAAGGCTCTGGCCCTGGCCCGCCCGCAGGATAAGCGTCGGCAGGATCGGCACCACCGGGCGGCTGAACTGGTCGGCAAGCCAGGCCGCTGCGTCACGCCCGACCATGTCCTGAACGCCCTCGAAGTCCTCGCCGAACGAGGCCTGGATGGCGAACCGGGCCGCCTCGTCCATGTCGTCGAGCATGGTTGCCGCAGCGGCCGGGGGCGGGGGCGGCGGCGGCGGACTGCCGGGCGGCGAGCCCGGAGGCGCGCCGGGGCCTGCGCCCGTGCCGCTGTCTCCGCTGCATGCGGCGAGGGCCAGCGCCAGGGCGCCTGCTGCCACCGTGCCAAACCGCGCTCTGTACGCCTGCGCCATGGGCCTCGTCCTCCTCATCACGTCCGAACCCCGCCGCAACACGCCCATTAGAACCGGACCCGGCGCGGACAGAAGTGAATTTTCGTCAAGGCAGTCGCGGGCCGCGCGAGCTGCGGAAGGCCGACAAGGCCTTGCCTGGAGACAAGGATTACTCCGGAAGAGCTTCGAGATCGTAACCCAAATCGTGCAAAAACAGGGCGGAAATTTGGTGTCTGTAAAGCATGAGCGCCTCCCCGGAGAACCGGTCCGCGAGCGTCCCCGCCCGGTTCTGGAGCACATTCCGTTCCGCCTCCGGATCGATTTTCTGTGCCATGGCCTCCTTCGTCCCTGCCGCGAGGGCGATCGCAAGCGCCCTCTCCGACAGGCTCACCCCCCAATGTGCCGCCATCGCGCGCAGCGCCGTTTCGGGGCCCGCCAGCGTCTCCTCGTACCGCAGGACGAGGAAGCGGTCCGGATCGCGTCGGATCACCTCGCCCCAGCGGTTCCAGAACCGGGCCAGCCAGAAGAGGTCGCACCGGTAGCGCCTGCCGGACGGGTCGCCTGCCAGATAGGTCAGCCAGTCGGCGCCAAGCTCGCCCGACCATTTGTCAAAGTGGCTTGCGAGGATCGCCATCGGATGGCGCACGGCAATGACATAGCGCGGCAGCCCGGCCAGCCGCCGCGCCCAGGCCCAGTCCATCAGCGCGTGCGGGATCGTGTGGCTGAAGGCGAGCCGGGGCAGTTGCGGAAAGGCCGGGGCATCCTTCGGCCAGCCGATATAGGGCCGCACGGCCTGTTCCGAGAAATACTCCGGGTGCGGAAGGCCATGGGTCTCGGCCAGTGCCACGGCGAACATGTACTTGATCCAGTGGGTGCCGGAATTCTTGGAGGTGACGAGCATCCCGTCGAAGCGGCCATGGCGCAGGACCGAGAAATTGGTCCAGCGGTCCGCCCGGACTTTCGACCGGTAGGCCGGACCGGCGGCAGGGCGCGCGTCCGGCCGCGCCACGGTCAGGCGCGCAGGCCCGCGCGGTCGCGGTAGATCTGCAGGAGCTTCAGCCGCTCGGCCCGCGCCTCGCCGTCGGCCTCGGTCGCCGCGACGAGCATGGCGTCGAGGTCGACGAGTTCCTTCGAGCCTATGCCGGGCGTCGAGATGATGACCTGCGCCATGCGCGCCGCCACCCCGTCCGGAACGTCGACATCGCGCACCATCCGGAGGGCATGGTCGATCAGCGCGCCGGCCTCCCCGGCATCGAGCTCGAACTGTTCGGCTGCCTCGTCCGTGAGCACGGCGCATGCCGGCCCGCTGACCGGCTTGTCCCCGCCGCCGCCCGCCGCCAGCACCATCAGGATCGCCGCCGCCTCGCGCGGATCCTCGACGGACTTGAGCCCCGCATGCCCGGCCCGGCGCATGAAGGCGAACTTGCGCGGCGCATTGGCGACCTTCTCGGCGGCCTTGCCGATGTCGCGGGCCGCCCCGCCAATGGCTTTCAGCCGGTAATACCAGACGGCAGCGACCCCGAGCGCGGTCAGTATGGCAACGAGAATGTGCATGTCGTCTCTGTCCGGGAGGAATGGAAAGGAACGTTACCGCCTTTTCCCGCGCGAGGGAACGGGGATTGCCCGGTCTAGCGTCCCCCGCCCTCGCCGCCCGCCGCCCCTTCGGCTTCGTGGGCCCGGTGCACGACATAGGCCCGCACCGCCTCGGCATCTTCGGCCGAGAGCTGCCCGGCAAACGAGACCATGCCGCTTGAGGCGAGGACGCCATCGATCACGATCGACTTCCATGTCTCTGCGTCGGACGTGGTCGCCGACCAGCGCAGGTCCGGCAGGACGCCCGAGCCGATGCCGAGCGTGCCATGGCAGACTGCGCAGTTGCGCTCATAGGCCGTCAGGCCGGCCGCCAGCATCGCCTGGTCGCCGAAGGCTTCGGTCTGCGCGACACGCTCGATCAGCGGCAGGTCCGGATCGGCGATCTCGCCCGTGCCGCCGAGCTTGAACGTCACGACCTTGCCGACTGTCGGGGCGGCATCCTTCAGGACCGGATCAATCCCGACAACAAGCCCGTAGGCCGAGCCCCAGCCGGTCGTGATCGTGACATATTGCTCGCCGCCGGTCTCATAGGTGCCGGGCCCCGAGGCCGCGCCGGACTTGACGTCGGCGCTCCATTTCAGCTCGCCGGTCGCCGCGTCATAGGCGGCGAACGTCCCGTCGAGCCTGCCCTGGAAGACGAGCCCGCCCGCCGTCGACAGGACCCCGCCATTCCACGCCGATGGGTGTTCCACGGTCCAGCGCGGCTTGCGCGCCACCGGGTCCCAGGCGATGAGGCGGCCCTTCAGGCCCGACCGGACGAAATCGATCAGGCCGTCCGGTATGTCGACCGGCACGGCGGCATCGAAGGCAACCCCGGTATTCCAGCGGGCCGAGCCGTCGCCGAACTGGCCGTCGCGCCGGAAGGCCTGCGGGATCTCCTGCGCCGGAATATAGGCCAGCCCGAGGTCCGGACTGAACGCCATCGGGTGCCAGTTCTGTGCGCCGTGCGGGCCCGGCGACTGCAGGACCAGCTCCGCGCCATAGCGCGCCGCGGCGACCTCGATCGGCCGGCCGGCCTCGTCGAGCCCGGTCGTCCAGGTCTGGTCGACGAAGGCGTCGCCGGAAATGAACGCGCCGGTCGCCGCGTCGAGCACATAGAAGAAACCGTTCTTCGGGGCCTGCATCGCCACCCGGCGCGGTGCCCCGTCCTCCCCGAGCGGCAGGTCGGCGAGGATGATGGTCTGCGTCGCGGTATAGTCCCAGTTGTCGCCGGGCGTCGTCTGGAAGTGCCAGACATAGGCCCCGGTGTCCGGATCGACCGCGACGATGGACGAGAGGAAGAGATTGTCGCCGCCGGACGGGTCCCGGTAGTCCCGGTTCCACGGCGATCCGTTGCCGACGCCGAAGAGCAGGAGGTCGTTGATCTCGTCATAGACGATGGAATCCCAGACCGTGCCGCCGCCGCCATCCGTCGTCCACCGGCCCTCGTCGCCCCAGGTCCCGTTGGCAAGCGCCTCGAACACGACATCGGAGGCGGCCCCGTCCGGCTGCTTGTCCGGGTTCGGCACGGTATAGAAGCGCCAGGCCAGCTCGCCGGTATCGGCATCATAGGCCGATATGTAGCCTCGCACGCCAAGCTCGGCCCCGCCATTGCCGATCAGCACCTTGCCCTTGACGACGCGCGGCGCGCCGGTGATCGTGTACGGCTTGGAAAGATCGACCGTCAGCGTGTCCCAGACGACCGCGCCGGTGCCCGCGTCGAGCGCAACGAGCCGCCCGTCAATCGTGCCGACATAGACCTTGCCCCCCCAGATCGCGACGCCCCGGTTGACGACATCGCAGCAGGCATCGACGCCGCGCGCCCGGTCGACACCCGGGTCGTAGACCCATAACTCCTCGCCCGTCGCGGCATCGAGCGCGTAGACGATCGACCAGGCCGAGGTGACATACATCACGCCGTCAACGACAATGGGCGTCGCTTCGACGCCCCGCGAGGTGGCAAGGTCATAGGTCCAGGCAACACCAAGCTCGCCGGCATTTTCGGTGGTGATGCCGGTCAGCAGGGAATGGCGCTGCTCGTCATAGGTGCCGCCATAGGTCAGCCAGTCGCCAGGCGTCGAGCGGGCATTCCGAATGCGGGCGGCATCGACATCCGCGCCGGGCCCGGCGAGGGCCGGAAGCGGCTCGGGCACGGTCGTCAGCGCCTCGTCGCGGCCGCAGGCGGCAAGACCCAGAATGGCGGCGCACAAAGCCAGTTTTGTCCAGTATGCCATGCCCTGCTCCCTGTCGTCTCTTTCTCCCAAGTGTAGGCCAAGCCCCCTGTTTGTCGAGACCTGACGCCGGGGGAGCGGTGGCAGGGATTTCAATCAGTTCGGTGATCCCCTTGACGCTCATCAACGAGGTTCATCTCAGATTGCCGATGAGCCTGGTTTGCCTAAGCCCAATGACAAACGCTGCAACGACCGTCACCAGGGTAGCAAATGCCTCCCAGGAAAATTCGTGCCATTCTATGGTCATTCTGACGGTAACCCCTTCCTGAGTGGTCTCTATAACTGACCCGCCTTCAGTATTCCTCCGTCATGCCACGGCCCCGCCCGTGGCACCCAACTCCCACAGGCCATTCTCGGGACGCGGGTTCCGGAGATGGGTGCCACGGGCGGGCCGTGGCATGACGGAGTCCGGTCCGGGTGCTACGTATTCGTCCAGACCGGGCCTACCAGCCATAGACCGAAAGCTCCCCGGTCAGGTCCTTCCAGTCCGGGTTCGCCGCCTCGATGAGCTCGACTTTCCACGCCCGCTTCCAGCGCTTGATGCGCTTCTCGTGCTGGATGGCCGGGCGCATGTCCGGATAGCGGGCAAACCACACGAGCCGGTCGCACCCATAGGTATCAGCAAAGGCCGATCCGAGGCCGAGCTTGTGTGCCTCCATGCGGGCGATCAGGTCGGATGTCACGCCCGCATAGAGCGTGCCAAGTTTGCGATTGGCCAGCAGGTAAGCTGCGATAAAGTCATAGCGGGCCAAGCCAAAGTTCCTGTATTGTTCTAGCTTGTCATATGCTGGAGACATTAGCCTCAGTCAAGCCGCAGCATGACGCGCTCCCGAACCTATTCCTGCCCCTGCAGGACTGCCCGTGCCAGATCGCCCTTCGCCGCGTCGATCGCGCCTTCGACTGCCCGGCGCCAGTCCGCAAGGCTGCCCGCTCCTTCGGCTTCCGGCGGAAACGTCACCGAGCGCGACGCGTTGACGAGCCCGCCTTCGCCGTTGACGAGCCCGGCAAGCGCCCCGGCCGCCCCGGCCCCTTGCGTCCCGTAGCCCGGCACGAGAAACAGCGCGTCCGGCGCGAGACGCCGGAGCGCGCGCGCCTCCTCCGGCCCGGTCGCCCCGGCAACCAGCATCAGGCCGGACCAGCCGCTTGCCCCCTTCAGCCGCCCGATCATCGGCCCGAGCGCCTCGACCACGCGGACATGAAGCGGCGCTCCGCCCATGTCGCGGGCCTGGAAGTCCGCCGCGCCGGGATTGCTCGTCCGCGCGAGCACGGCAACGCCCCTGCCATGCGCCTCGGCGGCGGCAACGAACGGCTCCAGCGTGTCGAGCCCCATATAGGGATTGACCGTCAGCGCGTCCGCCTCGAACGGCGCGCCCGGCACGAGATAGGCGGCCGCATAGCCGTCCGCCGTCGAGCCGATATCGCCCCGCTTGGCATCCGCGATGACGATCAGGCCGGCCTCGCGGCCCGCCCGGCACACGCGCTGCAGTGCGGCCATGCCGTCCGGCCCGAGCCGCTCGAACAGGGCGACCTGCGGCTTTATCGCGCCGACGCGCCCGGCAGAGGCCGCCACCAGGGCCTCGCCCCAGCGCGCAAGGCCGCCGGCCGTATCGCCGCCGAACAGGCCCGGCACGCGTCCGGCATGCGGGTCGATGCCGACGCAGAGGGGGCCGTGCCTGCGGGCCGCCGCGACGACCCGGTCGGCAAAACTCATGGCTTCACGCGGCAGGCGACCTTGACGACCTGGCCGTTGCGCCGCGCCCGGTCGGCCTCGCCGCCATAGTTCTGGATCGTGAAGTCGCGCGCGCCGGTGCCGCCATGGGCAACGCCGTGCGCCTCGAGGAAGGCCTTGATCGAGTTCGGCGCGGCCGAGTAGATCCGCCCCCGGCGCGGGCTCTCGGCGAGCACGACCCCGCGCACGCTGCCCTTGCGGTCATAGACCGGCCCGCCGGACATGCCGCCGAGCGAGCCGTCAAGCCCGCGCGTGCGGCCCATCTCGGCCCAGGTCAGCACCGGCTCCCGGCCATGCCGCAGCCCGCTCGTCACGAGGCTCGACCGCGAGTGCAGCCGCGCCACGGCCTCGCCGGGGCGGCCCTGCGGGAAGCCGACATGATAGCCTTCGGACCCGACCCGCAGCGTCGAGTCGAGGCTCAGCCGGACCGGGTCCGGAGCAGAATCGGTCTTCAGGAGCGCCAGGTCATAGCGCTCGTCGATCTTGATGCTTTCGGCCGGCACATAATTGCCCGGGCGCACGAACAGGCCGACATGCTTGCAGCCCTCGACGACATGGCGCGCCGTCAGCCAGTAGCCGTCCGCGCTGATCGCGAAAGCCGTGCCGACGCCGTCCTGCGGCCCGGCAACCTGGATCAGCACCTGCTCGTCGAAGGGCGATGGCGGGGCGAGCGCGATCCCGCCCTCCTCCAGCACGTCTGGCGGCGGCGGCGGGGCGTCGGCGTGCAGGGTCCCGGCCGAAAACAGCAGGAGCACGGACATGCCGAGGACCGAGACATAAGCCAGCAAGTCGAGAATGCGCACCCGGGCCGTCCTCCCTTTGTGTTCAGAACCTTCCCAGATTGGGGTCCCAGAGCCCGGCGGCAAGGAGCAGCGCCGCCGAGAGCTTGGCGGCGATCAGCACGATCGCCGCGCCCGCTTCGTCGGCCTTGATCCTGTCCGGCAGGCCGGAGAGGAGAATATCGACGATCCGGTAAGTTATCAATTGCAGGAGCAGCGCCACGAAGGACCAGATGGCAAGGTCGAAGAGGCCGATCGAGGAGGCAAGGCAGGAGGCGAGCGGTATGGCAAGCCCGGCAATCGCCCCGGCGAGCGCGAGGCCGGCCGCGCCGTTGCCGCCGCGCACGAGGGCCAGCTCCTTCCACGGCGTCAGCAGGATGTAGACCGTGCTCGCCACGATCAGGAGGCCGCCGGCCGCCCCCGTCATCACGAGAAAGTAAGGGAACCCCGAGACAAATCCCTCGATCGCCGTGTTCATTCCAGGGTCCCTGTCTGCTAGATCAGTCTGGCGCGCCAAGTGCCCGCCCTATGAACACCAATTCCGCCCCCAGCGAAAGCCTCCAGGAGACATGCCCCATGCCGACCGCGAAAACTACCCTCGTCACCGGTTCGACAAGCGGCATAGGCCAGGCCATCGCCGAACGCTTCGCCCGCGACGGGGCGAATGTCATCCTCAACGGCTTCGGCAAGCCTGACGAGATCAAGGCCGCGCGCAAGGCGCTTGAACGCTCGGCCGGCGTCCGGGTCGCCTATTCCGGCGCCGACCTGACCAGGCCGGACGCCATCGGGGACATGATGGCCATGGCGGAGCGGGAATTCGGCGGCGTCGACATCCTCGTCAACAATGCCGGGGTCCAGCATGTCTCGCCCATCGAGGATTTCCCGGTCGCCAAGTGGGACCTCATCATTGCGCTCAACCTGACCGCCGCCTTCCACACGATCCGGCTTGCCCTGCCCGGCATGAAGGCGAAGGGCTGGGGGCGCATCCTCAACACCGCCTCGGCCCATGCCCTCGTCGCCTCACCCTTCAAGTCGGCCTATGTCGCCGCCAAGCACGGCATTGCCGGCCTGACCAAGACAGTGGCCCTCGAAGGGGCGACCCATGGCGTGCGCTGCAACGCCATCTGCCCGGGCTATGTCTATACGCCTCTGGTCGAGGGCCAGATCGCCGACACGGCGAAGTCGCGCGGCATGACCGAACAGGAGGTCAAGGACACGGTCCTCCTCGCCGCCCAGCCAACCAAGGAATTCGTCACGGCCGAACAGGTCGCCGCCATGGCCGCTTTCCTCGTTTCGCCGGATGCCGACCAGATTAATGGCGCGATGATGCAGATCGACGGCGGCTGGGTCGCGCAATAGGGCAAGGCCGTCCCCCGGCCCTCCTCCCGGAAACCGCCGCAAGCCGGCCAGACACCGGCTCATGGTGAGCCTGTCGAACCATGGTGAGCCTGTCGAACCATGGTGAGCGAAGTCGAACCATGGCGAGCCTGCCGGACCCCCGGCGCCCCAGCGAAAGCCGGGGCTAAGCCTGGGGCTGAACCATGAGCGAAGCGCACCCGGGCATTTGCCTAACAAAGCCTTTCCGCAACCCGCCAGATTCGCCCCTCCGCCTGAGCGGGCGCTTCAGCCTGTTGTGGCATTCTGGAGGCCTTCGTACCGGAAAGGCGACCCCGATGTTCCTGAAACCCGTACCCAACCCTTACGAGAACGGCCTGCCGACGCGGGCCGTCCTCTATCGCCCGAACGCCAGCCAGACCTATGCGATCGACGCCGAGGCCCTGCACAAGGACCCGCGCCTGCTTGCCGCCTTCGGCTGGTGGAAGCCGCTCGCCATCCGCGCGCTCGATGCCGCCGCCTGGCTCCTCATCCTCGGCGGCATCATCGCCGCCTTCTGGATCTCGCTCTGGCTGTTCGTGCCCTGCGTCATCGCCAATGTCGCCATGCTGCTCGCCAATCGCAAGGCGGCCGGCGAGATGGCCCGAAGCGCCGCGAGCCTGTCCAATGCGCATTTCTTCTACCTGCACTCGAACCAGAAGCTCTGGCTCATCCCGGACCGCAGCGACGAGCGCGCCGAGCACCGCCTCGCCGCCTGAGGCGCGGGCCGCGAACGGGCCTGCCCGTGAAGAAAGCGGGTCTCCGGCCTGGGGTCCGGACCCCTAGGTTCAATCGACATTCAGGATTCAGTTTTGGCGTGATGT
>CAYSED010000035.1:0-11563 GCA_964429935.1 uncultured Hyphomonadaceae bacterium
CCGCGCCTTCAAATTCGGACGAGAGAGAAATGGTGACGCCCTCTGTCCCTACTGCTCCGAGCGAATTCACGGCGGCAGAAACCATCGCTGTGAATCTCTCTGTCGTTGCTGCGGGACCAAGAGGTGCCTGCAACACAAGGAAGAGTGGATATCAACGCGTCCGAGCGTCCTGTGCGACGACTGCGGGCACTCGTATATGAGTCCGCGCTGCCGCGAGCACCACTGCAAGGATGGCGTTTGCACGAACAGGACCTGGTTCTGCCCAATCTGCCGTATCTCCTATGACCCGGAGGACGCGATTGACGGGTTGCAGCGGCTGCTCGACATGCTGAACGCCTTTCTCTCGGTGATCGGCATCGCCGCGCTCGTCGCCGGCGGGGTCGGCATTGCGCAGGCGAGCACGGCCTTTCTCGAAAGCCGGGTGCCTTCGATTGCGGCGTTCAAGGCGCTAGGCGCGGAGGCCGCGACGATCCGCATGGCATATCTCATCCAGCTCGGCGCGCTGGCGCTTCTCGGCGCAGTGGCAGGCACGCTGCTCGGCGCGGCTACGCCCTTTGCGATTGCACTCTTGCTCGGGGACCAGATCCCCCTGCCGGCCATTCTGACGGTCTACCCGGCCCCGCTCCTGCGCGCCATCGGGCTTGGACTTCTCGCGGCCGCCATGTTCGCCCTGCCCCCGCTCGGACGGGCGAGGGCGACGCGGCCCGCTGCGCTGTTTCGCACGCTCGGGGCCGATGACCGGGCCCGCACGCCGCGAACAGAGCGCATTGCGAGCGTCCTCGCCGGGCTCGGCCTGGCCGGACTGGCCGTGGCGACGAGTGCGACGCCGCTCGTGACGGCGCTTCTCCTTGCCGGGGCGGGGATCGCCTGGCTCGTGTTTCTCGGCATTGCCCGGCTGATCCGCCTGGCTGCGCGCCGCCTTGCCCCCGGCGCAAAAGGCTTCGGGCGGCTCGTGCTTGCCAATCTTGGCGGGCCGGGCTCGCTCGCGCCGACCATCGCCCCGGCGCTCGGGCTAGGTCTTGCCCTCCTCGTATTTGTCGCGACCGTGCAGGCCAATATCCTGCGCCAGGTGAGCGAGACGGCGGCGCAGAACCTGCCGTCGCTTTTCATCACGCAGATACCCGGTGCCCGGACCGAGGCGTTCGATGCGCTGGTCGCCGCGAACGGGGTCGATATCGAGGATCCGGATGCCTTCCGCCGCGTGCCGCAGATCCTTGGCCGCGTGACCCGCCTCAAGGGCGAGCCGCTCGATGTCGACAAGGTCGCAAGGTCGGAACGCTGGGTCGTCGATGGCGAGACGAGCCTGCCCTACATTGCCCGGCAGCCGCCGGAGGCAAAGCTTGTCGAAGGGGAATGGTGGGCGGAAGACCATGCCGGGCCGCTGCTCGTCTCTGTCGAGGCGGACGCGGCCCGCGGGCTCGGCATCGGGCTCGGCGACACGGTCGGCTTCCGCGTGTTCGGACGGGACGTGACGGCAACAGTCGCCTCGCTGCGCATTGTCGACTGGGGCGGCTTTGGCGCGAACACGGCGTTCATCCTGTCGCCCGGCACCCTCGAAGCGGCGAACGCGCAGCACTTCGCCATCGCCCGGACGAGCCCGGAGCAGGAACCGGCGCTGATCGGCGCGCTCGGGGACGACTTCCCGGATGTCGTCGTCTTCCAGACAAGGGAAGCCCTGGCCGCGGCCGGGCGGCTCCTTGGCAATATCTCGATTGCGGTCAACGCGGCGGCGAGCATTGTGCTGATCGCGGGCCTGCTTGTTCTGCTCGGCGCGTTCGCCGCAATGGCCCGCGAGCGGCGCACGGAGGCGGCGCTCCTGAAGACGTTCGGGGCGAGCCGGGGGCAGGTGCTCGGGCTTTATGCCGCAGAGTTCGGCATTGCCGGGGCGGCGGCGACGCTGATCGGCTCGGCCATGGGGGTCGCGGCGGCCTGGCCGGTCGTCACTTTCCAGTTCGAGGCGGACTGGACGCTGCCCTTCGCGACGGTCGGCATGGTGGCGGCTGCGGCGATAATCGCGGCGGCGATTGGCGGGCTTGCCGTCGGGCTCGCGACGCTGGCGCATCCGCCCGCACGGGTGCTCCGCGCCCTGTGATGGCCGCGATGTTGCGCGAGAAGGCTGCCGGTGCGAGACCTTGACGCTAGGAGATGCGAGGAATGCGGGCATGGCGAAGACAAGAGGCGGCATGGCGGGGGAACCGGACCTGAAGGCCTGGGCGATGGAGCGGCTCGCGCAGCATTCGGCGCGGATCACGCAAGACCCGCAGACCAATTCGATTGCCGCGCTCGCGCATGACCTGTTCACCCGTCTCGGGACCGGGGAGCTCCGTGTCGATGCGCTGGGAGACCTCGCCGTCGAACTGCATGCCGATACGCTTGCCGAGCGGATGGGAGACTTTCACGCCGCCCATGAAAACCTCACCGAAGAGACTGCCTGGGCCGCGACCGAAGCCCACCTGAAGGCGCTCTCCGAGGGCCCGTTCGAGGCCTATGAGGCTGTCGTTTCGCGCCTTGCCGGGGGCATCGTCTTCACCGCCCATCCGACCTTTGCCATGCCGCCGGACCTCTGGCGCGCGGCGGTCAGTCACGGCGCGGCCGCGTCCGCCACGACCCGCCGCGACCTCGAGACGGCAACGCGAAACCTGCCCGGATCCAGCCGGCCCGCCATCAGCCTTGCTAGCGAGCATGCCGAGGCCCAGGCGGCCATCGCCATGGCGCAGGGCGCCGTTCGGGAATTGCGCACCCGCATCCTCGCCATCGCGCAGCGGGCCTGGCCGGACCGCTGGCTTGGCCTCGTGCCGCGCATGCTGACTGTCGCGAGCTGGGTCGGCTATGACCTTGACGGGCGCACGGACATTCACTGGTCCCGCTCGATCGCCTTCCGCCTGTCGGAAAAGGCAGCGGCCCTGACCGGCTGGAGCGGACAGCTTTCGGACCTCGCGGGCAGGATGCCGACGGCGGAAGGCGGCGACGCGAGGCTCCTGGCGGCCCGCCTCGCCGCGGCTGCCCGGCGCTGCGAGACGGAGGCCGGGCTTTTCGGCTCCGGGCTCGAGACCGAAGAGGCCCTTGTCGCGGCGGCGAACGCGCTGACCGCCGCCGGCGGGGACCGGATGGTCAGCCCGCAGGCGCTCGCAGCCGAGATTCGCGCGCTTGCGGCCGCCGCCGGGACGGGCGATGCCGCCCTGCCGCTTGCCGTCCTCGCCGCCGAGATTGCGGCGACCGGCTTCGGCACGGCCCACATCCACCTGCGCCTCAACGCCGCGCAGATCCGCACCGTGATCCGGCGCGACCTCGGCCTCGAGACGGAGGACCGGGAGCTTGGCCGCGTCGCCCTCGCCGAGCTTGCCGACCGCGTCATGCAGAGCGCGCCGCGCGCGACCAATTTCGCCGATCTCTTCCTCGAACAGTCGATTGCCCGCCGCCAGTTCATGATGTGCGCGCAGATCCTGAAACATATCGACGCCGACAGCCCGATCCGCTTCCTGATCGCCGAGAGCGAGAACCCGGCGACCCTGATGGGCGCGCTTTACCTTGCAAGGCAGTACGGCGTCGGGCATGCGCTCGACCTCTCCCCGCTCTTCGAGACGCCGGAGGCGCTGGAACGCGGCGGGCGCTTTGTCGAGCGCCTGCTCGACGAACCGGCCTTTGCCGGTTATGTGCGCGGGCGCGGCCGCCTGTCGGTCCAGCTCGGATTTTCCGACTCCGGACGGTTCATCGGGCAGATCCCGGCGCAGATGGCGATCGAGCGCATCCACAGCCTGATCGGTCGCGCCCTTGCCGAACGGGACATCAAGGCAGACCTTCTCGTCTTCAACACGCATGGCGAGTCGATGGGACGGGGTGCCTGTCCGGGGTCTCTCTCTGAACGGTTCAACCATTTGCTGACGCCCTGGGTGCGCGGCCAGTTTGCAAGGCTCGGCGTGCCCTTCGCGCACGAGGTGAGCTTCCAGGGCGGCGACGGCTTCCTGCATTTTGCGAGGCCCGACATCGCCCGGGCGACCGTTGCCGGTTTCTGCGAGCATCTTTTTCTTCCGTTTCCGGACGAAACTGACAGCTTCTATACCCGCCGTGACTTCACCTGGGACATCTACCGCGCCATGCGGGCCTGGCATGAGCGCTTCTTCGAGAACACGGACTATCACCGCCTTCTGTCGGCCTTCACGCCGCAATTCCTGCTGAAGGCCGGGTCGCGCCAGGCACGCCGTCAGGCTCCGGCAGGCGACGGCGTGCCGAGCCCGCGCGCCCTGCGGGCGATCCCGCAGAACGCCATTCTGCACCAGCTTGCCATGCCCCTGAACACCGTGTCCGGCCTCGGCTCGAGCGTGAACCAGGAGACCGAGCGCTTCCTCGCCATTGCCGCGACCTCGCCCCGCCTGCGCGGCCTGCTCACGCTTGCCATCCGTGCCCGGATGGTCACCAGCCTGCCGGTCTTGCGGGCGTATGCGCGGGCGTTCGACCCCGGCTACTGGACCGCCCTTGGCAAGCGCGCGGGAGATCTGCCCGTTCGCGCCGCCGCCCACCAGCGCCTCGGGCGCTATTTCGGCACCTATGTCACCTGGAACGCGATCCACCGCCTTGCCAACCTGCTGGAGATCGACCTCATGCGGCTCGACCGCATCATGGCGCAGATCGAGGGCGTGCCGTCAGCCGACGCCCGGCACCAGAAACGACTCGGGCTGCACACGCTGCACGCCATCCGCATTGCGCTGATGATGCATGCCTTCAGCCTCGTCGCGCAGGTGCCGGTCTTCTCGGACCGGCACGATGTCAGCCGGACGGACTTGTTGCGCCTCGTCGCCGCCTGGAACCTCGACGAGATCATCGACCGCCTCTGTACGGTTTTTCCCCTGTCGCCCGGCAATAGCTGCATCGCCGACGACCTCGCCGAGCCCGGCTACACGACCTGTGACGAGGGTCTCGGCTATGACGCGATCCACGAAAAGATCGTCCGCCCGCTCATGGATATTGCGAAACTGAACGAGACGCTGACGCTGGCGATTAGCCATGCCTATGGCGCATATGGGTAGGCGTGCTTTGCTCATGGCTCGACTCCGCTCGCCATGAGCCCGGCCTTGGGAGAACTCACGGTGAGCGAAACCGGCCCATGGGCGAAACGCGAAATCTCCTACAGACCCAGGCTTGCGAGCACGGTTTCGGTATCAGCGCCGAGACGGGGCGGGTCCCGGCGGATGCCGGCAGGGGTGGCTGAAAAGTGGACCGGATGGCGCATCGACCGGTAGGCGCCGGCCTGCGGGTGGGAGCGTTCGGCGAAGAAGCCCGTTGCCGCGAGGTGCGGATCGGTAAGGACATCGATCATCCGGTTGAAGCGCATGGCGGGAATGTCGGCCTCGGCGAGAAGGACGAGCCATTCCCCGGTCGTCCGCGTTGCCGAGACCTCCTCGATCAGGGCATAGAGCTCGCCGACATGCTCGGTGCGCGCCTCATAGGTCGCAAAGCGCGGATCATCGAACACGCCCGGGCGGCCGCCCAACTCGAAGAAGGTCTTCCACTGTTCATCCGAGTACGGAACAAGTGCG
The DNA here is from genome assembly GCA_964429935.1 of uncultured Hyphomonadaceae bacterium. GTDB lineage: Bacteria > Pseudomonadota > Alphaproteobacteria > Caulobacterales > Hyphomonadaceae > CALLCD01. The sequence goes on from CAYSED010000035.1 coordinate 5,535, forward strand.
ATATGGCCGTCCTTGGTCGGATAGGGCTTTCGGCTGGCATTGACCGAGCGCGTATAGGCGACCTTGCCGTTGCCGGGAAGGAAGGTCTCGCCATAGAGGTTCTCGACCATGTTGAAGAAGGTGAAGGCTTCGAGCATGGGCACCTGCACGAACTGGCCCTCGCCGGTCCGTTCCCGGTGATATAGCGCGGCGAGCGTCGCATAGGCGGCAAACAGGCCGACGGTCTTGTCGGCGACGAGCGAGGGCGCGTAGGCTGGCGGCGAGCCGTCCCGCATGGATGACAGGTGGGCAAAGCCGGAGGCCGCCTGGATGAGGTCGTCATAGGCCTGCCGGCCTGAATACGGCCCGCCTTCGCCATAGCCGGCGCAATGGACATAGACGATGCCCGGATTGATCGCCTTCACGGCCTCGTAGCCGAAGCCGAGCCGGGCCATGCCGGCAAGGCGCACATTGTGGAAGAATACGTCGGCGGACTTCAGGAGGGCCGCGAGGGCCGCCTTCCCGTCCGGCGCCTTCGCGTCCAGCGTCACGGAGGACTTGTTGCGGTTGAGGCAGGCATAGATCGGGCCGAGGTCGCCGGTCGGCGAGGCCCCGGCATAGCGCATGATGTCGCCGCGCCCGGTCTCGATCTTGATGACCTCCGCCCCGAGATCGCCGAAGACAAGCGTCGCGAACGGCCCGAGCACGACGCTCGACATGTCGATGATGCGGACCCCGGCAAGCGGGCCTGCGGCGGCAGGATCAGGCATGGCGCGGCTACTCCCTCACGCTAACCAAGAGGCATTACCTTAGGGGCGGCCGACAAAGCGCGCAAATCAGCCAGGCGCGAGGGTCTGCAATATGTCGGCGAGCGCGGCACCGGCTTCCTCGGCGCTCATCCCCTGGTCATCCCGCATCCGCCGCCAGACATCGAAGCTGAATGCGGCCTCGATGGCGGCCAGGCGCACAGGGTTCGAGGCATATTCGGGCGGCAGGGCGGCCTCGAGCGCAAGGCGCTCGAACATGCGGAAACGGACATGGCCCTCGGCAAGGAAGGCCGACGAGTGCCGCCGGATGCCGGCCGACACCTTGTAGGGCAGGATGCGCTCGTAGATCGCCGTGCGCCGCCTGAGGAGCTGAGCCCGGCGTTCGGCCCATGTCTCGCCGTCCGGCGGGAAGGTGATCTGGGGCAGGATCTCCTCCTCGAACCCTTCGATGATGTCGCGATAGATGGCATCCATGTCGTTGAAATGGCGAAACACCGACCGCAGGCCGACGCCCGCACGCGCGGCGACGTCGGCCGCCGAGGGCATCATGTTGCCCTCGCCGATCAGGTCGGCCATGGCCGCGACGATACTCTTGCGGCTGCGTTCCGAACGGCGGCGGCGGCCGTCTGAGGGCACTGCGATGAAGGTTTTGCCTGCGCCCCCGTCAGGGCGCAGGTCCTTTGGTTTGCTCACCCGGACTCCCCTTCCTGGCGGTCATTGCACGAAAGGCAGTCTACGCCCTGATCCGGGCCTTGACAAATGCCGGATGCGGCCGCCGCCCGGGCGCGGGCTCAGCCGAGAAAGGTTTCCTCGGCAAAATCCTCGTAATCGATGAGGATCTCGGCACCCGCCGAGATCGGCCGGGACGCAACGAGCGTCACGGCCTGCGCCGCTGCATCGACCGCGAAGGCCGCGTTCGCCTCGCCGGAATGGTTGCACATCGAGATTGCGCCGAACGCGACCGCGGCCCGCACGCGGCCCGGTTCCGCCTCGTCGACGAAGAACACGTAGTGATAGAGCCGCGTCGCCTTGAGGGCATCGATCTCGGCGGCCGACAGGACGAGCAGCGGATAGGTGCCGATCAGCTCGCCGGCGCCGAGGGCCCGGGCAGCAAAGAGGCCCCGCCCGTGGCGGGCAGAGGCGCGGATCTCGGTCTTCTCGCCGGAGGCTGGCCCGCTCATGCGATCGTGCCCATGCGGCTTTCGAGGCGCTGGGCGAACCAGCCGATCAGCTTGCGCCAGAGTTCGTCCTTCAGCACGGCCCCCTCCGTTTCGATCTCGAGGTTCGGATTGTCATTGACCTCGATGACGACGATGCCGGTCTCGGTCTCCTTCAGGTCCACCCCGTAGAGCCCGTCGCCGATGAGGCCGGCAGCGCGCACGGCAATGTTGATGACCTCCTTCGGCGCGGCCTCGACCGGCAGGGTCTCCGATCCGCCCTCGCTCATCTTGCCATTGTCGCCGTGCTTGACGATCTGCCAATGGCCGCGTGCCATGAGATACTGGCAGGCGAACAGCGGCTCGCCATTGAGGACGCCGATCCGCCAGTCGAATTTTGTCGGCACATAGGCCTGGGCGATCAGGAGCGCGGTCTCTGCGAACATGGACTTGGCGCCCGCCTTCAGTTCCTCGAGGGTTTCCGCCCTGACCATGTGCCGCCCGAACGATCCGTCCGGCGTCTTCAGGACGACCGGGCTGCCGAGACGGGCGAACACGCCGGCAAGGTCGGTGCGCTCGTCGACCACTTCGGTCTGCGGCGTCGGCAGGCCGGCCCGTTCGAGCATTTCCTTCAGGTAGACCTTGTTGGCGCAGCGGATCATCGAGACCGTGTCGTCGATCACCGGCATGCCCTCCTGCTCGGCGCGGCGGGCGAAGCGGTAGGTGACATTGTCGATCGCGGTCGTCGTTCGGATGAACAGGGCGTCAAACTCGGCAAGGCTCGTCAGGTCGGAGGGCTCGAGCACTTCGGCATCGACGCCCATCTTTTCGGCGACATCAATGAGCCGCTTGATCGCAGAGGGTTTGGAGGGCGGCGTCGGGTCGGCCGGATCGACGAGGATGGCAAGCGACCATTTGGCCGGCGGGCGCGATTTCGGCGCGCTGACCCGGCCTCGCGTATAGGTGTCCATGGCCGACAGGAAGAAGGCCCGGCGCTCGTCCTTCAGCCTGTGCGGCGGGATCGGCCGGATGCGCGCGATCTCGTGGGGAGCCTTGGTGTCGAACTCGACCTCGATGGCCGGGGTGCGGAACCAGTCGGACACTTCGCGGGCGAAGCGCTCATAGGCCGGGATCTCGCTGCGCGAAAAGGCGATGAACAGGGTCTCGGCGGCCGGCGCGCCCTTCGCGCGGGCCTCGCGCAGGAGATTGTTCAGCTCCGGCAGGGCGTGCGTGTAGAGCCCCTTGGCCGACAGTTCGACCATGGTCTGCACATTGGGCGAGATGCGGTGGCCGCGCGCTTCGGCTAGGAGGGAGGCATAATAGCCCTCCGACTGGTAGCCATAGGAGCGGGCAAGGTTCAGGACATAGGGCCGCCGCCCGTCGAACAAGGCGGGCTTGGCGAGATAATCAGAGATCCGCATCACCTTGTGGGGCGTCTCGGCCTGGCCGATGTCGGTCAGGGCCTCGACGAGGATGAGCCAGTCGCTCATCAGGTGACCACGCTGGAGGCGGTCAGGCGGCGTTGCATCAGCAGGGCATCCTCATGATCCGGATAGTACCCGGATTTGCGCGCAATTACATCAAAGCCAAGGGCTTCGTAAAGGTGAATTGCGGGCGCGTTCGAGGCCCGCACTTCAAGGCGCATCCGGTCGCAGCCGCGCGCCGTCGCCCCGGCTTCCCCGGCGGCGATGAGCTGCCGGGCGAGGCCCTGCCCCCGCGCCGTTTCGGCGACCGCGAGCGAATAGAGCCGGGCGACGCGCGCGCGCCTGCGGAACAGGAACACGGCGGCGGCGAGCAGAGCCCCGCCCGGCGCGCCCTCGACGACATATCCACAGGAATTTCCCGCCAGCAGCCGCCGGAATGTCGCCCGCGACATGCGGTCCTCCGGCGGGAAGACCGATTCCAGCGCGGCAAACCCGCCCGCATCGGCAGGCGAAGCGGGGCGGAGGGACAAGTTGTGCGCCATCTTGTTCAACGTTCTGCCTGTCTGCTGCCCCTGTCTGAGGTCCTCCCCCCGAGCCTGATGCGGAAAGATCACCATCATGGCGATTTTCTTACATGACATGTCAAATGCGGCGAGGCCCCTGAAGCAGGCCCGGGGGCCCGCTGCCACGGCCCCGGACCGCACCCGACATGACGCACGCGCCTTGCGGGTTCAGATACGGCGCCATTCGCTTGGCGAGACGCCCGCATATTTCTTGAACATGGTGGAAAAATGCGCGTGGCTCTCGAAGCCGACCGCCTGGGCGATCTGGATGACCGACCAGCTTGTCGAGCGCAGCAGCCGCTTACCCTCCTCGATCCGCTCAAGGACGACATACTGGTAGGGCGACAGGCCGGTCGCGGCCTTGAACTGGCGGCCGAAATGGGACGCGCCGAGCTGGGCGACGCGGGCAAGCTCGCAGATCGTGATCGGCCGGTCGATATTGTGCTCGACGAAGCGCTTGACGTCGCGGATCGTCTGCTGCGGCAGGCCCTCGGAGGCTTCCAGCGCGCGTATCAAGCGGCCCGGGTCGAGGATGCTCTGGGAGGCTTCAAAATTGGCAAGGGCCGATTCGACCGTGGCATAGACCATAGCCCGGCTGAACGGCTTGACGATATAGCCGTTCGGCCGGACGGCCGCGGCGCGGGAAACAGTCGCCTTGTCGGCGAGGGACGTCACGAAGATGAGCGCGAGATCGCATTCCTGGCGCAGGTCAAGGGCGAGCGACACGCCGTCGCGTTCGCCCTCGATCATGACATCGACAAGGGCGAGGTCCGGCGCGTGCAGCTTGGCAAGGTAAAGGGCGTCCCCGGCATCGGCGGCGACGCCGACAACATCATGGCCGAGCGCCTTCAGAATGTCCTCGAGGTGCTGGGCCGCGACCGCCTCGTCCTCGACGACCAGCGCCCGGGCCATGGTCAGCCGTCTCCGACCGTCGCCGCCCCACGCATGCCGTTCTGGCCGTTCTGGCCATTCGGCGCCGGGAAGGTGAGCCGCCAGTGCGTGCCGCGGGCCGCCTCGACAAGCTGGACCCGGCCGCGCAACTGGCGCGCGAGGTTGCGGACAAGCCGGAGCCCCATCGAAGCGTTCCGCGCCAGATCGAAGCCGGCCGGCATGCCGCCCCCGGTATCGGCGACATCGAGGACATGGTCGGCTCCGGACCGGCGGAACGCGACCCGCAGCGTCCCGCCCTCCTCGGTGAACGCGTGCTCGAGCGCATTGCTTGCAAGTTCGTTCAAGAGCAGCCCCAGCGGGTTCAGGATGCGCACTTCCAGTTCGATATCCTCGACATCAAGGTCGATGGCAACCGGTTTTCCGAACAGGCGCACCAGCGACAGGAGCATGTCGGAGCAGAAGGACTTGACGGAGGCATAGGGCGCGCCGTCGAGCCCGAATATCTGCCTCTGGAGCACGGACATGGTCTCGATCCGGCCATAGACCTCGCGCAGGGCCTGGGCTGCCCGGGTGGACTCGTCATTGGCGAGCCGCTCGGCCTGCATCTCGACGAGGCTGGAAATCGTTTGCAGGTTGTTCTTCACGCGGTGATTGATCTCCCGCAGGAGAATGCGCTTCTCCTCGAGGCTGCGGTCGAGAAGGCGGGACTGGGCGCGGATCTCGGCATTGCTTTCGGCAAGGGCGAGCGCGCTGCGCTGCGCCCGCCGGAACAGGACATAGGCAAGGCTGGCAAGCAGCGAGACGACGGTGAGGGCCGTGACGATGAGCGAGAGCATCATGGTGCGCCGTTTCAGCATCGCCTCGGCAAGCTCGGACCGGGCCATGGCGAGGGCAAGCTCGGTTTCCCGCTCGCGCGTCTCGCCTTGCGCCCGCGCGACGGCTCCGGCCTGCAGCGCCTTGCGTCGGCGCACGTCATTCGTCATCTCGAAGGCCGACATGAGGCTTTCATAGGCCCCGGGATAATCACCCTTGAGCGCCAGCGTCCGGGCCTGCAGCAGCATGACTTCATGGGCATTGGTGAGCACGCCGAACATGCCCTCCGAATGGGCCGAGATGGCCGCGACCGCGCGTTCGGCCAGCCCTGTGTCGCCGGCCGCAAGCGCCGCTTCCGCCTCGGCGAACAGGGCGAAACCGTCCAGAAGGTCGCTGCCTTCGCTGTCGGCAAAGGCCCGGGCCTTGCGGGCATGG
>CAYSED010000035.1:11573-15362 GCA_964429935.1 uncultured Hyphomonadaceae bacterium
CGGGCGGCCGCGAGCGCCAGGCCGGCCCAGGCCTGCGTGGCGTAGAGCGGGGTCATTTCCGGCAGGCCGAGCGGATGGTCGATCGTGCGCTTGAAGGCCGCGACGGCCCCGGCATAGTCGCCCTGGTAGATCCTGTTGCGGCCATCGGCCGTGTCGATGGCATAGGAGACAAACGGATCGCCGGAGTCCCGGGCATAGGTCCGGGCAATCTCGAGCAGGCGGTCGGCCTCGACCGGGTCGTTGAACTCGGCAAAGACGCGCGAGACATCGATGACGAGATGCGCCGCCCTCGCCTTGTCGCCGGCCTTGAGCGAGACTTCGGCGGCGCGGTTCCAGAAATCGATCCCCGGCGCGAACTCCTCGCGCTCGACCGACACGAAGCCGAGCCAGTAGAGCGCCCTGTAGAGGGTTTCATAGTCCCCGGAGCGCTGGGAAATGGATTCGGCCTCGAGAAAGGCGGTCCAGGCAGAGGCCTCGTCACGCTCGGTCCAGTAGGCGAAGGTGCCCCGGCGAAGGCTGCAATAGGCGCGCCTGGCCTCGTCGCGCAGGGAAATCGACAGGTCGAGGCAGTCGGCGATCAGCGGCTTGACGATGTCCGGATCGCGCGATCCGCTGGTCAGAAGCGTGTCGTGGACGAGATCGAGCTTCGTCGCGCCGGATGCCGAGGCGATCTCGGCGAGCCGTTCGCCGAGATCATAGGCGGGCTCGCCTGCCGTTTGTGCCGGCACAGGCGCGGCGGCCATTATCGAGAGCGCGGCAAGGAAACCGGCCCGGCCGGACGCGCCGCATCGCCGGGACCCGGAACCTGCGGGCCGGCGCGGTCGGCACCGGGGGCTCAACTCACGTTTCTCATGCCGAAGGCCTTTGTCGTCCGGCGGCTTGCGGAGATCAAGCCCGCCGCAGGCGCCGGGGCGGGCCTTGCAAGGCCCGGGCAATCGGCGGGCGCCATGCGCGGCCCTGTCTCGCCGGTCTCGAGCCAGCGCGGCACCGAAAGGCGAAACCACGCGCCTTTCGCCGACGACCGCATGAGCTGGAGGTGGCCGCCGAGGCGCGACGAGAGAAGAACGGACGACATCAGCCCGATGCCGTGGCCGGGCGCGCGGTCCGGGCGGGCGCGCCCGTCCAGGGCGTCGAGATAGCCCTCTGGCAGGCCCGGCCCGGTATCCATGACGTCGACATGCAGCACGCCGCCGCTCGAGGCCGCCGCAATGACAAGCTCGGCATCCTTTCCGGTCCGGCGCATGGCCTGGACGGCATTGGTCACGAGATTGAAGACGATCCGGAAGAGCGTCGTGCGCTCGGTCTCGGCGAGGAGTTCGGGATCGACGTCCACGGTGACCGTTATCCGGTCAGCCGGGCCGAGCGACGAAGCGGCGAGCACTTCCTCGACGAGGTCGCGCACCGGCAGGAGTTCGGGGGCCTCGCCTGCCGCTGTCCTGTTGAGGAGGCGATCGTGGCAGAGCCGTACCGCCTTGTCGATGCAGGTCATCGCGCGGTTCGCAACCTTTCCCGGCGTCCCGCCTGTCGCAGCGAGGGACTCCACGAGCAGCGAAGCGCAAGAGAGGATGTTGCGCAGGTCGTGCAGGAAGGCCTGTTCCTCGGCATGGCTGTTGCGGGACGGGGCGCAATCGGGAAGGCGGGCGGGCGCGAACGTGTCTGTGAACATGTCAGGTCTCCACGGGCTAAGGTCAGCAAGCTTTGATGACGTTTTGCCAGTATAAGCGGGAGCCTGCCGGTGATCTTGCAGTTTCCGGGCGGGGTTTCCGACAATTCAGAATGACGAAACCGGATGTCCAGCCGCGCTGACGATGCCGCTCGCGCAAGGCCGTTCGGGGGGATCAGCGAGGCGCGGTGGCGGGTATCGGCTGTAAGGGCAGTGTCCGAAGGGGCAAAACATCCTCCGCCGCGTCCGGGCCGGACAGTCGCAAAATGGCGCACCCAAGAGGATTTGAACCTCTGACCTCTGCCTTCGGAGGGCAGCGCTCTATCCAGCTGAGCTATGGGTGCGAACCGTTTTTTGGCTCTTACGCGAACGGGGCGCTGAGGGCAATCGTCCATTGCCGGGCGCCGGGGGGCACCGGCGCGGCTTTCCTGAAGATGACTTATCGGTTAGGAAAATGCCTCTGCCACTTCCAAGAGGAGCCGGCCCCGGAGATGACCCTGTTGCGCAGCCTGATGGCGGCCTGCCTGTGGACGGCGCTCGGAGCCTGCAAGCCGGGCGACGCGCCGCCCCCTGCCTCGCCCGCTGCCGCCCCTGAGGCCGGCGGCCCGGCCCTGTGGCGCGTCGCCGACGAGGACACGCAGGTCTATCTCTTCGGCACGGTGCATGTCCTGCGCCCGGACACCGACTGGCTGCGGGACGACATCCGCGCGACGGTGGCGATGGCCGATGCGGTCTATTTCGAGGCCGATGTCGAGAGCCTGTCCAGCCGCGCCGAGCTGAACGAGACCGTGACGCGGCTCGGCCTCCTGACCGACGGGACGACCCTGCGCGACCTGCTCGACGAGCCCGACGAGACCGAAGTGTCCGAGGCGGCGATGCAGCTTGGCATTCCGTTCTCCGGCCTCAACAATTTCCAGCCCTGGTTTGCCTCCATCGCGCTCTCGGACGTCCACCTGGAACGCCAGGGCTTTCGCCGCAGTGACGGGGTCGACCGCATGCTCGCCGCCGAGGCCCGCCGCCTCGGGCGGCCGGTGCGCTATCTCGAGACGGGGGCCGAGCAGATCACGCTCCTCGCCGGCATATCGACCGAGGCGCAGATCGGCATGCTCGTCGAGACGGCACGGCAGATCGGCGACGACCCGGACCTCCTCGACCGGATGATCGGCGAATGGCTCGAAGGCGACGTCGCCGAACTCGGGGAACTCGTCGCGCGGGACAATACGTTCGCCGCGGGGGAGGCCTATGACGTGATGCTGGCAAGGCGCAACGAGCGCTGGGGCGAACAGATCGCCGGGCTGCTCGACGCCGAGCCCGGCACCTTCCTCGTTGCGGCCGGGGCGGCCCATTTCGTCGGCGCCGAGAGCGTGCAGGAGCAGCTTGCCGAACGCGGCCTGGCGGTCGACCGGCAATAGGCGCTGCGGGAATGCCGGACGCCTCAGCGCGGGATGGCGGCCCAGTAGTCGAGATCGAGAAGCACGCCGTCGGCATAGGCCCCGTCCCCGGCCTTCAGCGGGAAGGCCCCCGGATCCTGGTCCTTGACGGCGACGAGGCGCAGGCGAAGCGCCCCGACGGTCGGCGACAGCTCTGCCTTGCCAAGCACTTCGGACCAGGCATGGACCGTGTCGCCGGCGAACAGCGGCCCGGCATGGGTGCCGGCATTGATGGCAATGATCTCGGCGGCATTGGCGAGGCCGTTGAACGAGAGCGCCCGGGCAATCGAGATGACGACGCCGCCATAGACGAGGCGGCGGCCGAAGCGGGTGTCCTTCTGGCCGTGGGCGTCGAAATGAACCTTCGCGGTATTCTGGTAGAGCCGCGTGGCGATCTGGTGCTCGGCTTCCTCGACCGTCATGCCGTCGACATGGCTGATCCTCTCGCCGATCGCATAATCCCCGTAGCGGTGCGGGCTGCCGGAGAGCGCATCATCCCACCGGGCATAGTCATGGCGGGCCGCGAGCGCGTCTCCGGGGATCGCGTCCATCAGGGCGGGAACGACCGCCACCGGCGCCGGGGAGGCCGGGTCGCGCTTCTGGACCATCACCCAGCGCACATAGCCGATGACCGGTTCGTCATGCTGGTTCAGCCCGGTCGTGCGCACCCAGACGACGCCCGTTCGGCCATTGGAA
>CAYSED010000035.1:15372-22704 GCA_964429935.1 uncultured Hyphomonadaceae bacterium
ATTCTCCCGGCACCCTATCACCTCGCTTACGGCGCGCAGCGTGTCTCCCGGAAAGACGTCGGCGAAGAAGCGCCCCTCGGCATAGCCGAGATTGGCGACGGCATTCAGGGAAATGTCCGGAACCGTCTTGCCGAACACGACATGGAAGGCGAGGAGCGGATCGACGGCCAGCGTGCGGAAGCCCGCCCCGCGCGCGAACGGTTCGGAACTGTAGAGCGCGTGGCGCGAGCCGGTCAGCGCGCGATAGAGCGAGATGTCGCCGCCGGAGACCGTGAGCGGCGCGGCATGCACCAGCTCGCGGCCGACATGGAAATCCTCGAAATAATTGCCGGGATTGGATTTCATCCGCCGGGCCCTTGTCGCGTTGCCCGCCGGACCCTTTTCAGACCCCTCTCAGGAAGGTCAGGCGCTCCAGTGCAGGCGGTTGAAGTTCTCCGCCGATACTTGCGCGATGTCGCCTGCCGAGATCAAGGGACGGATGAAATGCGGCGCAAATGCCACAGCGAGCAGGACCGTCGCGAACGTGGCAAGCGCAACCCGGCCATCCGCTTCGTCCCAGAGGCGCGCCATCACGGCCCTCGGTCCGAGCACGACCATCGGCACGCCGAACAGCAAGAAGGCGGACAAGGCGAGGAAAGCAAGGGCAATCCACAGGGCAAGCATGGGAAACTCCGTCAACCGGGACGGAGTATCGCCGATCAGGGTTGCAGCCCGGCTTACCGGATCGATGAAATTTCACGCGTCGATGAGAAAACCTAGAGAATGGAGAGGAGGTTCTCGTTCGGCCGTCCGAGAACCGCCTTGTTGCCCTTGATGCCGATGGGGCGCTGGATGAGCTTCGGGTCGGCCGCCATGGCGGCAAAGACCTGCTCGTCATCCGCCGTTTCGGCAAGGCCTGCCGCCGCTGCGTCCTTCTCGCGCAGGAAGGCGCGGGGCGAGACGCCGCCCATCTTCCTCGCGATGTCCCTGAGTTCAACGACGCCGAGCCGCTCGGCGGCATTCATGTATTTGCGGATCTCCGGCTCGACGCCGTTTTCCTGCAGGAGCTGGAGCCCCTTCTTGGAGGAGCCGCAGCCGGTATGATGGATGAGGACATAGGTCATGCAAGGGTCACTCCGCGCCGGAAGCTGCCGGTTGCGGGCCCGGACACGCGCCGGCATTGTGGGCGGCAAGGTCAGGGTTCCAGTAGGCCGTCGCCGCATAGACCGTGCAGGTCAGGCCGGACTCGACGAGGAAGGGATCGGCAAAGAGGTCCGCGGCGACGGACCGCGCCGTCTCCTGGCTGGCGACAAGCCGCGCCCCGCCATCGGCCGGACTGTCGAGGATGAGGATGTTCGGCACCGCCGCGTCGCTCGACCAGGCCTGCCAGGTCGCAAGCCCCGGTTCGCCGCCATTGCCGGGCGCGCCGGTGCGGGCAAACTCCGCCCAATAGGCCATCACGGCAGATGACAGGGCAAGACGGCCGGGCTCGTTCTTCCCGGTGAAGATCCACTTGTCGGCATCGCCAAGGAAGCGGAACTGGCCGAAGACGAAGGGAATCTCGATGCTGTGCGCCGCGCCGAACAGCTTGGCGAAATCGGCCCCGTAGGCCTTGCCCGCCTCGTCCCAGTCGAACCGGTAGGCATAGACTTCGCCATGCCCGCCCGCCGTCATCGCCCGGGCCGGATCATCGACCGCGCTGACGCGCCACATGCGGCTCTGGTAGTCGGCGACCGCTTCATAGAGGGCTTCGTTGCGCGCCTTCGGGATGCGCCCGAACCGCCACCTGACGAGCCGGTCGTCCAGAAGGTTGAACAGCTTGGTCTCGTCGCGGTTCGTGCCGGTGATGACCGGCACGGCATTGAACGTCTCCGGGTTCGAGATCGCCGCCATCAGGCCGCCTTCGGGCACGATGATACCGTCCTCGATGATGCGCGGCGGTTCCCAGTCCTCGGTATCCTTCGAGCCGGCATAGGCGTCATAGATGGCCTCGACCGGCACGGCGCGAAGGGCCTCGGCGGTCTGCTTGTCGCCAACCAGGATCTGCGAGATCGGCCCGCTCGCCTGCGAGGACCCGGTCTCGGCCTCCTCGAGCGTCACCGAGCGGAACGAACCGGACTGGATGATGGCCTTGTGGAACTTGCCCGCAGCGCGCGGGCTCGCAAGCAGCGTCGCGACATCATGGCCGCCCGCGCTCTCGCCGAAAATCGTGACATTGCCAGGGTCGCCGCCGAACCGGGCCGCGTTTTCCGCGAGCCAGCCGAGCGCGCCGATCTGGTCGAGAATGGCGAAATTGGCGCTCGCATCGTCCGGCGTCGCGGCGCTCTCCCGCAAGGCTTCATGGGCAAACCAGCCCATCGGCCCAAGGCGGTACTGGACGACGGCAACGATCACGTTCTCCTTCGCCACGAAGGCGGACGGATCATATTGCTCGGCCCGGCCCCAGACATTCGATCCGCCATGGATCCACATCATCACCGGCAGCTTCGCGGAGGCCGCAGCCTCAGCCGTCATCTTCGGAGCATAGACGTCGAGATAGAGGCAATCCTCGCCGCCCATGATCTCGCCGACGGGAATCGCGTCGGCACTGGAGCCGTCATCGAGCCGCCCGCGAATCTGCGTGCACCAGGTGCCATGCGACAGGCTCTCCCGTGTTCCCTCCCAACCAGCTGCGGGTCGCGGCGCGCGCCAGCGCAGGTCCCCGACAGGCGGGGCGGCAAACGGCACGCCGCGCCAGACATGCGCCTCGTTGACCGGATGGGAGAAGCCGACCAGCGTCCCTTGTTCCACTGTGCGCACCGTCACTGAATCGGCCACAGGCGGCGGAAGCGCCGCTTCCCGGTCGCCGCAGGCCGCGAGCAGCACGGCGAGCATAAACGCGCCGCCAAGCATGTGTCTCATCTGGATCATCCCTCGCCCGTCAGGTTTTGCTGGGATTACATTAAGGCCGCAGGCGCGCGCGGCAATGGGCTTCTCATCACGATTGCGCCCCGGCGAGCGCCGCGATCGCTTGCGACACGGCGACTATGCGCCGGGCCTCTTCGAGATGCAGGAGCTCGGTCATCTTGCCATTGACCCTGATGACGCCCTTGCCCGCATTGTCAGGGCTGGCAAAGGCCGCAATCACGTCACGGGCCTGCGCGACATCCTCCTGCGCCGGAGAAAAGGCCCGGTTCGCCGCCTCGACCTGCGAGGGGTGGATCAGCGTCTTGCCGTCAAACCCGAGCACGCGGCCCTGCTCGCACTCGGCGACGAGGCCTGCCTCGCTGGAAATGTCATTGTAGACGCCGTCTATCACAAACAGGCCATAGGCCCGCGCCGCCGCGAGCGTCAGGCCGAACGCGGCCTGAAAGGCGAGCCGGTCCGGCGTCGCGACCGCGCGCAATTCCTTGGCAAGGTCATTGGTGCCCATGACGAAGCCGGCAAGGCGCGTGCGCCCGGCGGCCGCCGCGATTTCGCCGATATTGAGGATCGCCTTCGGCATCTCGATCATCACCCAGAGCGCCATCGTCTCCGGCGCTCCTGCCCGGCTCATCGCATCGTCCAGCCGGTCAATGTCCTCGCCGCCAATAACCTTGGGGGCGAGGATCGCGTCGGGTCCGGCCGCAACGGCGGCCTTGAGGTCGGCAAGGCCCCAGTCCGTATCTAGCCCGTTGATCCGGACGACGCGCTCGCGCGGACCATAGCCGCCCGCAGCCAGCGCCTCGGCAACGCCCGCCCTTGCCGCCTCCTTGGCCTCCGGCGCCACGGCATCTTCAAGGTCGAACAGGATCGCGTCGGCCGGCAGCGTCCGGCCCTTGTCGAGGACGCGCGGCTTGTCGCCCGGCATGTAGAGGCAGGAGCGGCGGGGACGGGCTTGCCTGGGGATTGTCATCATCGGGCCTTTCGGGACATGTCGGTCGCAAACGAGAGCCCTGAGGGGTGCCCGCGATGGACGCTGAAATCAATATCTGCCGCGACGACCAGCCGGACTTTGCGTCCCTCGCGGCGCTGCTCTTCGAGACCGTGCAGGCGGCGAGCCTCTACACCCCGGCCCAGCGGCAAGCCTGGTCGCCCGCGCCGCGCAGCGCCGGCGATATGGCCGAACGCCTGGCCGGACAGGCCGTGTTCAAGGCCGAAACAGCGGACGGAACGCTTGCCGGCTTCATGACGCTGAAGGACGCCGCCTATGTCGATTTTGCCTATGTCCGCCCGGCCTTTCAGGGGCGCGGCCTGTTCCGGCGCCTGCACGAGCCGCTCGAATGGCTCGCCCGGTCAGCCTGGACTGCGAGCCTGTCCACCCATGCGAGCTTGCATGCCCGCCCGGCTTTCGCCGTGCTCGGCTACGAGGTCGCCGCGCCTGAAACCGTCTCCCAGTCCGGCCAGTGGCTGCCCCGCTTCCACATGGAGAAGCGGTTGGTCGGGGGTAGTCCGTTTCGATGACCATGCTGCAAAATGGCCTGTCACCCCGGACGCCCTTGGCGATCCGGGAGCTGGACCCCGCGATCAAGTCGCGGGGAACCGCCCTTTGAAACCTAGAACAGCACGAAAAGACGGCGACTCCCCGCGACTTGATCGCGGGGCCTATCTCCTGCGATCTGAACCGCAGCACCCGCGGCACCGTTCCGAGCTAGGCCCCCAGACCGCTTTCGCGGTCGGGGGTGACGAACCTTGATATCTGCTCTTCAATAGTCACGCTGCAAACCCGCCCCCACCTTCCCGCAAGTGCGGGTATCTGGTCAATCTGCGCCACAGTCTTTAGGCTCCGCCCATGCTCGACCTGACCTCCCCGTTTGACGGCCTGACCTCGGTTGCGCTTGCCATCGCCGTGATCCTCTCGGCCATCGTCTCGCTGACCGGCTCGGCCAAGCGCCGCGAGCAGGTCGAGCTTGGCGAGGCCGGCGTGCAGGACCTCTGCGAGCTTACCGGCATTCTCGATCCGAAGGAGCTTCAGGACGTGTTCGGCCCGCCGGACATGGGCCGCGTCTGGCGCTCGGTGCGCCTCGGCGAGGTCTATGCCGCCCGCCGCCCGCTCGGCCATCTCATCAGCGGCCAGGCCGTCGACTGGCTCTGCATTGGCGCAGCGCTCGCTTCGTTTGCGGCCGACCATCTCATTGTCGGCACGGCCCTCGCCATGGCCGTCTCGGCGCAGGCGGTCGGCTGGGTCCTCTCGGCAAGGCTGCCGAAATGAACGATCCGCTGCCACATGTTGAAGCACCGGGCCTGGCGCATCTTTCCCGGGTCACCCACGGCTTCTTCGGCCGCCAGGGCGGGGTTTCGACCGGCATCTATGCGAGCCTCAATGCCGGGGCAGGCTCGGGCGACGACCCGGCCCATGTCGCCGAGAACCGCGCCCGGATCGCGAGCACCCTCGGCGCGCCTTCGCCCGGCCATCTCCTCTCCTGCCACCAGCACCATTCCGCCGACGCGATCCTGGTCCGCGAACCCTTCGAGGACCGGCCCAAGGCCGACGCCATGGTCACGGATGTGCCCGGCCTCGCCCTCGCCATCCTGACCGCCGATTGCGTGCCCGTGCTCTTCGCCGATCCGGAGGCCGGGATCATCGGAGCGGCCCATGCCGGATGGAAGGGTGCCCTTGGCGGCGTGCTTGAAGCGACGCTCGCCGCCATGGCCGGGCTCGGCGCTGACCCGTCCCGCATCCTTGCCGCTATCGGCCCGGCCATCGGCCCTCAATCCTACGAGGTCGGCCCGGAATTCCGCGACCGGTTCCTTGACGATGACACAGCCAATGCCCGCTTCTTCCGCCCGGGGCTCGGCGACCGGTTCCAGTTCGACCTGCCGGGCCATGTCCATGCCCGTCTCGTCGCTGCCGGCATCGCCCGCGCCGACCTCGTCGCTCATGACACCTGCACCATGGAGGCGGACTATTTCTCCAACCGCCGCCGCAACCATCGCGGCGAGCCCGACTATGGCCGAAATGCATCAGTAATCATGCTCGATTTGCCCTGACAAGCCGCCGACATTTACTTTCAGGTCACGGCTGCCTATTTCTTACAGGACAAAGAGGACAGGAAAATGTCATCCAGGACACACTCCCTTGAGACCAGTTTTGCCGACGCGCTTCGGCTCGCCAGCAATGCCGTGACAAAGCTGGAAAAGAAATCCGGTGCCGGGGCCGATCCCGAAGCGGCCGATCCTGCCGATGGCCTGGAGCGGCTGGACATCCTGCTCGCCCAAGGCGAAGCGGCGAAGCAAACGGCACGGGCGCACCTGAGATCGGTGGTCGACTTTCTCAATGAACACACCGCCAGGACGCCCAGCCGGTCGCGGCCGGGGCGCGCCGTTTCGACCTCGTCGTGACCGACAGGCAGCCGCCGGACCGCAAGCCTGCCCGGAAAAAGCGGTCAAGACGCCTTGAAGACAAAGCCGAAGACGCCGAAACGATCGGCGAATTCATTCTGGAGGAAATGCCTGCGGTGGGAACCGCCGCGCGGCTCTACCGGACGGTGAAGCGTCGCCTGTCGGCAGAATACCGGACACGGATCGACGAACTGGAATCCCAGCAGCTTGACCTGATCGAGACGATCAATGCCCAGGCGCGTGCGCTCGACGCCCTGCAGGCGCTTGTGCTCGCCAAACAGGCTCAGATCAGCGACCTGGAAGCTGCACTGAAAGCGCTGCGCGACAAATCCTGACCTCTGGACGCAAGCGAGCCCGACTATGGCCGAAATGCATCAGTAATCATGCTTAGGACAGAACACGGCGCTTAAGCTGGATCGCCCGGTTGCGACTCGCGGGTCTTTGCGACACAAGCATGACACCAAAGCCAGCCGGGGGCGACGAGGCATGAAACTCCTGACCTGCAATTCCAACAGGCCGCTCGCTGCCGCGATTGCCGATTATCTCGATGCGCCGCTCACCGATGCCGAGGTCAAGACCTTTGCCGACAAGGAAGTGTTCGTCCGCATCAACGAGAATGTCCGCGGCGAGGATGTCTTCATCATCCAGTCGACAAGCTATCCGGCGAACGACAACCTGATGGAGCTCCTGATCTGCATCGATGCGCTGACCCGGGCCTCGGCCCGGCGCGTCACGGCGGTGATCCCCTATTACGGCTATGCAAGGCAGGACCGGAAGACCGATGGCCGCACGCCGATCTCGGCCAAGCTCGTCGCCAATCTGATCTCGACCGCCGGGGCGGACCGCGTCCTCACAATGGATCTCCATGCCGGCCAGATCCAGGGGTTCTTCGACGTGCCGACGGACAATCTCATCGCCGCGCCGGTGATCGAGGCGGACATCAAGGCCCGCTACAATGGCGACCATCTCATGGTCGTCTCGCCGGATGTCGGCGGCGTCGTCCGGGCACGTTCGCTTGCGCGCCGGCTCGGCTGCGACCTTGCCATCGTCGAC
>CAYSED010000036.1:0-10967 GCA_964429935.1 uncultured Hyphomonadaceae bacterium
CTCTAGGCCTGCCGGCCGGCCCGCTTGCGCAGCAGGACGGCAGGCGCAAGCGGGTCGCCGGGGGCCGGAAAGACGGCGGCCGGCGTCATGATCCGGGCGGGAGAGCGCGGCGATGTTCCGTCGTCCGGTGAAGCGCGGCATCAAAAACGTGTCGTCCCTGAAAATCCGCCAGGAATTGTCAGGTACCCGGCCCTTGGCCGGGGGCTCACTGCATCGCCGGGTCCCGGCTCTCCCTCCGGATCAGGGGCGGCGGAACGGGGCCAGACCCGCCGCGCGGCCGAAACTTCGCCGACCCTAGAATTCCGCGCGCAGGTTCACGCCGACATAGCGGTCAGCCTCGCGCGGGATCTGGAAGCGGAACGTGTCGCCGGAATTGGTCGTCACGAAGCTTTCGTCCAGAAGGTTGTTGACGATGAAGGTCGCCCGGTAGCGCTCCTTGAACTCGACCCCGAAGGACAGGTTCCAGAGATTGTAGTCCGGCAACAGGTTCTGCGCCGGGATCGGGAACGGGTTCACCGCCGGGTCGGGATTGCCGCCAGGCAGGTCGCTTTCCTGTTCGTCGACATGGGCAAAATTGGTATTGAAGAAGAGGGCATAGTCATTGGCGAGCGGGTAATAGAAGTTCGCCCCGACATTATAGTTCACGTCCGGCGAGAAGAGGAGGTCCTGTCCGGAGAAGATGCCGCCCGGGAAGGCCGGCTGGCCGGTCGTCGGATCGATCGGCGAGTTGAAGGCCTGGATTTCGGCATCGTTGAGCGCGACCGATCCGGTCAGGGTCAGGAAGTCGAACGGGGCCCAGCTTCCGTCAAGTTCGATGCCGCGCGTGCGCACGTCGCCCGCATTGGTCAGGCGGGTAATCGTCACGCCGGTCGAGGTGTCGAAGGCGTTTGCCTGAAAGCCGGAAATGTCCGTCGTGTAGAGCGCAATGGCGAGGGCATAGTTCGAGGCGGCATATTTGTAGCCGATCTCGAAATGGTCTGAAGTCTCCTCCCCGATCGGCGCAGTGTCCGATGTGCCCTGGTTGAAGAAGACATTGAAGGCCGGGCCCTTGTAGCCCTGGGCATAGGTGAAATAGGCATTGCCCCAGTTCGCGCCATTGCCGAGAAGCGCGCCCGGCTCGGCATTCAGGCCGGCGCGAACCGAGACATTGTCCTCGGCAGTCGAGCCGGTAAAGGGCGGCACATCGACGAGGATGGGATTGCCCATGGCGTCCAGTTCGCCAGTCGGCACGTCCATGTTCGGCACGGCGAAGCCGCCGGACGCGAACGGGAACTGGCTGTTCGGCAGGTCCGGCCTCAGGCCGATGCCCTGGCGGCCGAACGGGTCATTGTTGACGCGGCTGTTGACGAAATCCACCTCGTCGCGTGTCCAGCGGGCGCCGAAGAAGACGTTCAACCCGTCGAGCAGGTCATAGTCGACATTGCCGAAGACGGCATAATTGTCGAAATCCACGAAGGCGAAGTTCGTCGCCGAGACGATGTCATTGGCATTGCAGGTCAGCCCCGGATTGGCGTCGAGAATCGCCTGGTTCTGCCCGCCATTGTTCTGGCAGCTCGCCTCGCGCGTGAAGTCGCTCTCGATCTGCAGGTCGAAATAATAGGCGCCGACCTGATAGTTGAGGCGCTGGCCGGCCGGTGACTGGAGGCGCAGTTCCTGGCTGAACTGGCTGTTGTCGCGGGTGCCGGAATCGTGGAGGAGGAAATTCACCGTGCCGAAGTTCACCGGCGCGGCGGCAAAGCCCTCTGACGATGTGAAGTCGCCTTCGCGGAACTCCGTGTTCGACCATTCGCGGAAGGACGTGATCGAGGTGATCGTGTGGCCGCCAAAGGTTTCCTTCTCGGCATTCACCGAGAAGGCGTCGAAATTGTTGATCGTGCGGGTCTCGAAATCCTGGTCGATCACGCGCGTATCGAGCTGGATGTCCGCAACGGGGCGCGTGCCCGCAGGCCCGGCCACGATGCCGGCGCCTCCGGGAGGGGCGAGCGAATTGGCAAAGCGGGCGGCATTGGCATTAAGGGCCGGGATGTCAGCGCAGCAATCGTCATTGGTCTCGTTGTGCTCATAGGAGAACAGGACATTGAAATCGTCCGACGGCTCGAACAGGAGCTGCAGGCGGCCGCCCCAGCGGTCATAGCCGTTGACGTCGCGATTGTTGAAGAGGTTGCGGATGAAGCCGTCGAACTCGGAGCGGGAGACCGTGAGGCTTGCCGCGAGGGCGTCCGTCACCGGGCCGGACACGCGGCCCTTCACCTGGTATTCCTGGTCCTCGAAATAGGACGCCGAGACATAGCCGCCCCAGGCTTCCTGGTCCGGGCGCTGCGTGACGATGTTGATGACGCCGGCCGAGGCATTCTTGCCGAAGAGCGTGCCTTGCGGCCCGCGCAGGACCTCGATGCGCTCGATGTCGTAAAGGTCGCCGAACGCCTGTCCGGACCGGCCGAGGACGACGCCGTCGACGACGGTCGCCACGCTCGGCTCGGCGGCGTCGGAGAACGAGATCGTGCCGATGCCGCGAATGGTGACCGCAGAGTTCGCATTGGTCGAGCCCTTGCGGAAGCTGACCGACGGGACGAGGGCCGTCAGGCTTTCGAGATTGTTGCTCGCAAAGGCATTGTCGATATCGTCCGCACCGAGGACGCTGACGGCGATCGGCACTTCCTGGAGCGACTGCTCGGTCTTCTGCGCCGTCACGACCACCCGGTCGAGGCGTCGCGGATTGTCCGGTTCGGCATCCTGCGCGGCGGCCGGCGGCAAGCTCCAGCCGAGCGCAATGGCGCAGGCCGACGCTTTCAGAAGCGCATGTCTCATGTGCGAAATCTCCCTGAACGCTTTTCTCCTGTATTGTCCGAAGGCTGTCACAAATCCTGCAGGCGATCCACAGGATGCGCCGGGCAGGCGTCGGTTTTCCGGCAGGCGTGGCGGAAATGTCGCCCGCCCCCGGCACGGACGCGGGTCTCGCGCCGGCCGGGCGAGACGGGCCGTCAGGCGATCTCGACGGCGCGGTGTTCGGCGGCCGAGAGCTGTGCGGCGAGGCCCATTTCGACCGCTCGCACGCCGTCGCGGACCGTCACATCCGGCCGGCTGTTGCCGCGCACCACGTCGAGGAAGCGCTGGTGCTGATAGAAAGTCGCGCCGTGATGGTCGCCCGCCTGGACGAGTTCTTCGGTGATCGGGATCTCGCGTGTCTGCGGGTTCTTCGGGTGGCGCGGGCTGACCGAGACCTGGGGATGCGGCGGCGGGCCGAGGGTCTCCGGCCAGAAGCGCTGCGGGCCGGGCAGGCGGCATTCGATCTTGCCGCGCGCGCCGACCGCGCTGATCTCCTCGTTCCACAGGCTGCCGTCGGCGAACATGCAGAGCTCCAGCATGGCGCGGGAACCGTTGTCGAAATCGAAGATCATGTAGCCGGAATCCCAGACGTCCGGCACGCGCCCGCCATAGGTCTCGTCCTTGTGATTGACCGCCTGTCCGGCACTCGCCATGACGCGGACCGGCTCGGCGGCGAGGATCAGCCGCATCAGGTCGAAGAAATGGCAGCATTTCTCGACGAGCGTCCCGCCGGTGTTTTCGTTGAACCGGTTCCAGTCGCCGAATTTCTTGAGGAACGGAAGGCGGTGTTCGCGGATCGACAGCATTCGGACGCCGCCGGTCACGACGCAGGCATCGCGGATCAGCGTCGCGACCGGCGGCATGTAGCGGTATTCCATGGCGACCCAGACCGGAGCGGCATGGGCTTGCGCGAAAGCCTCGATGGCGGATCTGTCGGCCGGGGTCGTGTAGAGCGGCTTCTCGCAAAGGATCGGCAGGGCGCGCGCGGCGGCAATCGCCTGCAATTGCCGGACATGGAGATGGTTCGGGCTGGCGAGGACGAGGGCATCGAGCGGCGGGTGCGCGACGAGCGCCTCGAGCGAGGGCAGGATGTCCGCGCCGCCGGCGACCCGTGCGGCGCGGGCGGCATTTTCCGGCAGCGGGTCATAGACGGCGCCGATCCTCGCTCCCGGCAGAAGGTTCACGTTACGCACGTGTTCGAGGCCCATCATGCCGCAGCCGATCAGGCCGTAAACCTTGTCTGTCATCGGATGTCCTGGTCCTGGCGAACGATGTAGCGGGCAAGCGCCGGGTCAAACCAGGTGCAGGAATACTCGGCCGGCTGCCCGGCGGCATCGTCGGCGAACCGCTCGACAAAGCCTGCCGCTTCGCCGGGGCGCATCGGGAAGCCGGCGGGAACCCAGACCGGCACGGGCGCCACGCCGACCCGGTCTTCCGTCCGCCCGATGACGAGGCCGAGCGTCTCGCGATAATAGAGGTAGAGCGACGGGTTCATGTCGGCGGCGCGGACGGGCTGGCTGAAGCGGTCCTCCAGCCAGATCTCTTCGAGCGCCACCGGCATGTCGCCGAGGCGGCGCAGGCGGCGGATGCGGTGAGCCCGGTCAGACCGGCCGGAAAAGCCTGCTGCGGCGGGCTTTTTCATGGTTAACAGATCGAGAATGTCGGCCCCGGGCAGACCGCCGCCTTCGGCGAGTTCGAGGCGCAGGAAGGCATAGACGCTCTCGACCCTCTGCTGGCGGCGGACATAGTTTCCCGAGCCCTGGATGCGCTTCAGGAGGCCCTGGCCCTCGAGCGAGGCAAGCGCCCGGCGGAGCGTGCCGACGGCAACGCCGAGCTTGCGTGCCATGACCCGTTCGGGCGGCAGCCGCGAGCCGTCCGGCAGGTGTCCGGCGGCAATCTCCCGGATGAGAAGCTCGCTGAGCTGGACATGTTTCGGGAGGTTGGGACCGGCCGCCATCTGAAGGAATTGATACCTTGTTGATCCATGAAATTGATGCAATATTGCTATACAGGTTCGGGGGTGCCAGGCAAGCATTGTCCTGCCCGTGGCGGCGAACGGGGGAGGAGCCTGCCTATGACAGTTGTTCCGGTCCGCTCGGCCGACCTCGAGACGCTCGAAGTGTCCTGGTTCTCGGCGCTCTGTTCGGATGATTACGAATATCTCGGCGTGCCGGACGGGGCACTGCGCTCGAGCTGGGCCCATTGCCGGGACATATTGCTCGAAGCCGAAAGGCAGGGTTTCCGGAACATACTCTGCCCGAGCTCCTATCAGGTCGGCCAGGACACGCTGAGCTTCGTGGCGGCCTGCGCCCCCCTGACCAGCCGGATCAACATGCTCGCGGCGATCCGCTGCGGCGAGATGCAGCCGGTCATGCTCGCGCGCACGGTCGCAACGCTCGACCACATGCTCGAAGGGCGGCTCACGCTAAATGTCATCAGTTCGGACTTCCCGGGCGAAGTTGCGGACAGCGACTACCGTTACCAACGTTCCCGCGAGGTCGTGCAGATCCTGAAACAGGCCTGGACGCGGGACCGCATCGATCACGAGGGCGTGGTCTACACGTTCAGGAACGTGCCGGCGGACCCTGCCGTGCCCTACCAGACCGGCGGGCCGCTTCTCTATTTTGGCGGCTATTCGCCGGCTGCGCTCGATCTCTGCGGCGAGCATTGCGATGTCTACCTGATGTGGCCGGAGCCGAAGGCGCAGATCGCCGAACGGATGAAGGCCGTGCATGCCGTCGCCGAGCGCCATGGCCGCGTTCTCGACTATGGCCTGCGCGTACACATGATCGTGCGCGACACCGAAGCCGAGGCGCGCGACTATGCCGAACACCTCGTCTCGAAGCTCGACGATGAATACGGCAAGCTGATCCGCGAGCGCGCCCACGATTCGATCAGCCTCGGCGTTGCCCACCAGGCCCGCGCCCGTGAGCTTGCCGACCAGTTCGGCTATGTCGAGCGCCATCTCTGGACCGGCATCGGCCGGGCGCGCTCGGGCTGCGGCGCGGCGCTTGTCGGCTCGGCAGACCAGGTCCTGTCCGAAATCGAGGCCTATCAGAACATGGGCATCCGCGCTTTCATCTTTTCCGGCTATCCGCATATCGACGAATGCATCTCGTTTGGCACGCGCGTCCTGCCCCAGCTCAAGACATGCTCCCTGCCGCACGCCTATGGCCGCGTGCCGGCGTCGGCGCCGCCGACCCCGCTCGGCACAGGCGAGCGTCGCTAGGTGAAGCTGCGGGTCTGGCCTGAAGGTTGTAAGCGGCGCGCCCATCTTGCGTCATTGCACGGCTCCGCCCGTGCAACCCAAGTCCGGGCCTTCCGTCATGTGAAACGGGGCGCTGGAGACGGGTCCCGCGGTCAAGCCGCGGGAAGACGCCGGTCACAAGCCGGAAGCGCCGCTCAAGCCAGCTCGGTCCGGGTTCCGAACCCTGCCCCCCGAGGCGGGCCTTCCCAGCCGAACACGTCTTCGAGGCCAACGCCGAACAGGCGCGCGATCCGGAACGCGCTTTCGAGCGAGGGCGAATAGCGGCCCTGTTCGATGGCGATCACGGTCTGCCGCGTGACGCCGATCTCGAAGGCGAGCATGGCCTGCGACATCTGCCCGTGATGCTCGCGCCGTTCGCGCACGCGATTGGTGATCGGAGGGCGCTTGGCCATGGCTTCACACGCCCTTGCGATAATACCAGATCGACAGGGCATACTCGCTGACCTGGCTGGCAATCAGCGACCCGACAAGAATGTGGAACAGCAAGTTGCCGTCGCCCTGAGCGATGTAATGCCAGAGGCCCGTGAAGACGCCGAGGCCGAGCACATAGCCGGCAATGTTGCCGGCCGCGCGCGTCACCAACCTGTCCCGCTCGTCTTCCGGCTCGCCCGCTTCGGCCGGGGAGGTCACCGCGATGAACACGTGGCCGATCACCGCGCCGATGACGAGCAGCACGGTAAGCCCGATCATCAGGCCAAGCACCGGCGGGGCCGTGCCCTCCATCATGGCCGACAGGGCAATGGTCGACTGGGCATACCGGATGCCCAGCGCAATGAGCAGGACCATCATGATCCAGCAGGTCTTCTCGCGGAACGACATGGGCGGCGCCTCCTTGTTAAAAATTTCAGACATAACCGATATGTCAAAAATTTCGGACATGTCAAGGATTTTTAACATCTCCTTTTTCAAAGCAGACGCCCCGCCTTGCCCTTTTGAGGCGGCGCGTCGCATAGTCGCCGCTTCCTGACGGTGCGGAGGGCCCCCGGATGACGCCATCGGAACTTGTCCTGACGCTCGCAAGCTGCACGGCCTTCATGGCGCTCGTCGCCTATGTGTCGTGGCGGCAGACGCGCGGCGAGACGAGCACGGCGGAAGGCTATTTCCTTGCCGGGCGCGGGCTTGGCGGCGTGTTCATCGCGGGCTCGCTCCTCCTGACAAACCTGTCGGCCGAACAGTTGATCGGTCTCAACGGTTCGGCCTATTCGGCGAACCTCTCCTCCATGGCCTGGGAAGTGACCGCCGCTGTCTCGACCATTGCCATGGCGCTCGTCTTCCTGCCGCGCTACCTGACGGGCGCGTTCACGACCCTGCCGGAATTCCTCGCTTCGCGCTTCGACAGGCAGGTGCAGCGCCTCTCGGTCATCCTCTTCATGCTCGGCTACGGGCTCGTGACGATCCCGTCCGTGCTCTATTCGGGCTCGATAGCCGTGCTGCAGCTCTTCGACGTGCCAGGGCTCCTCGGCCTGTCGCGCTTTCAGGCGCTCGTCGTCACGGTGCTGACGGTCGGCGGGGTCGGGGCGGTCTATGCCGTGTTCGGCGGGCTGAAGGCGGTCGCGGTGTCCGACACGCTGAACGGGGTCGGCCTGCTCATCGTCGGCGTGCTCGTGCCAGTGCTCGGCCTCGTCGCGCTCGGGGAGGGGAGTTTTCTCGCCGGGGCGGACCGGCTCGTCACGGACTATCCGGAGAAACTGAACGCCATCGGCGACGCGGCCGCCCCGACCCCGTTCGGCACAGTCTTCACCGGCATGATCTTCGCCAATCTCTTCTACTGGTGCGCCAACCAGTATGTCATCCAGCGCACGCTCGCGGCGCGCTCGCTCGCCGAAGGGCAGAAGGGCGTGTTCTTCTCGGGCTTCTTCAAGGTGCTCGTGCCGCTCTTCATGATGATCCCCGGCATCATCGCCTTCCATCTTTACGGGCCGGGGCTCGCGTCCATCGATGACGCCTATCCGCGCCTTATCCGCGATGTCTTCCCGGTCTGGCTGATGGGCTTCTTCCTCGCCGTGCTGCTCGGCGCGGTGTTCAGCTCGTTCAACTCGCTCCTCAACAGCGCCGCGACGCTCTTCACGCTCGACCTCTACAAGCCGTTTCGCGGCGGCGAGCTTGGCGACCGGGAGACCGTGCGCGTCGCCATGATCGCGAGCGTTGTCATCGCGGTCTTCTCGTTCGTCGTTGCGCCGCTCCTCCATTTCGCCGAGGCGGGCCTCTGGCAGGTCATCCGCATCTTCACGGGCTTCTACAATATCCCCATCGTGGCGATCGTCATGGTCGGGCTGTTCACGAAGCGCGTGCCCGCACTCGGCGCGAAACTCGTCATCGTCTTCCACGTCATCGCCTATGGCCTCCTGAAATTCGTGTTCGAGGACATCGTGACGCTGCACTTCCTGCACCTCTATGCGATCCTCCTCGTTATAGAGGTGGCGATGAGGCTGGCGGTTGGCGCGTTGCGGCCGCGCGCGACGCCGTGGACGGTGGATGTCCGTTCACGGATCGACATGGCGCCCTGGCGGCTGGCGCAGCCCGTCGCCGTGACGCTCTTCTCGTGCGTTGTCGGCCTCTATGCCCTGTTCTCGCCCATCGGGCTTGCGGGCGGCGCGCTGACGGGCACGTTCTGGACGATCATGGCCGGGCTCGGCGTCGTCAATCTCGCCGCGTGGACTGCGACATTTGCCCGGCCGGCCGTCTCGCCCGTGATCCCGGGCCCGGCAGCAAGCCGGGACCCGGGATCCGGTGTCTGAGCCTCAGTCCCCGAGGCGCGTCGGGACCGGCGGCGCGGTCACCGGCACGGGGCTCGGATTGGTCTCCAGCTCGGCCAGCACTTCGGCAATGGCCCGCTCAAGCTGCGTGTCGCGTCCATTGTTCGCCGCGATCGGGTCCAGCGCGACCTCGATGTCCGGGGCGACGCCCTCGTTCTCGATCGTCCAGTTCCCCTCCGTATCGAAATAGCGGAAGAAGGGCACGGTCAGGAAACCGCCGTCGACAAGCCCCGGATTATAGGAAATGCCGATCAGGCCGCCCCATGTCCGCGTGCCGATCAGCTTGCCGATGCCCATGTGCCGGAAACTATAGGGCAGGAAGTCCCCGCCAGAGCCGGCATCCTGGTCGATCAGCATGACTTTCGGGCCGAACATGGCCCCGCCCGGCGTGTTGTAGACCAGGCCGTCGCGGTCCTTCCAGCCGGAGAGATAGGTCCGGGCAAGCGTGTCGGTGATATAGTTCGCCGCCTGTCCGCCGCCGTTCGAGCGCTCGTCGATGATCATCCCGTCCTTGTCGGTCTGGGCATAGAACATGCGGTTGAAGAGCGTATAGCCCGCCCCGCCAGTATTCGGCAGGTAGACATAGCCGATCCGGCCATCGGTGGCTTCCTCGACGGCCTTGCGGTTGCCCTCGACCCATGCCCAGAGACGGATCATCCGCTCGCTGTCGGCCGGTACGACCGTCACGTCGCGGGCGTCGCGCCCGTCGGGACGGCTCGCGACGCGGAGGATGGTCTGCTTGCCCGCCGTGCCTTCGAGTGCTGCGAAGATATTGTCATCCGTGCCGATCTCGCGGCCGTTGACGGCAAGCACATAGTCGCCTTCCGACACGCCAAGGCCCGGCTCGGCGAGGGGAGCATCGAGGAACGGGTTCCAGTTCTCGCCGGTATAGATGCGGGCAATCCGGGTCCGTCCGTTCTCGAGGCGGAAATCCGCGCCGAGCATGCCCGTGCCGGGGCCGCTCTCGCGCACGATGTCGCCGCCGCCGAGCCGGTTATGCCCGGCATGCATTTCGGCGATCATCTCGGCCATCAGGGCGTTCAGGTCCTCGCGCCGCCCGACATGGTCAAGCATGGGCCGGTAGCGGGCATAGACCGCGTCCCAGTCGAGCCCGTGCAAGGCAGGGTCGTAGAAATGCTCCTTCTCCATGCGCCAGACATCATCGAATATCTGCGCCCATTCGGCCTTCGGGTCGATCAGCATGCGGACGCCCGAGAGGTCGACCGGTTCCGGCTCGAACTTGTCCGCGATCTTGCCGACGAGAAGCTGGTTGTCCGGCTTCGAGACCATCATCTGCGTGCCGTCGGCGCTGATCTGCAGGCCGGTAATGCCGCCCATGACCTCCTCGGCCTTTTTCTCCTCGGCATCGAAGCGCATCAGCGCGGCACCGGCCTCTGCATTCTCGCCAGGCGGCGGGTTGCTGGTGCCCGGCTGGACATTTCGCACGAAATAAAGCGTGCCGTCCTTGTCGACGTCGAGGTTGGAATAGGCCGCCTCGGCGACGGGCAGGGCCGTGATCCGCGCGGCAAGGCCATCGACCGAGACCGTGACGGCAGCCTCGTCGGCTTCCTCGTCGCCGTTGTCTTCGGCATCGCTTTCCGGTTCCTCGTCCCCCGGCTTCGGCAGGAGGGGCGAGGTGCCGTCCGCCTCGAGCACGGCGACATAGATGCCCGCCCGGTAGGGCCTTTCCTGGCTCGTCATGTCGAGCCCGACCTGAAGGGGCCCGGAATTGGTCGAGCCTGTAAAGTAAAGCAGCTTGCCATCATGGCTGAAGGCGGGCGAGGCCGTGTCGGCGAGCCCGTCGGTGATCCTCGTGCTTTGCCCGGACGCGAAATTGTAGAGGAAGAGGTCGCGATTGAAGTTTGCCTGTTCTTCCGTGTAGGCGAGCCAGGCACCATCCGGGGACAAGTCGGTCTCGACCGTGTCGCGCCGCTTGCCGGTGGAGACGAGCCGCGAACGGCCGCTCTCGACATCAAGCACGTAGAGGTTCAGGTGATTGTCCTCGTAGACAATATGGTCGCCTTCGCCGCCCCAGACGTGCAGGTCATAAAAGGCCGTGCCGAGATCAATGTCGCGCGGCTCGGCGATCGGTTGGCGGCGGTACTTGGACCGGACGG
>CAYSED010000036.1:10977-18302 GCA_964429935.1 uncultured Hyphomonadaceae bacterium
CGCCGGTCCGCCTCGACGACATAGGCGATCTTCGTGCCGTCCGGGGACCAGATGGCGGAATATTCGCGCACCCCGTCAGTGCCGGAAATATTGCGCGCCGAGCCGTCCTCCACGGGGACCGAGAAGACCTCTCCGCGCGCTGTGACGGCGACGCGCTTGCCGGAAGCCGAGAGGTCTGCGGCGGTGACCTGGCCGGAGGCTTCCTTCCATTGCGGCCGTAGCTGGGGCAGGTCCGGGTTCAGGGTGACGGAAATGTCCGTGACGGTGCCGGTGCCCGTGTCGAGCGATTTCAGCCGTCCGCCCGCCTCGTAGACGATGGTCGTCCCGTCGGCGTCGGCGGCGCGAATGTCCCAGACGGTCTCGTTCGTCACTTTCACGGTCTCGCCGGTCGCAAGGTCATGGCGGTGAATGTTGAAGATCTTGTCGTCGCGGTCTGAGATGAACCAGACCGTGTCGCCGATCCACATGGGTTCGATGTCATTGACCCGCTCGCCGGGAATTTCCGACCAGGTGCCGGCCGCCCGGTCGATGATCTGGATCGACGGGGTCGTGCCGCCGCGATAGCCGCGCCAGCCGGACGATCCGCCATAGAGCGCATTGTAGGCCGGGCCGAATTCGAGGGAGGCGATGCGCGATCCTGTTGCGTCATACCGTCCCCGGAAGAGCCGGGCTTCCATCTGCTTCTCCGGCAGCCCGCCCGACAGCGCGACATGGTAAAGCTGCGCCGAGCGCCCGTTCAGCGTTTCGCGGCGCGAGGTGAAGGCGACCTGCGACCCGTCCGGGCTCCAGTCGATCGCGATGTCCTCTTCCGGATGCCAGGTGTGGCGCGTAGGCTGGCCGCCATTCACCGAGATCGTGTAGACGTCCGCATTGCCGCCATGGGTCGCCGTATAGGCCAGCGTCCGGCCGTCCGGCGAGAAGACCGGGCCGCCTTCGTCCGCCATGTGCGTCGTCAGGCGTCGCGGGGCCGAGCCGTCACGATTGGCGATCCAGAGGTCGCCGGCATAGACGAAGGCGATGTTCTGCGGGGAAACCGCCGGATCGCGCAGCAGCAGCGTTTCGGCGGACGCAAGGCCGGTTGCGGCGAACGACAGAGCCGCGAGGCTCGCACCTGTACGGAACATTCTCATTTTTAGACCTCCCAGTCACTTTGCCGCGACCGTAATCACGCATCCGGACGGAGTCGAGCCACTTCATGTCGACTGTCGATAATAATCGCTGCCTTGTTTCTGGTCAGGGGCCGGACGGGGCCGCGCAAAACGACGCGACGGTTTGCGGGCCCGGCCAGGGCGGTGCTAAGACGCTTAGATGTCTGAAAAGCCGAACCATTTCGATGAAATGACGGGGGGCGGGGACCGCGTCCGGCCGCCCTATCGCGAGATCGAGGCCTGGCTCGGCGCCGAAGACCACAGGCGCCTGCGCCGCAAGGTCGGCGATGCCGAGGCCGCCTTCCGGCGCACCGGCATCACGTTCAATGTCTATGGCCGCGACGAGGCCGAGGAACGCCTCATCCCGTTCGACATCGTGCCGCGCGTCATTTCGGCGACCGAATGGACGAGGCTCCAGCGCGGCATCGAGCAGCGCGTCCGGGCGATCAATGCCTTCCTGCATGACATCTATCACCGCCAGGAAATCCTCCGCGCGGGGCGGGTTCCCGTCGAGCTTGTCGCGGGCAACGAGGCCTTCCTGCCGCAGATGATCGGCATGACGCCGCCGGGCGGGGTCTATACCCACATTGTCGGCACCGACATCGTGCGCACGGGCGAGGACGATTTCTATGTCCTCGAAGACAATGCCCGCACGCCGTCGGGCGTCTCCTACATGCTGGAGAACCGGGAGACCATGCTGCAGCTCTTCCCGGAACTGTTCGCGAAGATGCGGGTGCGGACGGTCGGCGACTATCCGAAGCACCTGCGCCGTTCGCTGGAGGACTGCGCGCCGGACGCCTCCCGCAAGGGCCGCCCGACCGTGGCCGTGCTGACGCCGGGCATCTACAACGCGGCCTATTACGAACACGCCTTCCTTGCCGACCAGATGGGCGCCGAGCTTGTCGAGGGCAGCGACCTCAGGATTGTTGATGGCCGGGTCTGCCTGCGCACGACATCGGGCTTCGAGCCGATCGACGTCCTCTACCGGCGGGTCGATGACGCCTTCCTCGATCCCCTGAACTTCAATCACAAGTCCATGCTCGGCGTGGCCGGCATCTTCGACATCTACCGGGCCGGCGGGATCACGATCGCCAATGCGCCGGGCACGGGGATCGCCGACGACAAGGCGCTCTACTCCTACATGCCGGACATCATCGAGTTCTATACCGGCGAACAGGCCATCCTCAAGAACGTGCCGACCTGGCGATGTTCGGACCCGATGGAGCTTGCCCATGTCCTTGCCCATCTCGAAGACCTTGTCGTCAAGGAAGTCCACGGCTCGGGCGGCTATGGCATGCTCGTCGGCCCGGCGGCGAGCAGGAAGGAGATCCGCGCCTTCCGCGACAAGCTCCTCGCCCGGCCCGGCAATTACATTGCCCAGCCGACGCTGTCCCTCTCGACCGTGCCGATCC
Source organism: uncultured Hyphomonadaceae bacterium (assembly GCA_964429935.1). Classification (GTDB taxonomy): domain Bacteria; phylum Pseudomonadota; class Alphaproteobacteria; order Caulobacterales; family Hyphomonadaceae; genus CALLCD01. The sequence continues at coordinate 13,538 of CAYSED010000036.1, forward strand.
TGACGCAGGCAGGCCTTGCGCCCCGCCATGTCGACCTGCGCCCGTTCGTCCTCGTCTCGCCGAAGCAGATCCGCATCACGCCCGGCGGCCTGACGCGCGTCGCGCTGAAGAAGGGCTCCCTCGTCGTCAATTCGAGCCAGGGCGGCGGCACCAAGGACACCTGGGTCCTCGAGGACGACTGATGCTGGGGCGCACGGCGGGCAATCTCTACTGGACCTTCCGCTGTCTCGAGCGGGCCGAGAACATGACCCGTCTCATCGATGCGGGCTTCCGCATTTCGCTCACCCGTTCGGGCGCGCGCGACACCGAGTGGATCTCGGTCCTCAGCGCGACATCGAGCCGGGCCGCCTATGACCGGGACCACGAGACCTTCGACAATGCGTCCGTCGTCAATTTCCTCCTGCGCGGAACGGGCAACCCGTCGAGCGTGCTTGCCTGCGTGCACCAGGCCCGCACCAATGCCCGCGCCTGCCGCACGGCGCTGACCCGCGAGGTCTGGGAAGCGGTGAACGAGTGCTGGATCCAGGTCAGTCTGGCGCTGAAGCGGACCGTCAGGCTCGCCGACCTGCCGGACATCCTGCGCCAGATACGCCAGCACTGCGCGCTCGTCCGCGGCGCCCTGCACGGGACCATGCTGCGCAATGACATATTCGGCTTCTGCCAGGCCGGCCTGTTCGTCGAGCGGGCCGACGCGACCGCGCGCATCCTCGACGTCAAGTATTATGTCCTCCTGCCTTCGGTCGGGCAGGTCGGCAGCCCGGTCGACAATGTGCAGTGGGAGACGATCCTGCGTGCGACCTCGGCCGAGCGGGCGTTCAACTGGCTGCACGGCGGGGAGACCTCGGCGAGGCTGATCGCCGACTTCCTCATCTTCGACCGGCGCATGCCGCGGTCGCTCGCGTTCTGCTATGAACAGCTTGCCGCGGCCTTCGAGGACATCGGCAGGCACGCCTGCGCCGGTCTTGAAAGCTGCCGCATGATCCTCGCCCAGAACGCGGCGTTCGGCCAGGGGTCCATCACCGGCGTGTTCGACCACGGCCTGCACGAGTTCATTCTCGAATTCATCACCGGCAACAATGCGCTCGGACGCCAGATCGAGCAGGATTTCCGGTTTCTGGAATAGGGCCCGCCATGATCCTGACGATCAGCCACAAGACCACCTACCGGTTCGACCCGCCGCTGAAGCGGGGCATGCAGCAATTGCGGCTCGTGCCGCTGTCCGGGCCGCTCCAGTCGGTGACGCGCTGGGCGCTGCACGTGACGGGCGGGCGGCAGGAATGCCGCTATGCCGACCATCACGGCAATGCCGTCAGCCTCGTCAGCCTCGATGACGAGGCCCGCGAGGTGACGATTCTCAGCGAGGGTGAAGTGGAGGTGACCGACCGGGCAGGCGTTTTCGGCATGGTCCGCGGCCCCGCGCCGCTCTGGTATTACGCGCGCGAGACGCCCCTCACCAAGGCCGGTCCGAGGACCAACGCCGTCGTGCGCAGGATCGCCGCGCTCGATGCCCCGGACCTCGAGCGCCTGCACGCCCTGTCCGCCGAGATCCTTGCCGAAGTGGCCTACGAGCCCGGCGTCTCGACCACGGCGACGACGGTCGAGGAGGCCTTCGCGCTCGGCAGGGGCGTCTGCCAGGACCATACGCACATCTTCCTCGCGGCGGCCCGGCGGCTTGGCTATCCGGCCCGCTATGTCAGCGGCTACCTGATGATGAACGACCGGATCATCCAGGAAGCGAGCCATGCCTGGGCCGAGGCCTGGCTGCCCGAACTCGGCTGGGTCGGCTTCGACATATCGAACCGGATCAGCCCGGACGCCCGCTATGTCCGCCTCGCCTGCGGGCTCGACTATGTCGAGGCTGCGCCCATTCACGGCCTGACGCGGGGGGACGTGAACGAATCGATAGACGTCACCGTTCAGGTGCAGCAATGATCCCGGCCTGACAGGTTGAGCGGAGACGGGCTGTCGTGACCTATTGCGTCGGGCTGAAGATCAACAGGGGCCTCGTTTTCCTGTCGGACACGCGCACCAATGCCGGCGTCGACAAGGTGTCCCGCTTCCGCAAGATGAAGACCTGGGAAGTGCCGGGCGAGCGCGTCATCACGCTCCTCTCGGCCGGCAATCTCGCCACCACGCAGGCGGTCATCAGCCGCCTCGACGAACGGTCCAAGGTGCCGTCCGAGCGCCAGCCCTCGATTTTCACGCTGCCGACCATGTTCCAGATCGCCGAACTTGTCGGGCGCACCTTGCGCGAGGTCATCAAGGAAGCCGCCCCGGCCGGCCAGGAAGCTGAATCCCTGTTCGAGGCGACGCTCATCCTCGGCGGCCAGATCAGCGGCATCGAACCAAGGCTGTTTCTTGTCTACCCGGAAGGCAATTTCATCGAGGCAAGCGATGACACGCCCTATTTCCAGATCGGCGAGACCAAGTATGGCCGCCCGATCCTCGTGCGCGCCTATGAGCCGGACATGAGCTTCGAGGACGCCGTGAAGCTCCTCTGCGTTTCGTTCGATTCGACCATGAAGGCGAACCTGTCGGTCGGCATGCCGCTCGATCTCCAGGTCATCGAGCGCGGCACCTGCCGGGTCGGCTACAGCCAGCGCATCGAGGAGGACGACGCCTATTTCCGCTTGATCTCGCTCGGCTGGGGCGAAGCGCTGAAACAGGCCTTCCAGTCCCTGCCGGACTTCGAGATGAAGCGCCCGGGCTGAGCGGGGGGCACAGGGTTCGTCTCCGGCCTTGGGCGGGCGCGGCGCGCTCATGGTTCGACAAGCTCACCATGAGACTGCCATGGGAATGGACTCATGGTGAGCTTGTCGAACCATGAATGGCAAGAGCCCATGCCGCAACACCTTCGACAAGGATCAACAAAGCTGTAGACTCCCGCCATCGCCAACCACCCGAGGAGGCCCCGGCATGACGCGCACCCTTTCAGCCCTGTTCGTTCTGGCAGCCGCCATCGCCGCCCCGGCCAATGCCGACGGCTGGACCGCGATCACCGGCGGGCGCATCATAGACGGCACGGGTGCCGCCCCTGTCGTGGACGGCACGGTCCTCATCCAAGGCGACACGATCCGCGCGGTCGGCCCGGCAAGCGAGATCGAAGTGCCCGATGGCGCTGCGGTGATCGACGCGAACGGCATGACCGTGATGCCGGGCCTGATCGATGTCCATGTCCACTATGACATTGTCGGCCACGCCGATTACGACCACTGGTTCGCCACTTATGAGGGCCGGATGCGCGAGGACATCATGCCGGCCGCCGGGCGCGCCATGCTGAACGCGGGCGTCACCTCGGTCCGCGACCTCGGGTCCGATGTCGAGAACATTTTCTGGCTGAAGGAGCAGATTGCGTCCGGCGAAATTCTCGCGCCGCGCACCTTCATTGCCGGGCCGTTCCTGCGCAAGACCGTCACCGCCTATGTCTCGGAAACCTATAACGATACCTGGACGATTGACAGACCAGACGATGCCCGCGCCAAGGTCCGCCAGCTTGCCGACATGGGGGCCGACCTCATCAAGACGCAGGACGAGGCGCTCTCCGGCGAGGAACTTGCCGCCATATTCGACGAGGCCGAGGCGCAGGGCCTGCGCACCGCCTCGCATATTTACTCGGCTGAAGGCGTGCGAACGGCGCTTCAGGCCGGGATGCGCGAATACGCGACCATCGAACATATCGGCGACGGCACGCAGACGGCCTATGACGACGACATCGTGCAGATGATCCTCGACCAGAAGATCGCCATGGCCCCGACCATCATCGCGCTGGAGGGCGTGAAGGAGATCGTCGGCAATCCGGAACTGACCGACGATCCGCGCTGGTCAGGCGTCCTGCCGGAAGACATTTACGCGGACATTCGCCGGTCCTATCGCGAAGCGGACCTTGCGAGCCATCCGATCTTCCAGCGCGCCGAGGAAGACCGGGCAGGACGCAATGCCAAGCTCCGGCAGCTCGCCGAGGCTGGTGCTATTTTCGCGGTCTCGAGCGATAGCGGCACGCGCGGCAACCCGCACCATGACGCCATGTGGCGCGAAATGGTGCTGACCCATCAAGTGACCGGCCTCACGCCGATGGAGGTCATTGTCGCCGCGACGCAGACCAATGCGCATGTTCTCGGCCGCGCCGACACGCTCGGCACGCTTGAGCCCGGCAAGCTCGCCGATGTCATCATCGTCGACGGCGACCCGCTTGCACACCTGAGCGACATGCGCCGCGTGGTCCATGTGTTCCTCGGCGGTCAGCAGGTGAAGTAAGGCGAGGGTTGCCGACCGGACCTCAAGGCACCGGCGTCTGTGTCAGCAGGCCGATCCCGGCGGCTTCGGCCGCGCTGCGCAGCGCGGCAAGGTCGCCATTGATCAGCGTGTTGAGACCGGCCGTTGCCTCGGAAAGGGCGGTACGCGCCGCTTCAAGCTCGATCCGGCTCGCCGGGCTCGGCGCGTCATACGTCGACCCCAGATAGAAGCCCGCCCCTCCGATCAGGCTCGAGACCTTGTCCTCGTCGAACACGATGCCGACCGTGTCCGGCGGCACGCGGAAGCGCTCTTCGGCCTCGCCAAGCGCCTTTTCCAGGTCGCCCGCCTGTTTGGCGAGCACGCTCAGCGGATGGCTCTCGTCCTCGGGCGCGACCCGCGCGGCGGCTTTTTCCGCCTTGACGAGCGCGTTGACCGTCTCGAGGTCGCGCTGTGCGGTGACAATGCGCATCAGGGCGGCATTCATCGACGCGCGCACAGCCTGCACCTCGTCCTGCATGGCGTCGTTCGCTCG
>CAYSED010000036.1:18312-22039 GCA_964429935.1 uncultured Hyphomonadaceae bacterium
GGGGCTGCGCGGATCGGCCAGCACCTCGATCGTCCGTTCTGCCATTGCGCCATCGAATGACAGGCGTACCGAATAGGTGCCGGGGATCACCTCGCGTCCCGGCGGCAGGGTGCCGTCCTCCGGGGCCTCGGCCGGGGGCACCGGCGGCAGGCCGTCGCGGGAGAGGTCCCACACAACCCGGTTAAGGCCCTGGCGCACGTCCGACTTGAATGTGCGGACAAGCGTGCCGGCGGCATCCCGGACCTCGACCGTGAGCTTCGGCGCCTTCGGGGCCTTGTCCTCGTCATCCTCGCCATTTCCGGACTGCGCCCGCAGGGCGGCCTTGCGGGCGCGCTCGGCCTCCTCGTCCGGATGGGCAAGGTCGCCTCCGCTCGCCATGAACGTGATGAGCGCGCCATAGGGGGCATTGTCGGCGCGGAACTCGCCATTGCCGGCAAAGCGGGAAGACGGCGTCTGCGCCGGGCGGTATTGCTGGGCGTCCGTCACGTTCAGCAGCGAGAACCGCTGGCCGAAATCGCCCGCCGAGAGGCCGCGCAGGGCCGTGATGTCCTCGATCACGAAGGCGGCCCGGCCATGGGTGCCGATGACAATGTCGCTCTCGCGCGCCTGGAGGGCAATGTCGGCGATCTGCACGGTCGGCACGCCTGCAGTCCACTTCGTCCAGTTCCGCCCGCCATTCAGGCTGACATGCAGGCCGAACTCCGTGCCGAGGAACAGGAGGTCCGGATCGACCGTGTCCTGCAGGATCGAAGCGGCATAGCCGGTCACTTCGTCTGTCGCGACGGAGCGCCATGTGCGCCCATAGTTTTCGAGACGGAAGGCATAGGTTTCCATATTGCCGCGCCGGTGATCGTCCATCACGAGCCAGGCGACGGATGCATCATGCGGGGAGGGGTATATTGAGGGTACCCACGCCCCCGCAGGTGCGCCGCGCATGCGGCCTTCGACGCTGTCCCAGGTCGCCCCGCCATCGCGCGTCACATGGACACGGCCGTCATCGGTGCCGGCCCAGATCGTGCCTTGCTCCAGCGGGCTCGGCGCGATCACGGTGATCGTCGTGTAGTTTTCCGCAGCCGTCACGTCGGGCGTGATGCCGCCGCTCTCCCGGAAGGTCTGAACCTCCGGATTGTTCGTCGTCAGGTCGCCGCTGATCGCCTGCCAGGTCAGGCCCCGGTCGGTCGATTTATGGACATACTGGCTGCCAAGATAGATCGTCGCCGGATCGAACGGGTCCTGCGCAAAACCGGCATTCCAGTTGTATCGCTGGGCCGGGCCTGGCACGCGGTTCGGCTTGATGAGGCGCTGCTCGCCGGTATCGAGGTCCCAGCGATAGAGCACGCCGCCCTGGCTCATCGCATAGCCCCGCCGGGCATTGTCCGGATCGGCGCGCGTGTCGAACCCGTCGCCGAAGCCGACTTCCTGCCAGTGGAAATTCCGTATGCCGCCATTCTCCCAGACTTCCGACGGCCCGCGCCACGAGCCATTGTCCTGCAGGCCGCCGAGAATGTTGTAGGGCACCTCATTGTCGGTCGCGATATGGTAGAACTGGGCAAGCGGCAGGTTCTCGACAAAGCGCCAGGTCTCGCCCTTGTCACGGGTGATGGCGATGCCGCCATCATTGCCGTCGATCATGTGGCGCGGATCGTTCGGATTGATCCACCAGGCATGGGTATCGATGTGGATGATATTGGCCGGACCGCAGCAGTCGATCGCCTCGATGAACGCGAAGGTCTTGCCGCCATCCTCGGACACTTTCACCTGGCTGCCGACGCGGTAGACCCGGTTGGCATCCTGCGGATCGACGGCGAGGTCGTTATAATAGAACGGCCGGTCGTTGATGTCGGTCTCTGTATTGACGAGCTTCCAGTTTCGTCCGCCATCATCGGAGCGGGCAAGGGCGCTTTCCTCGGCTTCGATCAGGGCATAAATGCGGTCCGGGTCTGCTGCCGATATGGCAAATTCGGACCGCCCGAGCTCGCCCTTCGGCAGGCCGTCCTCTTCGGTGATCTCGGCCCAGCTATCGCCGCCATCGTGGGACACATAGAGGCCCGATCCCGGTCCGCCCGACTTGAAGAAATACGGCCAGCGCCGGAACTGCCACATGCCGGCAAAAAGCTTTTGCGGATTTCCGGGAACCATTTCCACGTCCGTCGCGCCGGTCGTGTCGTCGACGTACAGGATCTTCTCCCAGGTCGTGCCGCCATCGGTCGTGCGGTAGAGCCCGCGCTCCTCGCCGGGTCCCCAGAGCGGTCCGAGCGCAGCGACAAAAGCCACGTCCGGATCGGTCGGGTGCAGCGCGATCCGGTGGATGCGCTCGGTGCCGGCGAGCCCCATGTTCGACCAGGTCTTGCCGCCATCGAGCGACTTGAAGACGCCTGCGCCGACAGAGGTCGAGTTGCGCACATTGCCCTCGCCGGTGCCGACCCAGATGATGTCCGGGTTCTGCTGGTTGAAGGCGACCGCGCCAATGGACGCAACCGGCTGGTCATCGAAGACAGCCGTCCAGTTCAGGCCGCCATTTTCGGAAATCCACACCCCGCCGGTCGAGGCTCCGACAATGATATGGTTCGGATCATCGGCAACGGCGTCGACCGCCGCGATGCGCCCGCTCATGCCGGCCGGGCCGACAAGGCGTGCTTCAAGGCCGGAGAACAGGGCTCCGTCCGGCGCCTGTCCCGAGGCAGCACAGGCAAGGCCGAGTGCGAGGCCCGCAGCCGCAATGATCCGTATCCGCATGTTCAGCTTCCTCCAGCCATGCCGCCCTGTTCCGCAGGCAGCCTTTCATCCGTGCGCCGCCTGTCGCGGCGTTTCTGCCAGTTTTTCACGTGCGGCAAAAAGAACAAGTAGAGACCTGTGCCCCAGAGCCCGAAAAGCACAAGCCCGGCCGGGAGAAACAGGAAGAGCTTGGTCCACCCGGCAAAGAAGCTGCCGTCATGGATCGTCTCGATCAGGTCCGAGCGCCGGTAGGCCGCCTGCAGGACCTCTCCGGTTGTCGTATCGACCTGCACTTCCCAGCGGTTCTGTCCGACAAACTTGATGATGCCGCGGTCCGGCTTTATGTCGACGCGGTCAAGCTCGGCCCAGGAGCCTAGCCCGGCCTCCGGCACGGCCTGCGCGGCAGCAAATAGGTCCTGCATCGGGATGACAGGCACTTCGGCCGAAACGCCCCGCGCGGTCGGCGGCTGGATCCACGCAACCTCTTTCTTCAGCATCAGGAGGATGCCGGCGCCGATCATGACCAGGAGCGGCAGGGCAACAATGATCGAACCCCAATGGTGCACCTGACGCAGGAGTATTCGGAGCTTCATGCCATGGCCTTCGTGCCTCTTGCCCTCTGTCGCGGGCTGGCGAACACTACACATTCCGGCGCGCCCTGCCAGCCTCGGCAGCCGCAGGGCGGGACGGAAGAATATTGCATTTGCGCTGCCAATTGTGGCAGGGTTCCAACGGTATTGACCGGGCTTCGAGGCGCTTTTCTGCCGGGCCGGAAAGGGGCTGACACGATGTGGAAACGGATACTCGCCGGAGCGCTCATCCTGATGGTCGGGGCAGGGCTTGCTGCCTGGTTCAACCGGCAGGCCATCATCCTGCATCTCGTCAGCAGCCAGAACCGCATGCAGGTCGCCCCCAATATGCCGGTCTCCTGGCAGCAGGGGCCTGCCGAGCCGTCCGCGCCCGCGGCCGACCGCCCGCCCGCGGTCATGCACGCGGTGTTGGCCTTCTTCAC
>CAYSED010000037.1:0-21756 GCA_964429935.1 uncultured Hyphomonadaceae bacterium
TCGGTCATCAGGAAGGTGAACAGGCCATAGGCGACCACCGTGGCCACCGCGATCACGGCGAGCCAGATGTCATACGCGACCGCCAGAAGGCCCGCCGCGAGCGCGAGCTCGATGATCGTCGGGCCGATATTGAACGCGATGAAGCGCAGGAGATAGTCGACCGCGCCCGCACCCCGCTCGATGATGCGGTTCAGCGCCCCGGTGCGCCGCGTCTGGTGGAAAGCCATGGACAGGTGCTGGGCGTGGCCGAACGCATCGACGCAGACGATGCGCTGCGCGTCCTGGCTGACCGGCGAGAAGAACCAGTCGCGCACCTGCGGCAGGCCCGCCGAGAGGAAGCGCCCGCCCGCATAGAGCCCGAGGAACCAGAGCGACGCCATCAGCGCGCCGCCCGCCCCAGCGCCTGCGTCAAGCGCATTGATCGCGTCGCCGAGAAAGACCGGCGCGGCGACCGACACGACCTTGGCGACAAGCGTCAGCACGACCGCGAGCGCCATCACGCCGCGCCAGCGGGCAAGTTCCGGGCGGGCGAGAATCTTCAGGATGCGCACCACGGACAGCCCTATGCCGCCAACGGCGCTGTCGATCTCGTCCGGATTGCTCGAATGGGGAGAAGCTGTCATCGCCCACACATATGCAGGCGTGCGCGTTTGCGCCAGTCGCCGCCCGATTTTCCTTGGCCCTGTCCAGCCCGGTTCGCTAGGCTGGCCGCATGGCACCCGATTCCAGTTCCCGCTTGTCGAAGCTCTCGTCCGTCTGCGTCTATTGCGGCTCCTCGAACGATGTCGAGCCCGGCTATCTCATGCTGGCCCGCGAGCTTGGCGTGCAACTGGCGCGCGGCGGCCTGCGGCTCGTGTATGGCGGCGGCGGGGTCGGCCTCATGGGGGCCTGCGCGGCAGCGGCGAGCGAGGCCGGCGGCGACGTGCTCGGCATCATCCCCCGCTTTCTCCTGCAGAAGGAACGCATCTTCGAGGCCGTGCCCCACCGCATCGTCGAGGACATGCACACCCGCAAGCAGATGATGTTCGAGGAATCAGACGCCTTCATCGTCCTGCCGGGCGGCATCGGCACGCTGGAGGAAGCTGTCGAGATCCTCTCCTGGGCCCGGCTCGGCCTGCACGCCAAGCCCATGGCCTTTCTCGACGAGGACGGCTTCTGGAGCCCGTTCTTCGACCTGATGGACCATATCATCGGCGGCCGCTTCACCCCGGAGAACTTCCGCGACCTCCTCGTCCACTGCGACACCCCGGCCGGCGCCATCAGCGCCCTGAAGGACCGCCTCGTGGTGATCGGCTAGCCAAGCCGAGCCGCTGCCCGCTCCCGCCCCATGAGCTGCAATATCAGGCCCATGTCCGGGCCGTGCTCGCGCCCGGTCAGCGCCTTGCGCAGCGGCATGAACAGGCCCTTGCCCTTGCGACCCGTCCCGGCTTTCAGCGCCTCGGTCCAGGCCCGCCAGGCCCCTTCGCCGAACTCGAGGTCCGGCAGGAGCCGCGCGGCATCCGCAATGAAGCCCGCATCCTCGGGCTCGACCATCGGCGTGATCTCGCCATAGACGACATCCACCCAGTCGCCCGCATCCTCGACGCGCGCGCAATTGTCCCGCACCGCTTCCCAGAAGCGCGGGTCCCCGGCAGCAAGCGGCGATACGGCGGCGAGGCGCTCCCGCACCGCCTCGAACGGCATCTCGCGGATCAGCGCCGCATTCAGGCTCGCAAGGTCTGCCTCGTCGAACCGCGCCGGAGCCCGGCCTACCTTCGCAAAGTAGAACTCGGCGGCGAGCGCATTAAGGCTCGCGCGCGGCTCGACATTGTCGCTCGTGCCGATCTTTGCGAGCAGCGAACAGATCGCCATCGGCTCGATGCCTTTGTCGCGCAGCACATCCATGGACAGCGAGCCGAGGCGCTTCGACAGCGCATTGCCGTCCGCCCCGATCAGGAGCGGCGTGTGCGCCATGGCCGGAGCCTTCCCGCCGAGCGCCATGAAGATCTCGATCTGCGCGCCGGAATTGGTCACATGGTCCTCCCCGCGCACGACATGCGTGATCCCGGCCGCGATATCGTCGACCACCGACGGAAGCGTATAGAGATATGACCCGTCCTCGCGGATCAGGATCGGGTCCGACAGGGAGCTTGTATCAATGCCCTGGTCGCCGCGCACGAGATCGGTCCACTCGACGCGGGCGCCGGAGAGCCTGAAGCGCCAGTGAGGCGTGCGGCCCCCGGCTTCGAGTTGCGCCCTGTCTGCATCGGTCAGGGCGAGGGCCGCGCGGTCATAGACCGGCGGGCGGCCCCGGCTGAGGGCGATCTTGCGCTTGCGGTCAAGCTCATCGGCCGTCTCGTAGCAGGCATAGAGGAGGCCCATGTCGCGCAGCTTTGCCGCCGCCGCATCATAGTCCGCAAAGCGGGCCGACTGGTTGAACGTCTCGGCCCAGACAAGCCCCAGCCATGTCAGGTCCGCCTTCAGGCCATCCTCGAAGGCCTTGGTGGAACGCTCCGTATCGGTATCGTCGATCCGCAGGATGAACCTGCCGCCTTCCCGGTGCGCGAACAGCCAGTTGATAAGGGCCGTGCGGACATTGCCGACATGCAATTTGCCGGTCGGCGACGGCGCGAAACGGACAACAGGGGTCATGGGTTCAGGGTTTCCGGTTTCCAAACCCCGTCTTCGACATCAAATCGAACGAAATGGGAAGGGGGCTGTGGAAGCTGCATTCCTGTCTTGCTGTCCGTCGACAGCCAGCCAGACCGCAAAAGTGCCCACGGCTATGAGCAGCCACACAATAGCCGGCACGAAGGCTGATGTTCCGGGAATGTACGAGGCGATAAAGGGGCCCAGCGGCACAAAGACAAGGGCAGCCAGCACCAAGCTTTGCCATGCACCCATCCGTCCTGCTTGCAGGGCAAAGACCAGAAGCCCGGCATGCACGACAAGATAGTCGTAGACGAAGAAATAGGGGGCGACAGTGGCCGTCGCGAGCAGCGTGTAGGCGACCAGGACCTCGCGCGACGCCCGACGGGCAACTGCGAACACCCCCGCAACGGCAAGAATCAAGAGGGGCGCATAAGCTGCCAGAGCGGCAGTCCGGCCTATCCCGACGGCCGCTGCCGCATCGAACAGCGTTATCCGCGCGACATGCCCGCCGGACTGGTGGAATTCTGCCGCTGCGCCGCCGAGCGCCGATTGCAGGAAGTCAATCCAGATCTGCGGTCCGTGGACCAGAAGCGAGCTGCCGACAATGACGAGGCTGAACAGGGTGGCCCAGGCGATGGCCTTCCAGGCGCGTATCGCGACCAGGAACGGGATCACCATTAAGCCATATTGCGGCTTGATGGTCAGCAGGGCAAAGCAGGCTCCTGACAGGACCGGTGCCCGTGTCGCCGAGACAAGGCCGCCCGCCAGGAGAAGCGCAAAGAAGGCACCGACCTGGCCGAAACTCGCGACAATGAAGGTTGCCGGGCTAAAAACCGACAGGATCGCAAGCCCCGACGACCGTGTCGCCACGCGGCAGGCGAAGAAGGCAAGGCAGAGCGTCAGCCCGGCCAGAACGACCTTGAAGGCTCCGAACGACAGGCCGCCGAACGGCGCGAGCAGGAAGAACATGGACGGAGGATAGAGCCAGAGGAGGTTCGTCTCGATGCCGATGGCCGACTGGAAGACATCCGGGTCGTAAAGGCCAGCCCAGCCGCCGCCAAGAGCGATCCGTGCCGCCGTAAAGAAGGCAGGATAATCCTGGTGAGGCGTTGCGCCGATTGCCGCATCCGGCAGGAAGAGCCGCTCGAATGTCGCAAGGTAGAGAACGATACAGACGAGCCCGGCAGCAAAAGCAAACCTGAGCCGACCACTCGCGATCAATGATAGGCCGGAATGCCGTTGCAGGTCCTTGATTGCACTCAGCATACCGTCCTCTCGGTCATCCCGGATGCCGTCGGAATACGCTCTGCGCTTTAAGAAACGCTTACGGCCCTACCCGTTCCCGAAGCCGATCTGCGAGACGACAAGCGGCAGGTCGGCCATGGTGGCGATGCCGGGACGGGCCGCCACCACGGCGGGGATCGCGTTCACGGCATGCATGGCCGTCGCGACGGATGCGGCACGGACATGCTCGGCAAAGGGCACGTCGCGGGAAAAGCTCGCGAGCGACAGGAAATGCGTCCGCAGGCTCGGGTCGCCCTCCATGGTCAGGGTCCAGCCCATGTCCGGGTTCGGCCAATGGTCCGGATAGGCCCCGCCGACCGTCCAGTAGGTGTCGATCTCGATCAGCGTGCGTCCGGCCCGCTTGCCCGCCCACGTCCAGTGCTGCGCGCCCACCGTCCCGGCTGTCAGTTCGCGCCCGAAGATCAGCGCGTCGCGTGGCGCGGGCAGCACCTCGACCTCGGCCGTCACCTCGTCGAGCCCGGCTTTCAGCACGTCCCCGAGGAGCCAGATCATCTCCTTGAAGATGCCGGAATTGAACCGGATGAAATCGTTCGCGTCTTCGGACACCGCTTCGAGCGGTCCGCCAAAACACATATTGTCGAATGTGATGTGGGTCGACTCGTAGAACGACCAGTCGGCCCGCTCCTGCAGGCGGATGTGCTCGATCCGCCGGCTCATGCCGGACATGACGAGCGGCAGGACGCCGGAAAGAAAGCCGGGGTTCAGCCCCGCCCCGTGCACCGTAGTCCCGCCTGCCGCGCAGGCCGCTTCAAGCCGGGCGAGGTCGGCTGCCGGCAGCCGGCGCGGATGGAACAGGAATGCCGTCGTCACGACATTCTTGCCGCTGGCAAGCAGCGCGCAGACCTCGTCAAGGTTCGTATTGCGCGGCATGTAGGCGACGCAGTCGGCTTCGAGGGCAAGGATCGCGTCCATGTCGGTCGTCGCTTTCACCCCGCAGGTCGGGCGGCCCGCCAGCTCGGCCGCGTCCGCGCCTTCCTTCTGGCGGTAGAAGCATTTTGCGCCGACGAGTTCATAGCCCGGCGTGTCGAGGATCGCGCGGATCGCTTCGGTCCCTTGCGCGCCGGTCGCCCACTGGATGATGCGGAGAGGACGCGTCACGCGGGGCGGGCCTATTCCCGCTCGCCCATGGTCAGGCTGACGCCCGGCACCAGGCCCGGCCGGATCGCCTGATCGGGCTCGAAAACCGTCTCTGCTCCGTAGCGGCCTTCGGCGAGCCCGGTGAAGACATGCGTCTTCAGGGTCCGGGCCTGGACGACCCAGTATTCCCGCAGGCCGAATTTCGCATAGATGCGGCCCTTGCGCTCGCGGTCCTTGCGGAACGAGCTGTCGGCCACCTCGATGACGAGCAGGGCATCCGGTCCGCGCAGGAGGTGTGCTTCAACCGCACGCGGATAGACCACGATGTCCGGCACGGTATAGTCCCCATCTTCCTCGAGATAGAAGCTCGGCTCGGAATCGATCCAGTAATCTTCGCCGAGCTGGCGATACAGCCGGTCAAGGATCCAGCGCTTCAGCCGCATGTGCGGCGGATTGTGGGCCTGCATCGGCACGATCTCCCCGTCGAGCACTTCATAGCGGCGCTCATCGTCGAGAATGCCCGCCTCCAGCATGGCGCGAACGTCCGATGCCCGGAACACGAGCCTCGGATCGGGGTCTTTTTCAAGGATCACGGCCATTGGGGAAACCTATATGAAGCGCTGCGGCGCGGCAATCGGTTCAGTCGTCCCGGAACCGGTTCGTAATCGGATAGCGCCGGTCGCGGCCGAAATTCTTGCCGCCGACCTTGACCCCCGGCGGGGCCTGCCGGCGCTTGTATTCGGCGACATAGACGAGGTGCTCGATCCGGCGCACCAGGGCCTCGTCATGCCCGCGCGCGACGATGGCGTCGAGGTCCTCCTCCCGGTCGACAAGCCCCCGCAATATGTCGTCCAGAGTGTCATAGGGCGGCAGGGAATCCTCGTCCTTCTGGTCGGCGCGCAGTTCGGCGCTCGGCGGCTTGGCGATGATCCTTGCCGGGATCACTTCCCCTCCCGGTCCGCGCCCGCCCTTCGGCACATGCCCGTTGCGCCATTTGGCGAGCTCGAAGACCTCGGTCTTGTAGAAGTCCTTCAGCGCATTGTAGCCGCCGCACATGTCGCCATAGAGCGTCGCATAGCCGACCGCCATTTCGGACTTGTTGCCCGTCGTCACGACCATGTGGCCGAACTTGTTCGACAGCGCCATCAGCGTCACGGCGCGCAGGCGCGACTGGATGTTCTCCTCGGTCGTGCCGGCCTGCGTTCCGGCGAAGGCGCCTGCCAGCATCTCGCCGAGCGCATCGACGCCAGGTGAAATCGGGATCGTGTCATAGCGGCAGCCGAGCGCTTCGGCGCAGGCCCTCGCATCTTCGAGGCTCTCCTTGCTTGTGTATTGCGAGGGCAGCATCACGCACCAGACCCGCCCGCCGCCGAGCGCATCCACCGCCATCGCCGCCGTCAGCGCCGAATCGATGCCGCCCGACATGCCGAGCACGACGCCCGGAAACCTGTTCTTGGTCACATAGTCGCCAAATGCCAGCACCGCCGCGCGATACTCCGCCTCCCAGCCGTCAGGGTCCGTCCGGCAGCCCTCGCCGAGACCGGCAAAACGCCGCGTCCCGGCATCGAACCGGACGAGCGCCATGCCGGTCTCGAACTGGCCGACCAGGCTGCAGCGCTCGGCATGGGTGGAATTGGTCGCATAGGAGGCGCCGTCAAAGACGAGTTCGTCCTGCCCGCCGACCTGGTTGACGAAGAGATAGGGCAGGCCGAGGCCGCTCCAGCGGTCGAAGGCAGCCGCCCGTTCGGCCTGGATGCCGCGCCGCCAGGGCGAGGCGTTCGGCGCGATCATGAGGTCTGCGCCCGCCGCCTTCAGCGCGCGCGGCACCCGCTCGAACCAGAGGTCCTCGCAGATGGCAAGCCCGATCCTGGCACCCCTGAAATCGCGGACGGCCGCGTTCCCGGAGCCGGCGGTGAAATGCCGCTTCTCGTCGAACACGCCATAATTGGGCAGTTCAAGCTTGTCATGGCGAAGCGCGATTGCCCCGTCAGCGAGCAGGAAGGCGCTGTTGTAGAGCGCGCCGCCTTCGGCCCACGGCCCGCCGATGACGAGCGCCGGACCGCCTTGCGTCGCGCGCGCGAGGGTCCGGACGGCATCCATGGACTGCGCGATGGCGCTCGGCTTCAGGACAAGGTCCTCGGCCGGGTAGCCGAGCACGAAGAATTCGGACAGGGCGACAAGGTCGGCCCCTTGCGCCGCGCCCTCGGCAAGCGCGCTCCGGGCAAGCGCGAGATTGCCCGCGATGTCCCCGACGACCGGGTTCATCTGTGCCGCAAGAATTGTCAGGTGCGAGGTCATGGCCTGCACTTAAGGCGCGCGGGCGGGCTTGTCATGTCATTTGAAACGCACTCTCGGCCGCCCGGGGCCGGATGGCTCATTTCCCGTGACGGGCGCGCCAGGCACTCCAGTCGATGGCTTCGTCCTTCTGCACTGCGAGCCGGCCGGGAGGAAATCCGTCGAGGAAGATGACGAGATTGTCGCAGGCCCGGCGGGCGTTCGGGCAGGCCAGCGAGTCGAAACCGAGAAACGCCGCCGCCGCGCCGATCTCCTGCGTGCGATGATACAGGATGTCAGAATGTCGCGCCTCGTCGACCCCGAGGGCGACAAGGTCGGCCATGCCGGTCAGGACAAGCGTCCGCTCCGTTCGCACGCCGAGTTCGTGCAGCCGGAACGCCATCCTCGAAGGAAATACGGGCCGGCCGGGAACCGCTCCGGTCCCGAACGGCCTGTCCCACCGTGTCCCACCGCCTGTCCCACCGCCTGTCCCACCCGGCCGTTTGTCCGGAGGACAGAGCTCAGGGCGCGACCGCTGCCAGCACGCCGTCGCACACCCGGTGGACCTGTCCTTCGGAGAGGTAGGGATGCATCGGCAGGGACAGCACTTCCTCGGCGGCGCGCTCGCATTCCGGCAGGCCGCCCGGCGGCGAGAAATGCTCGAAAGCCGGCATCCGGTGCAACGGCGTGTCATAATAGACCGAGGTCGGAATCCCTGATTTCAAGAGCTTTTCGCGAACTCTCGCCCGCCCCTGCACGCGCACCGTGAAGAGCCCGCAGGCCGAAACAGCGTCCGGCGCGCCGGTCTGCAGGGCAATCCGCCCGCCAAGCCGGTCGCGATAGATCGCCGCCACGGCCAGGCGCCGGGCGCGCTCGTCCTCGAAAATTCCAAGCTTTTCAGAGACAACCGCGCACTGGATCGAGTCGCAGCGCCCGTTGAGGCCGACCCGGACCGAGTTTTTGCGGTCGTCGCCCGTGCCATGCCAGCGGATCGACCGCAGCATCCCGCCGAGGCTCTTGTCGGACGTCAGGATCGCCCCGCCGTCGCCATAGCCCCCGAGCGTCTTGGTCGGGTAGAAGCTCGTCGCCGTGATCGAGGCGAGCGCGCCGACCCGCCGGTTCCCGCGCTGGCCGCCGAAGGACTGCGCCGCATCGGAAACGACCTGAAGCCCGTAATCGTCCGCGACCTTGCCGATGGCGTCATAGTCGGCCGGCAGGCCGTAGAGATCGACCGGCATGACAGCCTTCGGGCGGAGGTTGCGCTGCGCCGCGACCTGCCGGACCCGGTGTTCGAGATCGGCCGGACAGAGATTGAACGTGTCGGGGTCGATGTCCACGAATACGGGCGTCGCGCCGGCAAGGAGGATCGCATTGGCGGTGGCATTGTAGGTGAAACCCGGCAGGAAAACCGCGTCGCCATAGCCGAGCCCGAGGCCGATCATCGGCATCACCAGAGCCTGCGTGCCCGAGCCGACGGCAATCGCATCCGCCGCACCGGTAAACGCACAGAGTTTCGCTTCGAGTTCCTCGACCTCCGGCCCGCCTATGTAACGGCCATGGTCGAGGATCGTTCGCCAGCGCGCCTCGAGCGCCGGCCGGATCGAGGCCTGCTGCGAGGCAAGGTCGAAGAACTGGATCGGCGCATCGGCGGGCAGGTCTGCAAGCTTGCCCGGAAAGCGTTCCGTGTCGGCCATGTCAGGCTCCCGTTCCGGCGAGCGCGAGGCGATCGATCGCTTCGGCGAGGCGCACCGCCTCGGCCGCCTCCCGGCCCGGAACGAGGCACGGACCCTCGCCCCGGCAGGCCGCGAAAAAGGCTTCGTCCGCCGCCCCGAGCGGGTCCGGCACCGCCTCGGCAAAGCGTTCGTTCAGGCGGTGGGCGCTCATGTTGGAAACCTTTCGGGCAACAAGGTCAATATCGACGATTCCACTGGGATAGGACAGGGAAACTGTCCGCTCAACGCGCCCGGCGCAGCGGCTCGCACTGAGGAACACGTCCGTTTCTCCCATCAAAAGCCTTGCGGAAACAGTGTCGGGAAGCCTCCCGGCCGCCGCGCGGCCCGCCGCTTCTGCAACCCGTCCGCCCGGCCCGGCCAGGGCGCAGGCAAGGTCGATGTCATGGATCATCAGGTCCCAGGTGACACTGACATCCATCGCCCGGCCATCCTTTGGCGGCAGGCCGTTCCTCGTGAAGCGCATGGCCGCCGGAGGCTCGCCAACCTCCCAGAGCCCGAGCGCCGCGAACACCAGCCGCTCCTGGTGCCCGGCCTGCAGGACGAGGCCGTTCGCATCGGCCAGCGCGGCAAGATGCAGAGCCGCCTCGCCCGAGAGCGCGAGCGGCTTTTCGGCGAGCACATGGCAGCCCGCCTCGAGGGCCTGTCCGGCAAGGGCGGCATGGCTGGTCGCGGGCGTCGCGATGATGACCGCGTCGCTCGCCGCCATCAGGTCGCCCGCGCTGCCGAAGTGGCGCGCGCCAAACCGGCCTGCAAGCAGGCTCGACCGGTCGGCAAGGCCGTCATGCACGCCGGACAGGACCGCCCGGCCGGAGGCGGCGACCTTGGCCGCATGGTAGCCGCCAAAGACGCCCGCCCCGATAAGGCCTACCCGAAGTCCGTTCGCCACGCCTTGCCCCGCCATCATGCCGATATGAGGAACCCGCCTGTCACATTTTGCAAGGGCAGGCGCAACCGGTGCGATCAGCCCGGCCGGTCACGCTTGCCTGCCAATCGTTACATGCTTGCCAGCGGCCTGCCATTCCCATAGCACTCCGGCAATCCAGCAAGACAATCGAGGAGGACCTTCGTCATGAACACGCTGAAATCCCGCGAATGGGCGCTCGCGTCCCGTCCCGTCGGCAAGCCGGTTGCGGCCAATTTCCGGATGACGACGGTCGATGTGCCCGAGCCGAAGGCCGGCGAGGTCCAGGTCCGCAATGGCTGGATGTCGGTCGATCCCTACATGCGCGGGCGGATGATGGACCGGGAAAGCTATGTCCCGCCCTTCGCTATCGGCGAAACCATGCAGGGCGGGGCGGTCGGGCGCGTCGTCGCCTCGGCCCATCCGGAGTACAAGGAAGGCGACCTTGTCTCCTCGATGGCGGGCTGGCGCGAGGCGTGGACGGCTGCCCCCGCCGCCGTGATGGCCCAGAAACTGCCGCAGACCCCGATCCCGGACCAGGCCTTTCTCGGCGTCGTCGGCATGCCGGGCCTCACCGCCTATGCCGGCCTTCTCGAGATCTGCAAGCCGAAGGCGGGCGAGACCGTTTTCGTGTCCGGCGCTGCCGGGGCTGTCGGCGCCACCGTCTGCCAGATCGCGAAGATCAAGGGCTGCCGCGTCGTCGGCTCGGCGGGCGGGTCTGACAAGGCCGCCTTCCTGAAATCCATCGGCGTCGACGAAGTCATCGATTACAAGACGGCCGGCCATGCCGACGGCCTCACCCGCGCCCTTGCGGCAGCCGCTCCCGGGGGCATCGACTGCTATTTCGACAATGTCGGCAGCGACCATCTTCAGGCCGCGATCCATGTCGCCAATGCCGGGGCCCGCTTCGCGCTCTGCGGCATGATCTCGCAATACAATGACGAGACGCCCCGCCCCGGCCCGAACAATCTCATCATGATCGTCGGCAAGTCCCTGCTCCTCAAGGGGTTCATCGTGACGAATTATGCATCCCTCCAGCCGCAATTCATCAAGGATATGTCCGAGTGGATTCCAGCCGGAAAGATCCAGTACCGGGAGACGGTCATGGACGGCATCGCGGAAGCGCCGAACGCCTTCATGGGCCTCTTCAGCGGGGAAAATACCGGCAAGATGCTGGTCAAGCTCGGCTAGGCTTTGCAGGAGCGGAGAGAGGCGGATAATGGCCCGGCTGTTCGATGCCTATGTGATGGTCGACTGGAGCGCGGCGGCAAAGCCGTCGGCCGGGGCGAACTCGATCTGGATCGGCATCCTCGCGCCGGACGCCCGCCTAAGGCCGGTCTTCCGGGCCGTGAACCCCAAGACGCGCCTTGAAGCCGCCGCCTTCCTGCGGGACATGGTCGGAAAGCTGACGAGCCGCGGCGACAAGGTGCTGCTCGGGTTCGACTTCGCGCTCGGCTACCCTGCGGGCACAGCGGCAGCCCTCGGCCTCGACCTCTCGGAGATGCCGCCGTGGCGGGCCATGCATGCCTATCTGGCGGGCCGCATGAAGGACAAGCCGGACAATGCCAATCCGCGCTTCGCCGTCGCCGCCGGCATGAATTACACGATCAGCAAGTCGGCCTTCCCGTTCTGGGGCGCTCCGGCCAGGGACCAGGCGAAGACACTGGCGGCGAAGAAGGGCGATTTCGCCGCCGGACCACTGCCCGAGTTCCGCGAGACCGAGCGGTTCCAGAAAGCCCGGCCCGGCGGCAATCCGAAATCGGTCTGGCAACTCTACGGCGCAGGCAGCGTCGGCGGGCAGAGCCTGACCGGCATCCCGCACGTCCATGCGCTGCGGGAGACCCTTCCCGACGCAAGGATCTGGCCGTTCGAGACCGGCCTCGCCGCGCTGACCCCGGATGCCCTGTCCGGCGTCCGGACGCTGATCTGCGAGATCTATCCCTCCATGATCGAGGCGAAAGCCCAGCCGGGCGAGGTCATGGATCAAGCCCAGGTGCGCGCGATCGCCCATCACTACAGGCAACTCGACCAGGCCGGACAGCTTGCGGCCTGTTTTGGCCCCCCGCACTCGCTTGACAAGGGAATAATCCCGCAAATTGAGGCCGAGGAAGGCTGGATTCTTGTGAAATAGCCCGTCATTGCTGGCTTTTGGCGTATCGGCGCTTTCCGAATCGTGTCTCTTTCGCCTGCAACGGTGCCTTTGCCGTCAATCATGGAGGAACATCATGAACAAAGGGGATCTGACGAAAGCGGTGGCGGGTGCCACGGGGCTTTCCAATTCCGACGCGGGCGGTGCGGTAGATGCCGTGTTTGACGCCATCGCGGGCTCGATCAAGAAGGGCAACAAGGTTGCCATCGCCGGCTTCGGCACGTTTGAAGCCAAGACGCGTGCCGCGCGCGAGGGCCGCAACCCGGCCACTGGCGAGAAGATCAAGATTGCCAAGAAGACCTCGGCAGCCTTCAAGCCCGCTTCGGCCCTGAAGGACCTCTAGGTCAGTTCAGGCCCTTTCGGCATTGCCAGATGGCGCGCCTCCCGCCGGGGGCGCGCCATTTCGAATTCAAGCCGCAGCAATTGCAGGACCCCGGCGATGCCAACACCGATCACCGCCGCCTCCATCATGCCCTGCGCCCCCCGCCCAAGCACGATGCCGAGCCAGTAGCCGGCCGGCAGCATGACGACGAAAAACGAGCCGATATGGATGACGCTCGGCAGCCAGACGACATTCTGCGCCCTCAGCGCCATGGATGCCGTCGCCTGAAGGCCGTCGAGCGTTGTCCCGATCGCCGCATAGATCAGCAGGCCCGCAATCGCCGGGGCAAGCAGGATGCCGTCAATCTCGGCATCCCCGCGCACGAGGCCGAGCGCGATCAGATCCCCGAAGCCCCAGATGCCGAGCCCCATCACGAAGCCGCAGATGATCGTTGCGGCAATGCCGAGCCGGGAGGCATCCCGAACTGCCGCCATATCCCGCTGTCCGTAAGCCTCGGCGACCCGCACGCTCGTCGCCGTGCCGATGCCGAGGAATATCATGAAGCACATGCCCATGACCTGCACGGTATAGCCATAGACCGAATTGACCGCGAGGCTGATGAAGGCCGCAATGATATAGGTCATGTTGAAGCCGCCCCATTCGGCGACATTGCTGATGGCCGTGCCGATGCCGACATCAAGCTGGCGTCGCGCCTCGCCTGCCGGTGCCGGCGGCGACGGGGCAAGGGCAGGCGTCTGCCAGAGGATGTAGGCCAGCATCATTGCCGACAGCAGCCAGCGCGAGCCCGTCGTTGCCCAGGCAACGCCCTCGGCCCCCATTTGCGGCATGCCCCACCAGCCGAGCACCAGCGCGCAATCGATGACAGCGTTCACGGCGACCGCGAAATAGGCCATCAGGGTCACCGCCAGGGGCTTGCGCAGGGCTTCGAGATAGAAGGTGAACATGGTCGACAGCATGAAGCCGACCATGCCGAGCGAGAGGATGCGCGTGACTTTGGCGACCTCGTCCGCGACCTGTTGCGGGCTGAGGCTCGAACTCATTTCGCTGTTCGGGCTGACGGTCACGAAGACCCAGTCGAACAGGGGCTGCGCCCCCGTGTAGACCAGCGCCATAAGCACGATGCCGAGAGCGGCCGCCCAGCCCAGCCCGCGCCGGAAGATGCGCCCGCTTTCGTGGCCCCGGCCCTGGCCCATCATCTCGGAGGTCAGCACCTGCACGCCGAGCAGGAGGCCCATGCCGAGCCCGAGCGAGATGCCCATTGGCAGCCAGGAGTTCAGCACGAACGGCAGCTCGCCCTCGGCAGCCTGCCCGAGCACGATGGCATCGGTCAGCGCCATCAGCATCATGGACATGCGCGAGACGGCGATCGGCACCGAGAGGCGCAGGAGATCCAGTATGTCTGTGCCCCGCGCCCAGGCGGGAAGGTCCCGCCCGGACATGGATCGATCCTTTACTCGGCCGCGTTCAGCGACTGGCTGGCGGCTTTCACGTCCGCGAGCTTCTCTGCCACCATGAAGGCAAGTTCAAGGGCCTGTTCGCCATTCAGGCGAGGATCGCAGTGCGTGTGGTATCTTGATGACAGGTCGGCCTCTGAGATCTCCTGCGCCCCGCCGATGCATTCGGTCACGTTCTGCCCGGTCATCTCGAAATGCACGCCGCCGGGATAAGCGCCCTCGGCGGCCACGATGTCGATAAACTGGCGCACCTCGGAGAGGATGCGGTCGACCGGCCGCGTCTTGTAGCCGCTGCCGGCCTTCAGCGTGTTGCCATGCATCGGATCGCACGACCAGACGACATTGCGGCCGCTGCGCTTGACCGCCCGCACGAGCGGCGGCAGGCCCTCCGCAACACCGTCCGAACCGAACCGCGAGATCAGCGTGATGCGGCCCGGCTCGTTTCTCGGGTTCAGGGTCTCGATGAGCTTCAGGAGCTCGTCGGTGCCGAGGCCCGGCCCGCACTTGATGCCGATCGGGTTCCTGATGCCCTTGCAGAACTCGACATGGGCTTCGTTGAGGTGCCGGGTCCGGTGGCCGATCCACAGCATGTGGGCAGAGGTGTCATACCAGTCGCCGGTCGTGGAATCGACCCGCGTCATGGCCTCCTCGAAACCAAGCAGCAAGGCCTCATGAGAGGTATAGACATCGACCTTGGAAAGCTGCGGCACCGTCTCGGACGTGACGCCGCAGGCTTCCATGAAGGCGAGCGCTTCGGTGATCCGGTCGGCCAGCGCCTGGTAGCGCGCGCCGAGCGGCGAGCGGTCAACGAAGCCGAGCATCCACTTGTGGACATTGCGGATGTCGGCATAGCCCCCTTGGGTAAAGGCGCGCACGAGGTTCAGCGTCGCCGAGGACTGGGCATAGGCCTGGATCAGCCGTTCCGGGTTCGGCGTGCGCTCTTCCGGCGTAAAGCCCATCGCATTGATATTGTCGCCGCGATAGGCCGGCAGCGTCACCCCGCCAATGGTCTCGGTCGGGGCCGAGCGCGGCTTGCCGAACTGTCCGGCGAGGCGGCCGACCTTCACGATCGGCTTGGCGGCCCCGAAGGTCAGCACGACCGCCATCTGCAGCATGATGCGCAATGTGTCGCGAATATTGTCGGCGCTGAACTCCTTGAAGCTCTCGGCGCAGTCTCCGCCCTGCAGGAGGAACGCGTCGCCGGCCGCCACCTTGGCAAGCTGCGCCTGCAGGCGGCGGGCCTCGCCCGCAAAGACGAGCGGCGGATACGACCGGATCCGAGCCTCGGCATCGGCAAGATGGGCGAGGTCTGGATAGTCGTCCGGTATGTGTCGGGCCGGCTTTGAACGCCAGGAATTCGGGGTCCAGGTCATCGGTCTGCTCCAATCAGGCGCTTAGAAACCATAGGCTTTCGCCCGGCACAATGGATTTGGCCGCCGGGACGGGCCTTGCGGCAGTCATCGAACGGTGACTGGCCGGGGCCGGTGGACTCGTGTTTGTAGGAGCGGCATTGAACACACGTCTGCCGAACCGGAACCAGCCTGCCATGTCCCACGCTTTCATAGCACACGGCGAAGACCAGCTCGATGCGCTCCTCCGGCTCAGCGAGGCCCTGCGCCAGGCCGGCATCCCGTCCCGCTCGGTTGCCGCCGACGCGGACGACCGCGCCGCGTCCGACCGCCTGATCGACGAGGCGAGCCTCATGATCGTGCTGACGTCCCACGAGGCGATGCGGTCGCGGACAGTGCGCACCGACATCGAGCGGGCTGCGGCGAACGGCCTGCGGATCCTGCCGGTTCTCGCCGACAAGGCCCGCCTCGCCGGACCAGTGCGCAATCTCATCGGCAAGCCTGTCACCCTGACCATGGACGACCTTGCGGGCGTCATCGCGGCGGCGGGCGAGGCCTACAGGTCCGGCTGCCCGGTGATCGCGGTGATGAACATGAAGGGCGGGGTCGGCAAGACAACCATCACTGCCCAGCTTGCCGGCGCCGTGCAGGCCCTCAATGGCGGACGCGTGCTGCTGGTTGATTTCGATCCGCAATACAATCTGACCCAACTCTTCTTTCCAGCGGGAGAGGCCGACGCGGCAGCGTCCGGCGATGCCAGCGTCATCTCCTTGTTCGAGAAGAGCCGGCTTCACCAGCCCGGCCGGACCTCCCCGGCCGACCTGTGGGCGGAGCTTGCGACCGAGCCGTTCACGCCAGCGCCGCGCGAGCGGATCGTGCACGCCATCCTGCAGGATGACGCCGCCAAGGGCCGCCTCGACATCATTTTCGGCCAGTTCGAGATCTCGAAATACGCCTTCTCGACCGATGCGGCCGGCCTTGACGCCGTGCGGGCCAATTTCCTGCGCACGCTCGACCATTATCGCGGCCTTTATGACCTGATCCTTCTCGACACCAATCCGAACGCGACCTTCCTGACGCGCTGCGCGCTCGAAGCCGCCGACCGCGTCCTCGCTCCGATCCATACCGATGCCTATTCCCTGCGAGGCCTGCGCCTGCTCAACCGCGTCATCAGCGACCAGACCGATGCCGGCCGCCGTCCGGACCTCTCGGTCCTCTTCAATGCGGTCGAGCGCCGCGAGCAATCCGACTTCGAGGCCGATACCCGCAACGGCACCTATGATGCCGAGGTCGGCTTCGCCCTGTCCACGACGATCATGAAGGCCGCCCTGCCGCGCTCGCGCC
Organism: uncultured Hyphomonadaceae bacterium; assembly: GCA_964429935.1. Lineage (GTDB taxonomy): Bacteria > Pseudomonadota > Alphaproteobacteria > Caulobacterales > Hyphomonadaceae > CALLCD01. The sequence goes on from CAYSED010000037.1 coordinate 16,561, forward strand.
ACTTCCAGGTCCGCGTGTCCGAAGAAGACCCGCCCATCCGCCGCCTCCTCGTCCATCACGGCCGGGGCGGCGGGCTGCGCCATGTCCGCACGGCCCTGAACGAGGTCGCCATGGAGCTCGGCACGCTCGCCGGGACAGGGAAGCGGGCCTAGGCCTTGACCTTCTCCCGCATCGTCACGAGTTCCTCGGCGGTGGACGGATGCACTGCGCAGGTCCGGTCGAAATCGGCCTTGGTCGCCCCCATTTTCACGGCAATCCCGGCCATCTGGATCATCTCGGCAGCATCCGGCCCAACTATGTGGACGCCAAGCATCCGGTCATCGGACGCGCGCACGACAAGTTTCATGAGGACCTTTTCCGGGCTCCCCGAAATCGTGCCTTTCATGGGCCGGAAAGTCGTCCGGTAGATGTCGATCTCCCCGAAGCGCTCGCGGGCCTCGTGTTCGGCAAGGCCGACCGTGCCAACCTCCGGCTGGGTGAATACCGCGGTGGCGATATCGGCATGGTCGAACTTTGTCGGGCGGCCATGGAACTCCGTATCGGCAAAGGCATGGCCCTCCCGGATCGCAACCGGCGTCAGGGGTACCCGGTCCGTCACGTCGCCGACTGCCCAGATGCTTTCGACATTGGTCTTCGACCAGGCATCGACGACGACGGCCCCATTGGCATCCAGCAGGACGCCCGCCGCTTCGGATCCGAGCCCTGCCGTGTTCGCCCGCCGCCCGACGGCCATGAGGACCACCGATGCATCCATCACTTCGCCATTGGTGAGCGTGACGCGGTGAGGCTGGCGCTCGTTGCCGCTCTCCGTGATCGACCTGAAGACCGTGTCCGTGACGACGCGGATACCCGCCGCGACAAGGTCGGCCTGCACTTTCGTGCGCACGTCATGGTCGAAGCCGCGCAGCACGAGGTCCTTGCGGTAGACGAGCGTCGTCTTCGCCCCGAGCCCGGCAAAGACATGCGCAAACTCGAGCGCGACATAGCCCCCGCCCGCGACGATGATGTGCTCCGGCAGTTCGCGCAGGTCGAAAACCTCGTTCGACGTGATCGTGCGCTCGACTCCCGGCAATTCCCCGGGCGACGGCCGCCAGGGCGCGCCGCCTGTCGCGATCAGGATCTTCCCGGCCGTGATCTCCTTGCCGGAAGCTTTCAGGCGGACACTGTTCGGCCCTGTCAGTTCGGCGCGCTCCTCGTACACGGTGACGCCGGCATTGGTCTGTCCGGACATGTAGATGCCGGACAGGCGCGTCACCTCGGCGGCAATCGCCTCCATGCATTTGCGATGGTCATAGGCGACCTCGCCGACCGTCCAGCCAAAGCCTTCGGCTGCCTTGAAGTCCTTGGCGTACCGGCTCGCATAGACCATCAGCTTCTTCGGGACGCAGCCGCGGATCACGCACGTGCCGCCCATCCGGTATTCCTCGGCGAGGGCGACACGCGCACCGGACTGCGCGGCGATGCGCGCGGCCCTGACCCCGCCGGAGCCGCCTCCGATGACGAACAGGTCATAGTCGTGTTTCATCTTGTGCTCCGGTATGCGGCGGACATTCGGGAGGCGCTAAGCCGCGTCGCCTTGCCCGCTGCTCAGTATTCGAAGACGGCCGCGCCGTCTTCATTGCCGATAATAACGGTTCGCGCGAGGCCGATGAACAAACCGTGTTCGACGACGCCCGGCACGGCCGACAGGCGGGCAGCGGTAGCTTCGGCGTCCGGAATGCGCCCGCAATGGCAGTCGAGAATGAAGTTCCCGCCATCGGTCTTCAGGGGATCATTCCCTGCAGCATGGCGCAGCCGGACATTCGGCTTGTCGATGCCGGACGCGACGAGGGCGTCGAACACCTTCTTCGCCGTTATCGTGAAGCCGAACGGCGTCACTTCCACCGGCAGCGGAAACGCGCCCAGCCGCTCGACCTGCTTCGACGGGTCGGCAATCACGACCATGTGGTCGCTGGCATTGGCGATGATCTTCTCGCGCAAAAGCGCCGCCCCGCCGCCCTTGATGAGATTGCCCTGCCCGTCGATCTCGTCGGCCCCGTCCACGGTGAGATGGATTTGCTGGACCTGGTCGACATCGATAAGCGTGAGGCCATGCGCGACCGCGAGCCGCCGCGTCTGCTCGCTCGTCGGCACGCCGCGCACGATGAGCCCATCGGCAATCTCCTCGGCGAGCAGTTCGACGAAGTGCTTTGCTGTCGATCCCGTCCCGAGACCGATCGTCATGCCGTCTTCGACCCAGTCCATTGCCGCAATTGCCGCATTGCGCTTCTCGTGGTCCCCGGCCATGGCCTAGTCTTTCCTGATCTTGCGGGCCGACATCTCGGCATGGAATGCCGTCGCCCAGCCGGCCTTCTCGACCTGCCGCGCCCGGCCGATGGCGAGAGCCCCTTCCGCAATGTCTTGCGTGATGACGCTGCCCGAACCGACATAGGCGTTCGCGCCGATCTCGACCGGGGCAACAAGCGCCGAATTCGATCCGACGAAGGCACCGGCGCCAATCACCGTGCGATATTTGAAGTAGCCGTCATAATTGCAGAAGATCGTGCCCGCGCCGAGATTGGCACCAGCGCCGACCTCGCCGTCGCCAAGATAGGCAAGGTGACTGGCCTTGGCCCCGTCCTGCAGGAGCGTGTTCTTGACCTCGACGAAATTGCCGATCCGGACATCCCGTTCAAGCACGCTGCCAGGCCGCAGGCGGGCATAGGGACCGACCGTGGAGCCGGGGCCGACGATCGCCCCTTCGAGATGCGAGAAGGCCCGGATGACGGCTCCGGACGCGACCCGAACGCCAGGCCCGAAGACGACATTCGGTTCCACCGTCACGTCCGGTTCGAGGACGGTGTCATGGCTGAAGAAAACGGTTTCGGGGGCAACCAGGGACACGCCGCCGTCAAGGGCCGCGCGGCGGGCTTTCTGCTGGAACGCCGCCTCGGCCATGGCAAGGCCCGCGCGGGTGTCGCAGCCGATGAGGTCGCTTTCTGCGGCCGTGACGACGGCGCAGCGACCACCCTCCCCGCGCACGAGGCCGACAAGGTCGGTGAGGTAATACTCGCCCTTGGCATTCTGGTTCGTCACCCTGGCAAGCAGTCGGAACATTGTCTCGGCACGCCCGGCCATGACCCCGGAATTGCAGAGCCGGATCGACCTCTCCGCCTCGTTTGCGTCGCGCGCCTCGACGATGCGTTCGAGGCTGCCGTCGGGGGCCGTCACCAGCCGTCCGTAGAGGCCCGGCTCTGCCGCCTCGAAGCCGAGCACGCCAAGCTCCGCCCCGGCTTCGAGCGCGCCGAAAAGCGCCTCGATCGCCTCTGCCGGGACAAGCGGGCTGTCGCCATAGAGGATGACGAGAAAGCCTGACATGCCGGCGAAGGCCGCTTCGGCGCAGCGGACGGCATGGCCGGTCCCGAGCGCCGGCGACTGCACGATGATGCCGCTCTCGCCGAGCGCAGCGGCGACATGCGCCCGAAGCGGCCCGCTTTCAGGAGAGATGACGCAGGCAACCGGATCGCAGCCGAGCTTGCCAGCCAGCGCGATCGACCAGTCGAGCGCGGCGCGCCCGCCGACCGGGTGTAAGACTTTCGGCAGGGCCGACTTCATGCGCGTGCCCATGCCGGCCGCAAGGATCAGAGCTGCGCGCTGGGTCATGTGACGAATCCCGCTCAACCAGACATTCGGACTAGACCATTGCCCCCGAATTTGCGAGCCCCGTCGGATGACAGCCGCATTGCCCCCGACCCGGACAGCAAAGGCCGACCTTTCCGGCTGCGCGATCGTGTTCGATCTCGACGGCACGCTCGTCGATACCGCGCCGGACCTGATCGCCGCGCTGAACCATTGCCTTGCAGGGAGTGGCTATCCGCAGGTTCCTGCACAGGCCGTCCGGGGCATGATCGGCCAGGGGGCGAAGGCGATGATCCGGCAGGGGCTCGAACAGGGCGGGGCTCCGGCCGGCGCCGACCTCGTCGAGGCCCTGTTTCCGCTGTTCCTCGACTACTACGCCGCCAATATCGCAGCCCGCAGCCTGCCTTATCCCGGCTGCGCCGACATGCTCGGCGAGCTTGCAGAAGCCGGTGCCATCCTTGCCGTCTGCACCAACAAGACCCAGCGCCTCGCCGATCTCCTGCTGTCCGAGCTTGGCCTCGCATCGCGCTTTGCCGCCATCGTCGGCGCCGACAGCGTGCCGAACCGCAAGCCGCATGGCGGGCATATTCTCGAGACCCTGCGCCGGGCTGGCTCGGACGCGAGGCCGCGCCGCGCCATGGTCGGCGACAGCGAAACAGACGAAAAGGCAGCCCTGCATGCAGGACTGCCCTTTATATTCTGCCCGTTCGGATACGGGCCGATTAAACCAGAAGCGCCCGCCAAAAGGACGGTCCTCGAAGGCTGGCCCGGGTTTTTTCCGGTCCTCCTCTCGGCCCTGTCAGACTAGGCGGCGACGCTTTCGCGCTCTGCCTCGGAAGCCGCGACAGGCCGCCGAGACATGCGTTCGTCAACCACGACCCGGCGTCGCGGCATGCCGTTAACCATATTGCTCCGGACATCGGTCCGGGCCGACCGCATCGCTGCGATAAAGCAGGCATCGACAAGGTCGATGCTGACATCGTAGCCGCGTTCGGTCCAGTATTGTTCAATCTTTTGCTTGAGGCGTTTTGCGCCGTCCTCAGTGCACCAGTCGTTTGCCATAAATACTCTCCAGGTTTTATGTTTTCACATCAGCGGAACTACACTCCGCCTGACCTGCCCTTCTTCAATGCAAGCTTTTTTGCTTGTCATATTGACAGCAAATGAGCGAATCGACCGCGTGGCGCAAGCATTAACTTTGGAAACGACGCAAAAGCGTCTCATACATGAACAATCGTTCATTATGAACGCGCGTTCATTTTGCCTGGGTAAATGAAATCTGCCTTGATTATGACAGTTTGAACGCAGAAAAATCGAATGCGAACTCCGATCAGGCGATTCACCCTATGCAGCAGCAAGTTTGCTCACATAGCCGCCATTCGGTCGCGAGTCTGCTGGGCACCTTATCCGCATGGCTGGCATGCATATATTCATGTTTTATTAACCTGCCGGTCGCCGCTTGACCCTCTCCGAACCGGCAGGCTAAACGACCTTTCTGGTGAGCGGGCGATTAGCTCAGCGGTAGAGCACTGCCTTCACACGGCAGGGGTCACTGGTTCAATCCCAGTATCGCCCACC
>CAYSED010000038.1:0-21555 GCA_964429935.1 uncultured Hyphomonadaceae bacterium
GTTGTCGGCAATGGGCGCAATCGAAGCAATGCCGCCGGCCCATCTCGCCGACCCGGACAAGCCTGGGTCGTCCTTCGAGGCGCTGGCGGGGATCGAGCGAGCGCTCGAGGACGGCATCTGGTGCACCCGCTTTGCGGCCAATTTGCCCGCCGACGCCAGGGACATCGAGATCATCGCCGAAGACGCCGAGACGGTGACGTACGGGTTCACGCCCGAGGCGGATGGCGATGCCGACGGCCCTGAGAAGAAGATCGCGAAGCGCAGCCGGGCCGAGATAACCGTCTCGCGCGCCGACCCGGCGATCCTGCGCTATGCAAGTTCCCTGACCGGCACGGTGACGCTTTATGTCGTCGCCAAGATCCGCCGCGTCGATGTCGAAGCGACCTGTGCCCGCGCGCCGGACGGACGGACCTATGTCGCCGAGACGAGATCGGCCGTCGAAGCGGGCGGCTTCGGCGACGATAGCGGCAATTCGAGCGTGATGCGCATAACGGCGCTCTACGATCCGCAAACCGGCGCGAGGCTTGCGCCCTGATGGAAGTCCTACCAGTCGAACCGGTCCTGCCGACAGGCTTGGAGAGATGGGTCCCGCGATCAAGTCGCTGGAGGTCGCCAACTTGAAGCTGGTTGCTGCAATCGAAACCGGAACCGGCTCAGACCGTTTCCGTCTTTGACGGAATCGGTCGTCGCTATTTTTCGCTCACGCCAGTTGGCGAGTGCCGACGGCTCCGAGGGGGCGGCGCAGGAGCGCCGGGCGACGCTTGTCGCCTGTGGCGTTTTCGCCAAACGCCTAGTTCGCCCGTTCGCGCCCTTCGTTTTCACGCGCTGACGCGGCGGCCTGGGCTTCATCGCGGGCGGCATCGGCGGCGCTCATGGCGGCGAGGATGTCGGCGGTGAACTTTGCGATGTCGAAACTGTCGCCGCCGTTCGGGTCATAGCCGCGCCGTACGATTACGGTATTGCGCGACGGGATGATGACGAGGTGCTGGCCCCGGTTGCCGAGCGCGGCATAGGTGTCGCGCGGGACGCCGGGGACATTGTCGAACAGCCAGAACTGCGCGCCATAGCCGAAGCCTGACCGGTCCGGCGGCTGCACGGGCGCGGGCGTCGAGACATAGGCAGCCCAGCCTTCCGGCAGGAGCCGCTCGCCGCCCCAGACCCCGTCCTGAAGATAGAGCTGGCCGAGGCGGGCAAGGTCTCTCGCCGTGGTCCAGACCTGGCTGGAGGAAATGAAATCGCCGTTCCAGTCGGCCTCGAGCGTCGTGCGGAACGCGCCGATCTTCCAGAGAACGCTCTCATAGGGGAAGCGGTGGTAGAGCGCGTCGTCCTTGATGCGCTCGCGGAAGGCCCGCATGGCGATGAGCGTGTCGTTGTTGGCATATTTCCAGCGCTCCCCGGGGGCGGCTTCGAGCGCTGACGGTACCGCCGTGTCAACCATGCGCGCGCCGCCGAAATACAGCCGGTCGGTGCGGTTGCCGCTCGCCCCGGAATCGAGCCCGCTCGCCATGTGCAGGAGGTGTTCGGTCGTGATCGCCTGGCGCGGGTCGCCGGCGCTTTCCCATGCGGCGAGGGCGGTGCGGCCCTTGTAGTCGAAGAGGCCCTGATAGTTCGCCGCGCCGATAATGGTTGCCGTGAGGCTTTTCGCCGCCGACCATGTGCGCTGCGGCGTCGTCGCGTTGATGCCGCGGGCATAGCGCTCGGCAATGACCTGTCCGTCGGCGACGACGAGCACGGCGCTCGTGCGGGTGTCCTCGCCATAGGAATAGCCGTCAAAAGCGAACGAGACCGGCGCGTCGAGGACCTGGTAATAGTCGGTTTTCTGGGTAATCAGCACGTTCGAGCCGATGGCGCTCGACGTGTCGGTCGCGGGGGCTGCCTGCCAGTTCGTGAAGCGGGGCATGTAAGCGGCCATGGCGAGATCGCCGCCCAGGGGAAGCTGCGTGCAGCCGAAGCCCTGGCGCCAGATGGCAAATCGCGGCGGCAGGGTTTCGGACCAGCGAACCGAGACGGTGCGCGCCTCGCGGTCGATGCGCGCGGGCGGCAAGGCCTCGTAGGCCTCCTGGAAATCCGGATAGATGCCGTCGAGCTCGTTCGCCTCGATGACATCGAGCGCCTGCCCGGCATTGAAAGTCGCCGAACAGGTGAAGGCGGCCTTCCAGCCGGCGGCCTGGGCAGCGTCCATGTCCGGCGAGGTGCCGCCTTCCTGGGCTGCGGCGAGATGACCGGGCAAGGCGACGACCGCAAGCAAGGCTAGGCGCGAGAGAGGGCGTTTCATCATGGCAATCGGCTCCGCTGGCAACAAACCGCTGGAGGATAGACCCGTTCGCCCAATCCTCAAGCAATGACGGTCATCTCTTGCAGCCGAAGATGACAAGATCGCGGCAGGACGCCTATATCCCGACGAGGATGCTGCGCCCCGACCTTCTTCTCCAGCCGACGCCGAAAGGGCTCTACTGCCCGGTCGGCGATTTCTACATCGACCCGGTGAGAGGCGCCGTGGAGCGGGCCGTCATTACACACGGGCATGCCGACCATGCGCGCGCCGGACACGGCCAGGTGCTGGCGACGCCTGCAACGCTGGCGATCATGGCGGTGAGGTATGGCGAGAACTTTGCCAGGGCGCAGCAGGCTTTGCCGTTTGGCGAGACGGTCGATGTTAACGGCGTGACCCTGTCGTTCGCCCCGGCCGGGCACATACTCGGTTCGGCACAGGCGATCGTCGATTACAAGGGCCTGCGCATGGTCTGCACCGGCGACTACAAGCGCCGGCACGACCCGACCTGCGAGGCGTTCGATGTGGTGCCGAACACGCATGTCTTCATTTCCGAAGCGACCTTCGGCCTGCCGGTCTTCCGTCATCCGGACACGGGCGGCGAGATCGGCAAGCTCCTGAAAAGCGTCGCGACCTTTCCCGAAGCAACGCATCTCGTCGGGGTCTATTCGCTCGGCAAGGCGCAGCGCGTGATCCGGCACTTGCGCGACGCCGGGCATGACCAGCCGATCTATATTCACGGCGCGCTCGAAAAGCTCTGCGCGCTCTACGAGGATGCGGGCATTGCGCTCGGCGACCTCAGGCCCGCAACGCTGGACGACGCGGCTGCGAAGAAGGGCGAGACGTTTCGCGGGCACATCGTGCTCGCCCCGCCGTCCGCCTTTGCCGGCAAGTGGGGCACAAGGTTCCGCGATCCGGTCCAGGCCTTCGCGTCCGGCTGGATGAGCGTGCGCCAGAGGGCGAAGCAATCCGGCATCGAACTGCCGCTCGTCATTTCGGACCATGCCGACTGGGACGAGCTGACCGAAACGGTGCGCGAGGTGAACCCCGAAGAGCTCTGGGTTACGCACGGGCGCGAGGATGCGCTCTGCCGCTGGGCAGAACTGGAAGGACGGCGGGCAAAACCGCTGCGTCTTGTCGGTTATGACGAGGATTGAGCGCGCCGGTCTGGCCCGAAATGTGAATTGACGGCCATGATAACACCGAATTCATGCTGCAAGCGGGAACGTCGGGTGGACAAGGAGACAAGGCGCATGGCCGCAATGATACGGATTGGGACAAGGGGCCTCGCGTTGGGGGGCCTCGCGCTGGCGGGCCTCGTGTCGCTGGCAGGGTGCGACCTTGTGAAGTTTCCGGGCTTCAGCGACAGGCCGGTGGCCGAGACCCGGGAGGCGCGCCGCGTGCCGCCGCCGCCGCCTCTGGAGCCCGTCAACCCGATCCAGATCAGCGAGGACTTCTGGACAGAAGACGCCGCAATCGAACCGGGCGAACCGGCTGGCCAGGCCTTTGGCGGGCCTGCCGAGGACGGGCAGGCAACCCCTTGCGACGGGCAAGCCGAGCCCTGCGAGCCCTAGGTCCTGCCAGGTCACAAGCCTGCGAGCCGGACATGTCCGGCCTCGACAAGCGGGGCCTGATCGGCGTTCCTGCCGGTTGGCTTCAGTCCTGACCGGGAAAGGTCCGCCATGGTCCGCCTCGCTTTCTGCCTTCTCGCTGCCCTGTGGCTCGCGAATCAAGTCGCTTTCCCACAGGCCGATGACCTGCCGCCTACGGCCGGCGAGCTTGCAGTCGGCATGACGCCTGAGCGGCTCGGCGAACTGCTGGCCGCCGTGGACCCCGAGACGGAAGCCACCCCGAACGGGTTCCTGTTCAGGGTTTCGGAGCGCGACATGCTGGTAGTCCATGATGCCAATGCCGACCGGATGCGCATCGTGACGCCGATCGGGAGGGCCGAGGGCCTGCCGCCCGAAATCTACGAGCGCCTGCTGCAGGCCAATTACGACGCCGTGCTCGATGCCCGCTACGCCATCGGCAATGGCATGGTCTGGTCGGTCTTCATCCATCCGCTTGCGAGCCTCAGCGACGAGGAATTCCTCTCCGGCATGGCACAGGTGGTGATCTCCGCCGAGACGTTCGGGACGACATTCACCTCCGGCGTGTTCGTGTTCGGCGGCGGCGACACGCAGAGCCTGCATGACGAGCTGTTGCGCGAGCTCGAGGAATTGCAGGGTGGTGACGAGCGCGGGATCTGAGGCGCAAAGCCGCGCTTTCGCTTTGGTGCGCTTCGCTCATCCTTCGACAAGCTCAGGATGAGTCCCGTCCCGGGAAGAACTCATGGTGAGCGAAGTCGAACCATGCGCGGCAAGCAGCGTAGCCCTCAATCGAGAATCTTGAACGTCGCGCTGGCGCGGGCAACGGGGTCTGCGTCGGCGCGGATCATGGCATTGACGAAGGCAATGGACCGGGTCGCCTTCAGGAGCTCCGGCTCCCAGCTCATCCACTGGCCAAGGCGGGCGGCGCCGAGATAGTCCACGGCGAGGCTGATCGTGACGAGGCCGCCAATCCCGCGCCCGTCGGCGGCGAGCGCCTTTCCGGCCGTGTATCCCATCGTATTGTCGGCAAGCGCGGCGATGAATCCGCCATGGACGAGACCGCGCGAATTGCAGTGAACCTCCCGCAGCCAGACGCCAAGATATACGGCGCGGTCGAGCGATTTTCGATAGATGGGCGACCAGGGCGTCGTCATGGGCGAGGTGCGTTCGTGAAGCGAAAAGCCCTCTTTCGGTTTCGGCTCTGACATTCTGGCGCAATCCTTTGTATGTCTCGGCCCATGCAGGCCTTTTCCACGCTTCTTGAACGCCTTGTTCTGACACCGTCGCGCAACGGAAAGCTACGCCTGATGGCGACCTATTTTGCCGAAACGCCGGACCCGGCACGCGGATGGGCCCTCGCGGCCCTGACCGGCAACCTCGACCTCAAGGCCGTCAAGGCCGGTTCGGTCCGCCGCCTCGCGGAGGCGCGGATGGACCCGGTGCTGTTTGCCATGTCGTATGATTATATCGGCGACCTTGCCGAGACCGTGAGCCTTGTCTGGCCAGACGCGCATGGTGCCAACCGCCCCCCGACCCTCGAAGACATTGTCGATCAGCTCTCCGCTGCCAGCCGGGCCGAGGGCGAGCGGCTGGTCGAGCGCTGGCTCGGCGAACTCGACGCAACCGGTCGCTGGGCGCTCCTGAAGCTCGTCACTGGCGGGCTGAGGATCGGCGTCTCGGCCCGGCTTGCCAAGCTGGCCCTTGCCGAGACGGGCAGCGTGGACGTGACCGAAATCGAAGAGATCTGGCACGGTCTCGCGCCGCCTTATGAGAGCCTGTTCGCCTGGCTGTCGGGCGCAAGCGGGAAGCCTGCCCCGAACATCGTGGCCGCGTTCCGGCCCGTCATGCTCGCCCATCCGCTTGTTCCCAAGGCCGACCGCGACAATCCGGATGCCGTGGACCCTGCCCTGATCGCGCCGGAGACCTTTGCCGCCGAATGGAAGTGGGACGGCATCCGCGTGCAGGCCGTGGCCGAGGCGGGCGAGCGGCGGCTCTATACCCGAACCGGCGAGGACATATCCCACACGTTCCCGGACGTGATCGCCGCGATGGGGTTCGAGGGCGCGCTCGACGGGGAATTGCTCGTCCGGCGGGCAGACGGCTCCGCTGCGCCGTTCAATGACCTGCAGCAGCGGCTGAACCGAAAGACCGTCTCCAAATCCGTGATCGCTGAGCGTCCGGCTTTCCTGCGCGCCTATGACCTGCTTCAGGAGGGCGGCGAGGACCTGCGCGGCCTCGCCTTCCGGGAACGCCGGGACCGGCTGGAAGCCTTCCTGCAGCGGCTGGCCAGCGAGCGGATCGACCTATCGGAGCTGGTGGCGTTCAGCGATCTTGCCAGCCTCGAAGCGGCGCGGGCCGCGCCGCCCTCGCCCGAGATCGAGGGGCTGATGCTGAAGCGCTGGGACTCGGTCTACGAGATCGGCCGGCCGAAAGGGCGCTGGTTCAAGTGGAAGCGCGATCCGTTCGTCATCGATGCAGTGCTTATGTATGCCCAGCGCGGACACGGGCGGCGGTCGAGCCTCTATTCGGATTTCACCTTCGGCGTCTGGCGGGAGGCCGATGGAACCGTCGAGCTTGCACCCGTCGGCAAGGCCTATTTCGGCTTTACCGACGAGGAGCTGAAGGAGCTTGACCGGTTCGTGCGCGAGAACACGATTGACCGGTTCGGGCCGGTCCGTTCCGTCACGGCCACAATGGAAGCCGGGCTCGTGCTCGAAGTCGCGTTCGAGGGCCTGCAGCGCTCGGCACGGCACAAGTCCGGCATAGCCATGCGCTTCCCGCGCATCAACCGCATCCGCTGGGACAAGCCGACCGCCGAAGCCGACCGGATCGAGACGCTGGAAGCGATGCTTCCTTAAAGCCGGTCGAGCGAAGGCGACGTACCCCGGCCGCCAAGCCAGGCCTCCTTGTAGAGGCTGCGGGCGAGGCGCTTGCCGCGACGGTCGCCCTGGGCCCCGAACGCTTCGGCGAGTCCGTAATAGGCATAGGCATTGTTCGGCGACTTGACGAGCGTGTCGAGGAAGATGCGTTCGGCACGTTCCGGATCGCCGCCCCTCAGCACCATGGCGCCGAGGGTCTGGCGGGCTGGATAGTACCAGTAAGGCGGCTCGAAATAGGGCATGCTGTCCTGTGCCGCGACGGCTTCCTCCATGAGGGCGACCGCCTTGCCGAAATCACCCTCGGCCGCCGCGATGCGGGCGAGCACCGTGAGGCGCGCGGTATCGAGAATGGCGGTGACTGGAAGTCCTGCCGCCTCGGCTTCAGGCAGGCCGTTCGACGTGTCAGCCTGCATGGCCGCAATGGCAGCGACCTCCGCCCTTGCCTCATCAAGGGCCCCGAGGCGGGCCTGAGCCTCGCCCCTGGCATAATGCCAGTTGGCCTTCAGGAATGGCAGGGCATCGCCCGGGTCCGGCAAGGCGAGAATATCTTCCGGCGGGGCAAACTGGACCATGGCATGATAGGGCGCGGCCTTGATCGGCTGGACCCAGGCCTGCTCGGCGGCAAAGGCGATGGGCAGCTTGGCATCGAGCCGGCGGGACATTTCGAGGGCCGTTGCCCCGTCACCGCCCATCTGCGCCGATGTCACGGCAAAATGGAGATTGTGGGTGTAATAGCCGTATTCGTAGAGCGGGCTTGTCTCGTTGGTGTCGATGAAGGCGGCATCGGCGGCAATCGCCTGGAGATTGGCTTCAAGCGATTCCTTCCAGCGTCCGATCACGACCCAGGTGTGCGACGGCATGTGCGTCAGGTGGCCAAGCTCCGGGGTCAGCTCCGCCATGCGTTCGGCATGGGCGGCGGCGCGGTAGGGATCGGTCGAAGCCTCGGTGCTGTGAATGTAGAGATGGATGGCCGGGGAATAGTCGGGGCGGCGGGCAATGACGGTCTCGATGAGCTCGATCGTGCGGGCCGTGCGGCCGACTGGCATGCGTCCGGTCGCGTCCCAATAGGCCCAGGGCTGGGTGTCCATGTTCGCCTCGGCGGCAAGAACCGCGACAAGGTCATCTTCGGGAAACTGGCGTGCGACCGGGTCCATGGCATCGGCATAGGCAATGTCGAGATGCGACCGGTCCGGCAAAGGCGTTGGCGAATAGCGTGCCGACAGCGCCCGAATGAGAGCTGCCTCAGTCTCGCTGGCACCGGCGGTCCGCGCCATGGCCTTCTGCAAGGCCGACCAGGCGGCCTCGACCGCAGCGTCATCCATCTGCATGGCATTGATGTTCGGGCCGAAGGCATAGGCTTCGCCCCAATAGCACATGGCGCAGTCCGGATCGGCGGCCTGGGCAGCGCGGAAGGCATTGATCGCCGCGCCATGGTTGAAGTTGAACGTATAGGCGAGGCCGCGATTGAACGCGTCCTGCGCCTCCGGAACATCCGTCGATACCGCATAGGACATGAGCGCGAGCGAGGACGGCGCGACCGCCCCGGCGGCGGCGACCAGGTCGGGCGTCTGCGCGACGGCCTGTCCAAGGCGGATGAAGGCGGCCCGGCGCGACCGCGCAGGGTCTGCGCTCGTGCAGAGGCTCCGGTTCAGGAGCTTCGGATCGAGAAACGCGCCGTCCGGACCGGACTGGCTGAAAGGTGCGACAAAGGTCGCCCCTCCGGCAAGCGCGAGCGTGGCGGCGCCTAGAAGCAGGAATTTCGTGTGCATTGCGGTCTCCCCTGTCGAAAGACCCTCGCCGCCCGCGTGCGAACCGTCGCATCGTCGTCTTGCCCGACTCGTTCATAACATAGTCCGGTGACGTGCGCGCGCTTGATTGGACCTTTTTTGCAAAGCATGTTGAAACCGGTTCATGAACCAGCCTGTTGCGGCACTATCAGATGCGAGCCCCTCGCCAGCGCCCGGGCGGATCGCGCGGTCCTGCCCGACTTGTGCGTCCGGCGAGCATGACCGGCTCGATGCCTATAGCCGCGCGGGCTGGTCGACCGTGCGATGCAAGCCTTGCGGATTTGTGTACCTGAGCGAAGCGCCGCGCTATGAGGCGCTGTCCGAAGAGCTCGCCTGGACCGGGCAGTTCCGCAAGGAGCGGACAAGGCGCAAGGAGAAGGAACCCTTCGTCGCCTGGCTCGACGAGGCAACGCGCTGGCGGCTGCATATGCTGCGGGACAATGAATGGGACTATCTGGCGCAGAAAGTGCCATCGGGGCGCGTGCTTGATGTCGGCTGCGGGCGGGCAAACCGGATCCCTGGGCGCTACGTGCCGTTCGGGATCGAGATCGAGAAAGCCGCTGCCGAAACGGCCGATGCCGAGATGCGCGCCAGCGGCGGCCGTGTCGTCCACGCCCCGGCGCTTGAGGGGCTCTCGCAATTCAATGAGGGCTTCTTCGACGGCATCATCATGCGGTCCTATCTCGAGCACGAGATGCAGCCGCGCGAAGTGCTCGATGCCAGCTTCAGGGCACTTAGGCCGGGCGGGGCGATCTATGTGAAAGTGCCGAACTTCGCGACGGTGAACCGGGTTGTCCGGGGCATCGACTGGTGCGGCTTCCGGTTCCCGGACCATCTCAATTATTTTGACATTGCGGGCCTGAAGGCGATGGCAACGGCTTGCGGCTTCCGGTTCGAGCTCAAGAACCGCCTCACCCGCTACACGAATGACAACCTGCATGCCTTTCTGGTGAAGCCGTCATGACAGAGGCTTCGAGCACGCTTGCGCGTTATGCCCTCCTGCCGGTGGCGGCCTTGCAGGTGCTTGCCGGATATCTTCCGCGCGCGCTCGGCTGGGGCGTTCCGATCGGCGACCGGGCGACGGCGGGCGGCATACCGCCCGAACTGCCGCCGGGACCGTTCTTCGCGATCTGGGGCGTCATCTTCACGCTCTACCTCGCCTTCGCCATATACGCGCTGCGCCGGGATAGTGCCCTTGCGCAAAGCCTAGCCGGGCCCCTCGTACTGGTCGGCTTACTGAACACGGCCTGGATGGTATCCACGCAGGCCATCGGACATCCGGTGCTGGACGCGCTTCTCATCGCGCCGATCCTGGCCGCGACATGGCGGGGAGCCTGGTCTTTCGACCGGCTTCGGGACAGCGTATCGGGCCTGGAGCGCCATCTGGGCGAGAGCCTGACCGGACTGCTGGCCGGCTGGCTGACCGTCGCGACGGCCATATCCCTGCCGCGTGCCGGCCGCCATGTGCTCGGACAGGGGCCGACCGATTCCGAGTGGATCGCCTTCTGGAGCGTGATCGCGGCGGTCAGCATCGCGACATGGTGGTTCAAGAACCGGATCAGCCGGTCGTGGTGGTTCTATGCTGCGGCGGGCTGGGGCCTGACCGGGATCATCGTCAATAACTGGACGCGGACCGGCTTTGGCTATTTCGGCTGGATCACGCTTGCCTTCATCGCCTGGCTCATCTTTCGGCGGCTGATGCAGGGCGCGCAGGGTGCTCGGGGCGGACGCGGCGCATCCTCCGCGTCGCCGATGACGAGAGGGATGTCAGGCTGACCCGGAAGGCGAGCTGAGCCCGCGACATGGCGCGCGTCAGCCGGACCGGCGGCGGTAATGGCTGTCGGCTCGCAAGGATGGACGCTCGACAAGGTGCCAGAGGGCAAGGCTCGCCGCGAGCGTTGCCGCGGCACTGGCCGCGATGCCGAGCCACGGGCTTGCCGCGAACAGTCCGGCGGCGAGGACCGCCTGAATGATCGGGAAATGGCAGATGTAGAGTCCGTAGGAGATGTCGCCGAAGCGGGCGGCTGGCAGGCCGGGCCCCCTCGCCCAGCCGGCCCAGGCGACGAGCGCGGCGAGCGCCGCAGGGCGCAATGGCTCGAGGCCCGGGATGACGAAGCTCGCGGCCAGCACGGCAAGCCCTGCGCGCCCGGTCGCACCGATCCGCGCCCGGATCCGGTCCTGCCAGATCCAGAGCGCGATGCCGCAGGCAAAGAAAGCCATCTGGCCGGGAAGCTGGCGGGCGAACATGGCAAGCAGGGGCTCACCCAGTTCTGCCGCCTGCGAGGCGAGGAGGTTGCGCCACGCCTCGCCGCCCAGATAGAGGAGCCCAAGGGCCGCCACGACCGGTCGCATGCCTCGCCGGCCAAGTCGGCGAAGGCATGGCCCGAGCACGAGGAGCAGGGCGTAGAACATGACCTCGATCTTCAGGGTCCAGAGCGCCCCGTTCACGGCCTCGAAACGATGGCCAGCGAACAGGCCCGGCAAGGAAGGCTCGAGGAAATTGAGGAAGGCGAGATTGGCTGCGAGATAGCGCAGGACGTCCGGTATTGCCCCGCCAAGCACGAGGGCGATCAGGGCCGGAACGAGGATGACGACAACATAGGCCGGATAGAGCCGCCGCAGGCGCTTGCCGGCATAGTCGCCGACTGTGGCGGACCTTTCCCATGATCCGTAAACGAGCAGGCCCGACAGGATGAAGAAGCCCTGGATCGACAGTTCGGCAAGGGTTGCGAGCGAGGCCTCGAGCTGCCCCGACGGATCGAGCCCGGGCAGCGCGACGACGTGATAGGCCGCCACAAGGGCGGCAAAGGCGAGGCGCAGGGCATCGAACCGGTTGGCAGTCATGGGCCGCAGCTAGGGCGGGTTTGCCGGGAATGGCAACGCCGGACGCGCCCGGGCCCGCCCTTTCGCGGACCATGGGCGCGACCTATATGCCGGGCATGACCGACACGTCTCCAGACACAAGCGAGGAAACGGCAAGACCTTCTCCGGGCTGGCAGTTCTGGAAAAAAAGGCCCGCAGCCCCGAAACGGCCCTTGCTGCTTCGCCTGTTCGGTCTCTCGGTCTGGGGCGGCGCGAAGCTCGTTCTAACCTGCGTGCTTGTCGGTTTCGTCATGCTGGCCATGCAGTTCGACCCGGCAGCACCGGGATTTGATGCCACATCGGCCATCGGCGAGTTCCTGCGCAACCTGATCGGCGCGGCGCGCTGGGCGCTGGCGAATTTCTGGAAGCCTGCGCTGACCGGTGCCAGCATCGTCCTGCCGATCTGGATCCTGTGGCGGCTCGCAACATTGCCGTTCCGAAAATAAACGTAATGTTCGGGCAAGCGCCCTGTCGTTCCGGGCAGAGCGCGCCTATGCTGGACCAGACGGAAAAGGGGCAATGCGCCATGGATACCGGCAAACTCATGTTTCGCGACGGGCTTCTGGACGGCGAGCGCATTCTCGTGACCGGCGGCGGGACAGGGCTCGGCAAGGAAATGGCCGAAGGCTTCCTGAAACTCGGGGCCGAAGTGCACATCTGCGGGCGGCGCGGCGGGGTGTGCGAGGAGACGGCGGATGCCCTGATGGCGTCTCATGGCGGCAAGGTCGTGCCGCACGCCTGCGACATTCGGGTCGCCGAGGCGATCACCGACATGAATGATGCGATCTGGAACCGGCACGGGCCGCTGACCGGACTCGTCAACAATGCCGCCGGTAACTTCATTTCGCGGACCGAAGACCTCTCGATCCGGGGATTTGACGCGATTGCCAATATCGTCTTCCGCGGCACGTTCTACATGACCCATGACATCGGCACGCGATGGATCCGCGAGAAGCGGCGCGGCAATGTCCTGTCGATCCTGACGACCTGGATATGGAATGGCGGGCCGTTCGTGGTGCCCTCGGCCATGTCCAAGGCGGGGATCAATATCATGACCCAGAGCCTCGCCGTCGAATGGGGCCGCCATGGCCTGCGGTTCAACGCCATCGCGCCCGGCCCGTTCCCGACCGAGGGCATGACCAAGCGGCTCGCGCCGCAGGCCGAAACGACCGAGGACATGAACCGGGACGGCACCAATCCGATGGGCCGGATTGGCGAGATGCACGAGCTTGTGAACCTTGCCGTCCTCCTGATGGGTCCGGGGGCGGATTATATCAACGGGCAGACGATTGCGATTGACGGGGCCATGTACAATGCGTCCGGCGGCAATTTCAGCGCCCTCGCGAGCTGGGGGGACCAGGAATGGCAGGCCGCGAAGGAAGCCATCATGGCGACGAACGACAAGGACAAGGCCAGACGTACCGTGTGACCGGCACCGCGCCACGCCGATTGCCTGCTCTGCCCTCAGTGAAAGGAAATTCCGATGCCAAGCCTGCCACGCGCCCTCGCCTTCGCGGCCCTCGGCTTTCTGGCCGGGTGCCTTGCCGATCCGTACGCGGCGCCGCCCGTGGCCGCGAGCGAGGCGGCCGACCCGTCCGCACGGGCACCGGACGACCGCTACTCGGTGATCTATCGCGGCTCTCCAGGGCAGAGCGCGGAGGATGTCTATGACCTCGCGCTCCTCCGGGCCGCAACGGTAACCCTGCAGAAGGGCGGCGGCTGGTTCGAGGTCGTGACGGACTATGCGCGCACGGCGACCGAACCGAGGACATCCTTCGAGCGCGACCCGTTCGGACAGCGCGTGGCGCAGACGGCAGATTGCGGCCTGCTCGGCTGCACGACATCCGCCCGGCCCGAGCCCGGCGTCACGGACATTGAGCGCCCAGAGAACCTCCGTCCGGTCGTGACCCAGTCGCTCGAGATCATTGTTCATTACGACGCCATGCCCAGCAATGCCGAGAATGCCTATGACGCGGTCGCGCTGTCCGACGCAGTGCGGGCGAAGTATGACCGGGAAGAAAACTAGGCCGCACCCGGCCTGACGATCACCTTGCCGACGACTTGCCGGGCCTCCAGAAGCGCCATGGCACGCCGCGTCTCGGCGAGCGGCAACTCGGCGTGGACATGCGGACGGATCCGGCCCTCGCGGGCCCAGGCCCAGATCGCCTCGATGTTTTCACGCCCGCGCTCCGGAAACTGCCGGCCATATTCCCCGGCCCGCACGCCGAGGAGCGAGAAGCCCTTAATCAGGGCCATGTTCGTCGGCAGGTCGGCCATCCGTCCGGACATGAACCCGATGACGCAGAGCCGCCCGTCAAAGGCGATGCAGCGCACGCTCTCGTCGAAGACGTCGCCGCCGACCGGGTCGAAGATGACGTCGGCCCCTCGCCCGCCGGTGAGTGCCCTGACCCGTTCGCGAAAGCCCTGCGCGACGTTGAGGCCGTGGTCCGCCCCGCAGGCAATGACCGTGTCGAGCTTGGCATCGCTGGCAGAAGTGGCAATGACGTGCGCGCCGAGGAGCTTGCCGACCTGTACCGCCGCAAGGCCAACCCCGCCGCTCGCGCCATGTACGAGCAGCGTCTCGCCTGGCTTCAGTTGCGCCCGCCGGACGAGCGCGACATAGGCGGTGAGATAGGCAGCCGGATAGGCGGCGGCTTCCGCAAAGCTCATATTGTCGGGCTTCGGCTGAAGCCCGGCCGCCGGGGCAGTCGCATATTCCGCGAAGGCGCCAAGCCTCGCCCCGCCAACGACCGCATCGCCTGGCTGGAAGCCGGGCACATTGTCGCCGACCGCATCGACGATGCCGGCCATGTCCATGCCCGGCACAAAGGGCAAAGCGGGCTTCATCTGGTATTTGCCCTGGCACATCAGGATGTCCGGATAATTGACGCTCGCCGCCTCGACTTTCAGCCGAACTTCGCCGGGGCCGGGTTCGGGCAAGGCGATCTCGGCGATCCCGGTTCCGGACAGGTCATCGCCGAGGGCATGGCAGACGAAGGCTTTCACGGGGCGGCGTCCCGGATGCCCTCTGCGTAAGCGCGCGCGACACGGGCCGCGATGTCCTCGCAGGCAGCCCGGGCGGCTGGCGAGACGCCCATGAAGGCCGTGAAGCCGTGCACGAGGCTGTCATGGCACGAATGATCGACCGGGACGCCCGCTTCTTCGAGATGACGCGCATAGGCGGCACCCTCGTCAACCAGAGGGTCGAAACCCGCCGTCACGATGATCGCTGGCGGCAGGCCGTCGAGGCGTGGCTCCTGGCAGGGCGAGATGCGGGGGTCGGCGCGGTCGTCTTCCTCGTGGAGATAATGCGCCATGAACCAGTCCATGGTTTTGGTCTGCAGGGGGTAGACGTCGCCGAACAGCGTCCGGGACGGATAGTCGCGTGCCAGATCGGTCGCCGGGTAGATCATCAGCTGCAGGGACGGCAGGGGCATGTCGTTGCGGCGCATTTCCTGCGCGATGACGGCGGCGAAATTGCCGCCCATGCTGTCACCGCCGACGGAGGCTTCCCCGGCGGGTGCGCCGAACTCCGCGGCATGTCTCAGGGCCCATTCATAGGCAAAGAGGCCATCCTCGAGCCCGGCGGGAAACTTGTGCTCCGGCGCAAGGCGGTAGTCGACCGAGAGGACCGGCGCCCGCGTCCGGCTCGCCAGCAAGGCGCAGAAGGCATGGCTGGTTTCGAGCCCGCCGATCACACCGCCGCCCATGTGCAGGTAGACCATCAGCGGCCGGGCCGGATCCTGCGTGCCGGGCTGGTAGAGCCGGACGGGAATCTCCCGCTTCGGAGCTTTTAGCATGAAGTCGCGGGACGCAACGCCCGGCTCGGGTGGCGGCGCGAGGGCGGCAATCGCCTCGTCCGAGACGCGCCGGGCCTCTTCGGGCGACAGGGTCGACAGGCCAGGCTGGCGGGATGCGCCGTGGACGACGAACTGCATGTGCGGGTCCATCGTGCGGCCGCCGATCATGATCGGTGCTCCGCCCGACAGCCTGACGAGCCAGGCGGGCGGCAGCTTCAGCAGGAGCTTGGCAATGCGGGTCTGAAGGCTCATGCAGGTTCCCCGGACATCAGGTCGACGACCATCAAGGGACAGGTTTAGGCCCGCGCCAGCATGCCGCCAAGTCCCGCGATCAACTGCGTCGCGGCGAAGCGGGTCGCGCCTTCGACATCGACTGGGCGGCGGTCGAGCATGTGGTCGCCGATCTCGCGGGCGATGCCGATGGCGGCTGCGGTGAGATAGACCGTGTCCAGCTCGCGCGTCGCCTGGCCGGCGAGCATGCGCTCGATGTCGGCGCGAATCTCCTCGAAAACGGCCTGCATCTCCGGCGTGTCGGCGCGGACCCCGATCAGGCCCGTGTGAGGCGCGCCGAGGCCTATGGCTTCGAGATTCTCTTCGGCGAGGAACTCGAAATAGGCCCGGTAGGCCCCCTCGATGAAGCTCTCGAAGCTGGCCGCCCGGGCGCGGACCTCGGTCAGGCGCGGACGGAAGCGGCGGGTCGATTCGTCGGCGAGCGCCTCGAACACTTCTTCTTTGGATCGGAAGTAATTGTAGAAGGTCCCGGCGGCGAGGTCGGTCTCCCGGATGATGTCGCGCACGGTCGTCGCCTCATAGCCGATGCGAGCGAAGACGGCGCGCGCAGCCTCGAGGATCGATTGGCGGTTTGCCGCCTTGGCGCGGGCGCGCTTCCCGGCAGGCAGCGTCTTTGCCAGAACGTCCATGTCTCAAGCTCCCTCGCTGCCCATCAAGCTACAAAAATGACGGGGCGTCAACTTTATTGCTGTTGATGCGGAAAGATCAGCCGGAACTTTCCGGGTCGGCAAAGGCGGGAGCGATGCCTGTGACAGGGCGATAGAGCGCATTGCGCCCGGGCACCCATTCGCCGTTCCGGAAATATTCCGAACTGCCCGCAAGCACGCCGTCGGCGCGCAGGCGGCCGCTGCTGCGCACTTTCGTGATGCTCTCGTGGCCGATCACGTCTTCCTCGGCGACCCACGACCCGTCCTCGTTCAACCGATAGGTGCCTTCGGTCCGGAACCCGGCGGTGGTGACATAGACATAGGCTAGGCCGCCGGTCTCGTTGTCGAAATAGATCAGCGATTCGCCGCCATAGGAGCCGTCCTCAAGGGCATGCACCGACGAAATGGCCTGGCCGCCAAGCGCCCAGTCCCAGGTCGCGATGTCCGAGGGCTCCGCGCTGTCAGCTTCGGCAGGCTCGCTCTTGTAGGTCTGGCCGACAAGCTCGGCCAGCCGTCCGAACCGGGCCTTCTGCCATGGCGTCGGGGCCTTGCGGTCCTTCGCCTCCGAGACGCGGACCCTCGCGTCCTGCGGCCCCATCGTGTCGGCATTCAGCGCCTGCCATCCGGCACAGGAGGCGAGGACGGCAAGCATCGGCAGGACAAAGAACAATCGGATCATTCGGGCACCCCCCTTCAAAGCCGGAAAACTGCCAGAACAGGCGGGCGCCATCAACTCCCGCCGGATGTGCCAGCGCCCGTTTCGGGGGGCGGCAAGTATGGCGGAAAGGTGAACGGGTCGACCGGCTTCAGGGCAAAGGACCGGCGCGGCGTGCCGTAATCGCCGACCAGGACTTCATAATGCAGGTGCGGCCCGGTGATGCGCTGCGACGATGTCATGCCGACTTGGCCGAGCGGCAGGCCAAAGGCAACCGGAAGCCCGACGCGCATGCCCTCGGCAAAGCTGCTGAGATGGGCATAGCGGGTGAAGAGGTCATGTCCGTGATCGACGAGGACATAATAGCCATAGCCGCCGCCCCAGCCCGCTTCGAGGACAATGCCCGGCGCGCCGGCATAGACCCAGGTGCCTTGCGGTGCGCTGATGTCGAGGGCCTTGTGGAGGCGGCCATTGCGGGGGCCGACGCCGGAGCTGAGGCAGCCGCCATTGATCGGGACAGGCGCAAGGGCCAGCCGGTCATCATGGACGACGAGCCGGGCATAGCGGACGACCCGCCCGTAGCGGTCGCTGGCGGGGGCATTGCTGACCCGCAGCCCGTCGCAGAGATAGAAAGCTTCATCGGGAACGAAGGCGAGCGCCGGCGGACTAGCGGTCGGCCCGATCGGTCCCTGACTGACCGGACCCGGCCTTACCGGGCCGGGACCCGGGACCGCACGGGATGGGGGTGTCGCGCAGGCGGCCAGCACAGCAGCAAACAGCATATAGAGGCAGACGCTGCGCATGGATTACCGAACTCCACTCTACAAGGGGGCCAACAAGGCCCGTTCAGGCCACTGCCGACGCTTTTGCCCGCTTTTCGCCGCGGGCAAGCTCCTTTTTCAGATCGGAGACGTAGAGATTGAAATCAACCTGCATCGTGTGGCGGGCGCTCTCATAGAAATGTCCGATATGCGTCTTCTCGTCTTCGACGATAATCGCTTCCATTTCGTTGCGCGGCGGCAGTGAATATCGGCCTTGCAGGCATGCGGCGACGAGTTTTGACTGCTGCTCGGCGAAATTGACGAGCGTCGGCAAGGGCTGGGCAAGACCAAGGAAGAACAGCGTGTCGAAGCCTGGCTTCACGATGCGCTTGAACAGCGGGAAGCGGTTGTCCTGCGGTGTCAG
Source organism: uncultured Hyphomonadaceae bacterium (assembly GCA_964429935.1). GTDB lineage: Bacteria > Pseudomonadota > Alphaproteobacteria > Caulobacterales > Hyphomonadaceae > CALLCD01. The sequence goes on from CAYSED010000038.1 coordinate 17,968, forward strand.
CTCCGGCGTGTCGAAGAACGGGAAAGACACATTGTATCCCGTCGCCCAGACGATGGCGTCGATGGCCTCCCGGCTGCCATCGGCAAAGACGACGCCGTCGCCGTCGAGCCGGTCGATGGCCCCCTTGGGCAGGATGTCGCCGCAACCGACGCGGGTCAAAAATTCTCCCGAAACCGAGGGATGCCCGGACAGAGGCGCATGGTCCGGTTCGGGCAGGCCATAATCCTCCATGCGTCCGATGGCTTTCCTGATCGCGCTGCGGGCCAGCGCCCGGCCGATCCCGGTCGGCATCCATGATGGCAGGACGGCCTTGTCGGCGGGCTGGCCGTTCAGGTATTTCGGCAGGACCCAGACGCCCCGGCGCATCGAGATGAACAGCTGCCGCGCGAGGGGCTTCTGCGAAAGCTCTGACGAGATGTCCATGGCCGAGTTGCCCGCCCCGACAATGAGCACGCGCTTGCCGCGAAAATCATAAGGCGCGAACGGGTCCCGGTAATGGTGCGAGTGGGCCTGGTAGCCGTCGAACGTGCCGGGATACTTGGGCAGGCGCGGGTCCCAGTGATGGCCATTGGCGACGATGAGACCGTCATAGGTCCGCGTCTCGCCGGTCGAGAGGTTGACGTTCCAGCGCCCGCCTTCGAGCGACTCGGCCGCCTCGACGCTTGTCTTGAACGTGATCGTCTCGCGCAGGCCGAAATGGTCCACATAATCGAGGAAATACTGGAAGATCTGCCGGTGGTGCGGAAAGTCCGGCCAATCCTCCGGCACCGGGAAATCCTCGAAGGCGAGGCGGAACCTGGACGTGTCGATATGCAGGCTCTCATAGCAGGAGGAAAGCCCGTTCGGGTTCTTGTAATACCAGTTGCCGCCTATGTCGTCCGACGCCTCGAAACAGTCATAGGCGATGCCCGCATCCTTCAGGCGCTTGGCCATGGTGAAGCCGGAACAGCCCGCACCGATGATGCAGACCGTCTGGCCGGTGCGGCTTGTATTGGCCATGGGGGTCGGTCTCCTGCTGCCCGGCCTGTTTCGGGCCCGCTATCCTGAGCGAACGTGACGATAGCGTCAATTTCATGAACGGGAGCGTAGCGCCTCGGTTGGGATCGGTTGAACGGTTGGATATAAGCAGTGCTTGCTCCCTGACGGCTGTATCTTGACAGGCAGATGTTCGCCGAAAGTGGTCATTCGATGAAACATTCCTAACGGCAACTTCGGGCGCAAAAGCAGTCGTTAGTCTCCGTCTGATTTGGTCTACTGTTTCTGGAGACGATTGACTGCAAACATTGCTTTTTCTCTCTCGAATTCGCTCAGTTCAAGAGATTGATTTTCGGACAACTCTTCGAATAGCGGCAATGCACTTTTTGGAAAAGACGGTATGTTCTCGGAGAGCTCAACAAGTCCGATGCAGACGTAGGCTGCGGGGTCGTTTTTACAACGCGATATTGCGCCTTCGATCAACGGGAAAGCGGCTTGACCAAAAAGCCCCAATCCAGCCATCGCTTGATATCCTGTAATGGATCGAGGATCGTATAGGAACTCCAACCAAAGAAACTCAAGTGCCACTTGCTGTCCCGTTCGACCAATGGGAACCTCTAACCAAGGCACCCCTTCCTTATGAGCCGCAATAAGAACCCCGACATAATCGGGTGGAATCTCTGGAACTTGATGAATTGCATAACCTGCGCGTCGACGAATTTCTGAATTCGGATCACTGAGAAGTGGAACCAGTGCATCGATCGCGTGTGACTCTTGAGATCTGAAGAAGTGCGATGCGTTTCCTACATGGTCCAAGACGATCCCGGAGCTTCGAGGATTTTTGTCCTCTTTGGAAAAGTCGATCTCGTACGTCTTTAGGATGACGATACATGACTCAATGGAAGAACATTCCGGTCCATTGTTGAGTTCAACCGGCGCACTCGGCACTTCAACTTTCTTGGGACTACATGCGACGATAAAAGGGAAACCGAAGATGCAGAGTAAGGCGAATACCGGAGGTATGGATGCAAGATTGAGTTTGATCATGATTCAAGCTCCGGCCCGTTAAGAGGGAATCGTAGCATTGCACTTCATCTCTGCAAGTCGGAACGGCTCCTTTGACGCCGAAAGCAGTCATCGCGACTTTGAAGGCTACGGGCAATAAAGGGCCAACAACCGTCCTTTCAGTCGATGGCGCAATGGGCCGGTTTTCGCCCGAGCGCGCGCATCCATACTCAACCTGAGACGCTGCCAGCGAGACAGGAATTGACCTCGGCGCAGCATGCCGCGACTAATGGTGGTCTGGAAGAGGCGCAGAAAGGACAAGGGGGATGAGCGAAGACGAGGTTCCGCCCCATTTTGCGACCATGAAAGCCTATGCCGCGAAGATGATGGACGCGGTGCCCTGGGGCCAGGCGCTCGGCTTCCGGATCACGGCGCTGGAGCGCGGACGCATTTTCGGGGCCGTGCCGTGGAGCGAACATCTCGTCGGCGACCCGGACACCGGCGTCGTCCATGGCGGGGTCATCACGTCGCTGCTCGACAATCTCTGCGGGGCCGCCACGGTCGCCGCGCTCGACGAGTTCAAGTCCTGCGCGACGCTCGACCTCAGGATCGACTATATGCGCCCGGCCGAGAAGGGCCGCGAGATCATCGGCGAGGCGGAATGCTACCATGTGACCAAGACCGTCGCGTTCACGCGGGCCTGGGCCTATCACGAGACCCGCGACCGGGTGATCGCCACGGCGGCGGGCGCCTTCGCCCTCAATGATCCGACCCAGTGGAAAAGCGGCCTGTCACCGCACATGAAAGCGGACGGGAGCCCGGCATGACCCGCGCCGAAGCCCTGCAAGCGTTCACCGCCCGCGTCCCGTTCGCCCGGACCCTCGGCATGCGCTATGACCTGCATGGCAACGAATTGACGGCGGTCATGCCCTTTCATGAGCGGCTGATCGGGAATGTCGCCATCGAGGCGCTGCATGGCGGGGCCATCGGCGCCTTTCTCGAATTGGCCGCCATAGCCGAGGTTTACCTCCATGCCGAGATCGAGCATCCGCCGAAGCCGATCAACCTGACGATCGACTATCTTCGCTCGGGCAAGGCTGAAGACCTCTATGCCCGCGCGGAGGTGACGAAGCTTGGCCGACGGATCGCCAATGTGCGCTGCGAAGCCTGGCAGGGGGAGCGCGAGAAGCCCGTGGCGCTCCTGAATGCGCATTTTCTGGTCAACGGCACCTGACGATCCGCTGGAATAAACGGGATGCCGCTCTCGATCATCATCCCGGCCCTGAATGAAGCGGCAGCCCTGCCGGGGCTTTTAGAGACTCTCGGAACCCTGTCGCCGCCACCCCTTGAGATCATCCTCGTCGATGGCGGTTCGTCGGATGCGACGGTCCGGCTTGCCGAAGCCGGCGGCCTGACCGTTTTGCAGGCTGGCGGAGCGGGCCGGGCAGCCCAGATGAATGCCGGGGCGGCGGCGGCACGCGGAGACATGTTCTGTTTCCTGCATGCCGATACGAACGTGCCGCAGGACTTTGCCCGGCTCGCCGAAATGGTGCTCGCGGACCGGCGGACCGCGATTGCCGGGTTTATCTCGGTCATGCGCGGGCCCGA